>JAAHHN010000099.1 GCA_010672165.1 Spirulina sp. SIO3F2 | reverse complement strand
CTTCTAATTCTGAGCCTGTACCCGCTATGGCTTCTCGCTCTGGGCATCAGCTTCGCTCTGAACGTCTTGAATTTCAGGTCTACTCTTCTGCCTACTCCCCTGACTGAATCTTTTGTCAGTCAATCAGCATTGCCCCTTCAGCCAGTCAAGATTTAGACGAAATCTTCGACTATTTTGCTATGCGAAATGTGGATGCAGGCAATCGATCTAGCTCTCTTTTTCTACCCTGATCTATTTATCATTCAGGATTTACGTACATACGAAGTGGTTCTTTTAAAGCATTACGAACGACTTTACAGACATGCGGAACATCTAGCTTCTGCCTTACTGGGCCAGCAAACTCGGGCTCAAGCATTACAACATGAATAAGGAATAGCTTGGGTCGCCATCCTATATCTTTGAGTGCTTTTTTAAAACCTTGCTCATGACTGCCTCCTTCGAGTGTCTTTACACCATTAACCCAAGACAATTTGAGCATTTTCTTTTGATTTTCCTGATCTCCTAAAGCTGCGGCTTCAATAAAAATATTTTCGGATTCTAAAGCAGCATGAAAAGGATCATCGCGTCGAGGATCAGATGAATAGAAATAATCCAGGCTATGGAATGAGTTGAGGAGCAGCATTCCCAATGCTTTCAGTCCATCTAGAGCATGAAATTGCTCTGTATTAAATCCAACTTTCAGCCCACTAAATAGATGTGCCTTCTCAAGTAAGACTTGACGAATAATATGAGGTCTGGGCTTGACATCTCCAAATAGTTCAGGGTCAGGCGTAACCTCGATATGAGTGCCTTTGCCATTACCTTGATCCAGTATAGTGGGAGGTGCCTGGGCAACACCCTGACAAAAAACTTGCTCCCAGAGTGAACCAGAGCGCCAGCTTCGCACCACCATTCGAGAACTGGCAATATTAACGGGAGCTAGACCAAACCCCATTGTTTTTACGTGAACATGGGGAGCATGGTTATCTACTGAGCGTGTGGCATGAAGGTGCGTTAAGAAGTAGGTGGCTAAACTCATGTCTTCAAGTTCGCTGGGTTGATCAAAGGGAAAACCTGGCCCATCATCTGCAACTGTAATTTTGTCTCCTGCCAATGTGACTTGGACAAAGGTTGCTGTTTTTTGAAGATAGCAATCTAATACATTACCAACTAACTCATAAACAAACCGCTCTACTCCTCGTTCACGAGTGCTGCCAAAGTACATCCCCGGTCGGCGGCGAACGCATTCAATACTCTCTTGCATACTTATCATAATTAGAGACCTCGATAACTTAGTATGCTGCAAACCTCTCTGGTCTTAAGTAGGTTGACCAGTAAAGTTCGAGGTGGGTAAGGCATGAAGAGCTTGTGCTGTATGGCTTTTGATCATAGTGTACCTCGGTTTAATTAGGTCACTCTACTTAGCTTTCCTGTGTCAATCCAACCTACAACCTACAATTTACTCTACATGATTTGATGACTCTTATATGGGGGATGTTGTTTATGCTCTCTCCCATGACTATCTATCCACCATTTACTATTCCTCCAAGTTGAGCACTTCATATGTTCAATGGGTTGAATCACTGAGCATTGGCTAAATTTCAAATCATCAAACCAAGTCCAACTGATCAGATCTTGTAAATGTTCAGGCAAATCTTCTAAACAAATGGGAAATAGAGGTTCTCCTTTGCGACTGTAAGGTGCTGGAGCACCGAAAGAAGAGTAGTTATAGCAGTAAAACCCGAATAATGTTGCGCTCGGGTAATTGGCAATTCCCAGTGCTTTGCCTGCAAGTATCATTCCCCGATTGACTAACTTCTGGATGGTTAGAACCTGACATCTATCCATATAGACAACAACAGGTTCTCCTGTAAAACGCACAATATAGTTATCTAGATTCTCTTGACCCGATCGCAAGAGAGGGATTACTCGCTCTGACTCTAGTAGGAGAAGTAAACTGTACAATTCGTATTGCTCAAGAGTTGGCCAAGTTAAGTGGGTTACTTGACCCCGCTCAGGGCCATATCGTGTGCCACATATTTGCCCAGCCAAATTCACAGCTTCGTCAATTTGTGTCTGTAACGTCTTGAACGTCAAAGCATCGACTAATGATGTGCTAGGAGTTTTCACATAAACTAAGGGATTAGCTTGTGCTTTGGCTATCTCAGAGAAAAACATGTCTACACTATCAATCCGCGCTGCTTGCCAGATCTTTTGATTGGAACGAGGAACTGCACCCCCTTCATCAGAATCAAAAAGTGCAATTTTACCCTCTGCATCCAGTGCAAACCATTCTGTATCCATGCTGTGGGCTGCTGGATAGTTGGGCATTGATTCGGTGAACTCAGCGTAAACTGTCATCATCCCATTGCAAACACTAAACAGGGCAATGCCCATCTCAAGATGAACCTTGCCCTATTCTAAGGTGGTAAATTCACGCAATCGTTGTGAACGTTACGATCCTTACGACACTGCCGAAAGCTCCTTTGCCTCCAGATCCGAAGTCTCCGGCCGATCGCTCTCTGAAGGCGGCACAACCTGCCAGAACTTCGCAAGCGTCGCATCCCAATCCGCCAACATCGCTTTCGCCTTCGGGCTGCCCGTACGCTCCAAATGCGCCGCGATCATCCCTTTGAGCTGCTCTTGACCCGCTTGAGTTTTAACGCGCTGCACCTTCACAATTTCCGGGTTGACGCGATCGCAGAACTTGCCATCCTCATCATAGAAATAGCCTAGTCCCCCGGTCATGCCTGCGCCCACATTGCGCCCCACTGTGCCGAGCACCACAATCACACCCCCAGTCATATATTCACAACAATGGTCGCCCGCACCTTCAATCACCGCTTGGCCCTTGGAGTTGCGCACTCCAAAGCGCTCACCCGCGCGACCGTGGGCATAGAGCGTCCCACCCGTCGAACCATAGAGGCAGGTGTTACCAATGATGGCGTTTTGAGACGGGTCATAGGTGGCTGCGGCGGGAGGGGTGATGATGATTTCACCGCCGTGCATCCCCTTACCCACATAATCATTGGCTTCCCCACTTAGGCGTAGGGTCATTCCTGGCAAATTGAATGCGCCAAAGCTCTGGCCTGCTGCCCCCTCAAAATGGAAATTGAGCTGTCCTTCAAAGCCAGCATCCCCATATTGTTTGGCGATCTGACCGGCGATACGTGCTCCAACCGTGCGATCGGTGTTAACAATTGTCTGTTGCACATCGGCAATGCCTTGGTTGGCGATCGCTGCCTTGACCTCCGGCTTTTGCAATAAATCATCATCCAGCACATCCCCATTGCTATGCACCGTCTCATGGGTAAGCCAATCGCGGCGATCGCTCACTGGTGGCAACATCAAGCAATCCAGCACCAGATGGCTCGTTTTGGTTGCATCGTAGTTTTCCCGACGCTTGAGCAAATCTGAACGGCCAATCACCTCTTCCAGGCGGTTGTACCCCAGTCGGGCGAGGAGCTGACGGACTTCCTCCGCCACAAAGTAGAAGAAGTTGACCACATGCTCCGGTGTGCCTGGGAAGCGCTTCCGCAATCGCTCCTGCTGCGTGGCGACCCCCACAGGGCATTGGTTGGTATGACAAACCCGCGCCATAATGCAGCCTTCGGCGATCATCGCCACGGAACCGAAGCCATATTCCTCCGCCCCCATCAGCGCGGCCATCAGCACATCATAACCTGTCTTTAAACCCCCATCAGCCCGGAGCAACACCCGCTCCCGGAGTTGGTTCTCCATCAGCATCCGATGCACTTCGGTCACACCCAATTCCCAGGGCACACCTGCATGTTTAATCGAGCTAAGGGGAGAAGCGCCCGTACCGCCATCGTGGCCAGAAATTTGGATGACATCAGCATTGGCTTTCGCCACACCAGCGGCGACTGTCCCAATACCGATCTCAGCCACCAGCTTCACAGAAACCTTGGCGGTGGGGTTGATCTGGTGCAGATCAAAGATCAGTTGGGCGAGATCTTCGATCGAATAAATATCGTGGTGAGGTGGGGGCGAAATCAAGGGCACACCGGGCTTAGAACGCCGCAGCATGGCGATATATTCGCTCACCTTTTTACCGGGCAATTGGCCGCCTTCCCCAGGCTTTGCTCCTTGAGCCACCTTAATTTCAAGCTGTTTCCCGCTCATCAAATATTCAGGCGTCACCCCAAAACGCCCAGAGGCGATTTGCTTAACCGCTGAGCAAGCCGTATCTCCGGACTTGAGACCCTGGAGGTGGGGGAAGCTGGCGGAGTTGCCCTCACTATCTACATCGGGAATTACCTTGAAGCGCTGGGGATCTTCACCCCCTTCACCAGAATTAGACTTGCCGCCAATCCGGTTCATGGCGATCGCCAACGTCTCATGGGCTTCTCGGGAAAGGGAACCGAGGGACATGGCCCCAGTACAGAAGCGTTTGACAATCTCCTCGACCGATTCCACATCTTTAATGTCGATGGGAGCGCGATCGCTATTGAAATCAAGCAAGTCTCGCAGCGCAGTGGGGGTGCGGCCTTCGAGGTGCTTGAGATAGGTTTCGTAATGATCGTAACTTTGGTTAACCAGCGCCTGCGACCCATTACCATTCATGGCTTTGAAGCTGCGCACCGCACTGTGCAATGCCTTAGACATCTCGGGGGAATTCATATGGTATTCCCCACCCGGTTTGTAGTTGATAAAGCCGTAGTTCTCCAACTTCTTGCCCTGGAGTTCAGGGAAAGCCCGACCATGGAAGGCCATTACCTCTTGGGCGAGATCTTCAAGGGTCATACCGCCGAGACGTGAGGTTGTACCTTTGAACGCACGGTTCACCACTGCCTCACCGAGACCGATCGCCTCAAAGATCTGGGCTCCGTGGTACGACGAAAGCAGAGAAATCCCCATTTTGGAAAGAATCTTAAGCAGACCCGCTTCCACCGCCTTACGGTATTGAATTTGGGCGGTTTCTATTGTCATCTGGGGAATCTTGCCCCGCTCCATTTGCTTCTGGATGCGATCGCTGCTCCACCACGCCCGGATCGTCTCCAGGGTCAGGTAAGGACAAACCGCCGAAGCACCGTAACCAATTAAGCAGGCAAAGTGATGCGTACTCCAGCATTGAGCGGTATCCACCACCAACGAAGCTTGGAGACGCAGGCCTTGGGCAATCAGATGATGGTGAACTGCGCCTACAGCCAACAACGGTGGAATGTACGTGGTGGCGTCGTTGATGCCACCCACGGCACGATCACTCAGGATCACAATCGTACTGCCGGCTTGTACTGATGTTGCAGCTTGCTCACAGAGAGTCTTTAGTGCTTGGTTCAAGCCTTGGGGTCCAGCGCTGACAGGGAAGAGGGTAGAGAGTTCCGCGATCGCAAAACCCGACTGACGGATTTCATCCAATTCCGCGTCATTCAACACCGGCGTCTCGATTTTGAGTACCTGGGCACTTTGGGCATGGGTTTCCAACAATGGCCCCCGTTTGCCAAGGCGCATATTGAGAGACATGACCAGACTCTCCCGCAGGGGGTCGATCGCGGGGTTGGTGACCTGGGCAAACCGCTGTTTGAAATAGTCATAGAGCAGACGGGGCTTGTTGGAGAGCACCGCCAAAGGAATATCATCCCCCATACAGAAGGTGGGCTCTTTACTGGCTGTTGCCATCGCTGTGATGATCATATCCACATCTTCAGCGGTGTAACCAAAGCTGGTTTGCTGCTGGCGTAATGCCTCCGCTGCAAGGGTGGTCGCTTCCGGAAAACTCTGGGGACTAACGGTTTTGCGGTATTGCTTCACCCAATCCCCATAGGGGTTCTGGCTAGCAACCCGTTGCTTAATGTCCCAGTTTTTGAGAATCTCAGCAGAACCAAAATCCACGGCAATCATCTGTCCAGGGCCAAGGCGACCTTTTTCGATAATCTCAGTTTCAGGGAGGTCAACCACACCCGCCTCGGAGGACACGACGATGTAGTTATCCTTGGTAATGCAGTAACGGGCGGGGCGTAAGCCATTACGATCCAAGGTTGCCCCCACCGTCTTGCCATCACTGAAGACCAAGAGCGCGGGGCCATCCCAGGGTTCTTGAATGCCACTGTAATAATCATAGAAATCGACAATTTCCGGATGGTCTTCCAGATCGGGTTGGTTTTGATAGGCTTCGGGCACCAAAATCATGGCTGCCTCTAAAGGACTACGCCCTGTCCGCACCAACAATTCCAAGGCACTGTCCAGGTTAGCGGAGTCACTGTTTTGCGCATTCACCACTGGAGTTAGGCTTTGGAGATCTGCATCGGACCAGCTCTCCACATGGAGGCTCGGTTCCCGCGCCACCATCCAATTAATATTGCCTAAGAGGGTATTGATCTCGCCGTTGTGTCCCAGCAACCGCATGGGTTGGGCAAGGGGCCATTTGGGCATTGTGTTGGTGCTAAAGCGGCGATGGTAGACGGCAAAACGGCTGACAAAGTCGGGGTTTTGCAAATCCAAATAAAACTGCCCAAGCACTTCTGAGCGCACCATCCCCTTATAGACAATCGTGCGGCAGGAGAAGGAGCAGATATAGAATTCATCGGTCATCTGCTTGCCCACATGGGAGCGAGCAATGTAAAGGGCGCGATCAAGCTCATCCCCTTGGAGAGCATCAGAGGTGACGATCACCTGCTCGATTCGGGGCAAGTTCTCCCGGGCTTGAATGCCTAGAACTTCAGGGTTTGTGGGCACTTCTCGCCAGCCCGCTATGTTCAAACCCGCTTGAGTCACTTGCGTTTCAATATCTTGACGACCTGCGCTCGCAGCCGCCTCATCCCAGGGGAGAAAAACCATCCCGATTGCAAATCGCTCCGGTTCTGGGCAGGGTAAGCCTTGGGACTCAAACCACGTCTGGAACAAGGGTTGAGGGATATCCGTTAGAATCCCTGAGCCATCACCGGAATCATAATCTGCACTACAGCCACCCCGATGTTCTAAACACCCCAATGCTCGCAGCGATTGTTCAACCAAAGTATGACTTGGCTGCCCTTGGGTGGTGGCAATAAATCCCACTCCGCAGGCATCCCGCTCCTCCACCAGCCAAGGCTGACCTGGATAGGGGTGTTGGGATGACAATTGGGGTGCAATCGAGTTTGACAGCATAGAATGAACCATAGGGTCTATAAGGTGATGATGAGAATTTAAGGGAATGGGGTACGCCAATATGATGATTTGCCTAAACCTACGCCGAATACGACATCTATGCAGGGACTTCAGTCAGGAAACCTTTTCCAATCCATTAAGTTAGTTAAGATTGACAGCAAAGCCTATAGGACGATCACGATGATCGATAACTAGAGATGGGGAATAAAAATAATATTGGCGACAATTAAGGCGCGAATAAAGTTACATAAGCTACAAAAATCACCAGCTACCAGCGTATGGGTGGAGGTTTTGACGTTAACCTGAAGATTAACTGTAGCTTTACGATCTTAATTTAATTATGACCTTTCCAGTGATGGGGAAGGTTTGTTTATTATCATGGGGAATCCTTTCCTTGACAAGATGCCACAGCGACAATTGCGCCATGTCTCCCCTCGCACTGGGGTTGGGCTTCTAACGGTTTTGCTCATACTGGGGGTGATTGGCGGTGTTCATCGGCGAGTGAATTCGGATGAGTCTCCCTCATCAAACCTCGTCGCCGCCTCGGCCCCAAACCCTGAGCAAGCTGTGGTTGTAGCCCAGGTGAATCCCCAGACCTTTAGAACCTTTGATCAAACTCGGCCAGCCGGTATTCGTCAGCAACAACGCTATGTTGCTCTAGGGGCCGATCGCTTCCCTGTGTTTTCCCTAGAGCTAGATCTCCGCAATCCTCAGGTGGAAATGCGGCCGATTTGGAGCAATTCAGCCCAGATGCAGGGGACGCGACCGTTGGCAGAAATTGGGCCATTGTGGCGGGCATTTGCGGCGATCAATGGGGGCTTTTTCAACCGCAAAAATCAACTGCCCTTGGGGGCCATTCGTCGGGAAGGGAATTGGTACTCTGGCCCGATTTTGAACCGAGGGGCGATCGCTTGGGATGAAAACGGCACGGTACAAATCGGTCGTCTCTCGCTCCAAGAAACGGTGCTCAGTGAAACAGGCCAACGAGTCTTTATCAGCCATCTGAATAGTGGTTATGTCCAAGCGGGGGTGGCTCGTTATACGCCAGAATGGGGGCCAAGCTACCAACCCCTGACGGATAATGAAACGATTATTACGGTTCAGAATAACCAGGTGACACGCCAAGAGCCGGGGGGTCTGGCGGTGGATCCTCGCTCCTGGCCGATTCCGATAGATGGTTTTCTGCTTGTGATTCGGGCCAGAGCTGCTTCGGCGGCAGGCTTTCCCGTGGGTCGTCGTGTCACCCTACAATCCCAAACGATTCCGGCCAACTTTGCTCAGTTTCCCCATATTCTCGGGGCGGGGCCATTACTGTTGCAAAATGGTCAAGTGGTGCTGAATGCGGCGGCTGAAAAATTTAGCCCTGCCTTTGCCCAACAGGCCGCCTCCCGCAGCTTTATTGGCCAAACGGCTCAGGGCAAAATCGTCCTGGGTGTTGTCCATAATCGCCCGGACGGGAAGGGGCCGACGCTCCCGGAGCTGGCCGAGCTCACCCAACGCTTGGGGCTGGTGCATGCCCTCAACTTGGATGGCGGCAGTTCGTCGAGCTTGTTGGTGAATGGCCAGATCGTCGATCGCGATCCTCGCACCGCAGCCCGCATTCACAATGGTTTAGGCATTTATGTGCCCTAAGTTTTTATTGACTCTAAGTGGGGGATTTATGGAGATTTATAATGTTTCTATTGAAATCTTACGTTTCCATGATCCAACAGCTCACCCCACCAACCACTTCAAGCACTACTGCCATCTCTCTCTCTGTCGCCCCCCGTCAGCTTATCAAGGGCTCAGGCGTAATCCAGACCGCAGGTGAGGCGATCGCGGCGTTGGGTCAGCGGCCCTTGGTGGTGGGGGGTGAACAGACCCTGGCAGTGGTGAATCCCCAGCTTAATGATGTCCTGACTACGGCGGGATTGGCGGTTAAATCGGCGCAATATACCCCCGACTGTTCCGAATCCTCCCTGGCACAGCTCCAGGCTATCGCCCAGCAGCACCAAGCGGATGTAATTATTGGTGTAGGTGGCGGCAAGGCGCTGGATACAGCGAAACTCCTAGCCTATTATTGCCAAATCCCTGTCATTACGATCCCCACCTCGGCAGCGACCTGTGCAGCTTGGACGGGGCTCTCGAATGTTTATTCTGATGCAGGGGCATTTCGATACGATGTGGGCTTGAGCCATTGCCCAGATTTGCTAATTCTGGATTATGAATTGCTGCGAGCTGCGCCTCGTCGGCTGTTGGTAGCAGGGATTGGGGATGCGATCGCCAAGTGGTATGAAGCCTCTGTTAGCAGCGGGGAATCGGCCTCAACGCTGATTATTGCAGCAGTACAACAGGCGCGAGTATTGCGCGATCTGCTCTTGCAAAAGTCAGCGACAGCCCTGGAGAGTCCGGGCAGTGAAATTTGGCAAGAGGTGGTGGATGCCACGGTGCTCCTCGCGGGTGTGATTGGGGGTCTGGGTGGGGCGCAATGCCGCACAGTGGCTGCCCATGCGGTTCATAATGGCCTCACCCAAATCCCAGCGGCTCATGATGCCTTGCACGGCGAAAAGGTCGCTTACGGGATTTTGGTGCAGTTGCGCCTGGAAGAACAGGTGAAAAACAATCAGCTCGCTCAAGCAGCCCGTCAACAGTTATTGCAGTTTTATGAGGCGATCGCCCTCCCGAAAACCCTCGAAGATCTGGGCTTGGGAGAAGTCACGCTCGCAGAGTTGCGCCAAGCGGCTGAGTTTGCCTGCCAACCAGAATCAGATATTCATCACTTGCCGTTTGCGGTGACGCCGGAGCAGTTGTTGAGCGCGATGGTTTCAACGACGAGCGATTAGGGGCTGTCGTCAGTTAGATTTCAAACTCTGACAGGAACTGCCTTATAGCCCCGTTCTCTTTTGTTTGAGTCGGGTGCTCTATCGCTTGTCCCGTCAGATTACGGGTGCTAGTCCTTAATATACGGATGATTCACTGCAATTATCGTCGCGCTAGAACCTGAGCCTTTAGCTTTGCCTTTTGCTGATATTCCACCACCTTTTGTTGGGCGATCGCCCCAGCCGAAGTGTTGGGGGGGATATTTTGTAAGATGGCGATCGCGTCTTGAAAAGAGCGTTTAGCAGCCAAATTGTAGGCAAGTTGGAGTTGCCCCATCGCATGAACGCCTTGCTTTTGCTGATATTCAATCAATTTGGGTTCCAGGGTTGCGCCCACCTCAGTTTGGGGTGCAATTTGGTAGAGATGGGCTAACGCCTGGGTGAATTGTCGTTGATGGGCTTGGCGGAAAGCGGCGGCCAACAACTGCTTAGCCTGCTTTTCGGCGAGGGGTTGAGCTTGCTCGACTAGCGGTTGAACCTGCTGTTGCCAATAGGGAATCGACGGTAACTGAGCCGCCCGTCGCAATACCATTTGCCATTGCTGCTGCTCAAAAGCCTGCTGCACCGCCTTGAAATCAACAATGGCTTGCTGCCAGTCCTGTTGCCATTGGGCGATCGCTGTTTGGGAGTCTGCATAGCGAAAACTACCCTCAGGAATGGTCTCAGCAATTGCGATCGCCTGCTCTAGATCCCCAGTTTCCAGAGCGGTTTGGGCTGCTTGCCAACGGCTTTCGCCAGGATCACGGGCGATCTGCTGCTGCACACTATAAGCCCCCACTGCGATCGCCAACGCATTGAGTGCCCCGACAACCAAACCCATCCGTGCCAGCATTTGCCATTGGGGCTGATGCCATTGATATTGCAGTAAGGGCACGACTTGAGCTTTGGGAATAAATACAGGAGGAGCGGCTGGTGGCATGGTTTCTGGTAACGGTGTTGTCGGGGCTGCACCTGCCCAAACCGTGGAAAAGTCGGGCTCATCACTGGAGAATTCATCATCACCCAGTTCATCATGAGGCAATACTTCAAACGCGAGCGTCAAGTCCTCTGTATCCTCAAAGGCGTCGAAAGCCACTTGAGTGCTATCAACATCAGTTGCTTCAATTGGTAATAGCAGCGGCAGGGGCAGCGGAAGTTCGTCTGTTTCCGACAAGAGCTGGGGATACACTTGATCACGAATATCTGCCAGTTCCGCGAGCACTTCAGCAGCATGGCTATAGCGCAGTTGGTGGTCATAACGCACCATTTGGGCAAGGAGTTGTTGGAATTGCAGAAAATAACTGGGGGCTGTACCAGAACTGAGCCATTGAATGGGATACAATTCGTTGGTTTGGATGTCAACGCCCAACTGATGTAGCTCCAAACCTGAGAAGAGTTGCATCGTTAATACACCCGCAGCGTAGAGGTCGCTGTTCGCATAGACTTGGCCAAGGAGTTGCTCGGGGGCTAAATAGCCAACGTTCTGGGTGGGATCAGTGGTGAAGGGAATCCAAGTTGGCTCACGCTCCCCAGCGGTTGTCACAGGCTGCGCTGCACCAAAGTCGAGCAAAACCAGTTTGCCATCTCGATAGCGTCGGAAGAGATTATTCGGTTTGAGGTCACAGTGAATTACACCGTGATCGTGGACAAAGGCTAAAATTTGCAGCAAATCCCAGAGAAAATACACAGCTTGGGCTGCACGTTCTTGGGCATTATTGTGACGATTGTGAGCAAATTCTTGGGCCAGGGGCATGCCTTTGATATATTCCTGCACCAAATAGAAGCCATGATTTTCTTCGAAATGATCTAGCAACTGCGGAATTTGGGGATGAATGCCGAGTTGCCCGAGTTGCCTGGCTTCGGTGTGGAAAAGGCGCTGATTGGTTTTGAGCAGATGTGGATAATGGGGACTCGAAATGTAGTGTTTGATAGCACAGTGCGATCGCAATGGGTCAAGGGTGTCTTGGGCGAGATACGTTTGACCAAAGGCCCCAGACCCGAGTACCTGGAGCAGTTGATAACGGTTGTGGAGAATCTCCCCGACCATCGGATAATAGACGATTGCAGGATTAAACACTGTGTATCAGGCTCACAACGAAAAGAATGAATCAGAACTTCTGTGACACAATTCTCAGGGAAACGCCCTGACTATGGTTTCCAATGCCTGAGGATTGCAGGACAGTCTTCTGGGTATATCCCCATAGTTCAAATTCAGAGGGCTAAATCCGGACAATTTGGCCCTTGCCTATCCCTGCATATAAACCCATCAAATCGTTAATGTATCTTGGTTTAAGGTGCTATTTTTTATCGTGATGAGAGGAAAAAAGAGGACGGTTTCAATATCGTTCGGCTAAGGACAAATGGCTCGAAGGGCCCGATAAACAGTAAACTGAATACCATTGAAGGCTGTTTTTCCTCAACCAGGATGCTGAATTAGGGCGTGTTGTCAGTTAACATCAGAAGCCTTACAGGACAAGCGATAGAGCACCCAAACTAAACGGCAGAAGGAGGGGCTGTTAGTTGGTCACAGCGAGAGCTTGAGCTCTAACTGACGACAGCATCTAATATATTCCTTCTTTCCAAGTTCCTGAGTACTAATATAAAAAAAGTAGGAGCCAGACTGTGATAGATTTAGGTTTAGTTCACTCAGCATTGGCTGGTGCGCCGATCTGGAGTTGCAGATAAGTTTAAGGAGAACTGCGATGGAAGGATGCCTTCGTGTTGGGCAACCCGCCCCCGAATTCACCGCAACCGCTGTTATTGATCAGCAATTTAAGACGATCAAGTTAGCGGACTATCAAGGGAAGTATTTGGTCTTGTTCTTCTATTCGCTGGACTTTACGTTTGTTTGCCCGACAGAGGTCATCGCCTTTAGCGATCGCGCTGAAGAATTTAATGCCATTAACGCTGAAATTCTAGGTGTATCAGTCGATAGCGAATTTGCCCACCTGGCTTGGATTCAAACTGAGCGCAAACTGGGGGGAGTTGGTGATATCACCTATGGTTTAGTCTCTGACCTTAAAAAAGAAATTAGTACTGCCTACAATGTTCTTGATCCTGAAGCAGGGATTGCGCTTCGAGGTTTGTTTATCATTGACCCGGACGGGATTATTCAGCACGCTACCATCAATAATCTCTCCTTTGGACGCAGCATTGATGAGACCCTGCGGACACTTAAGGCGATCCAGCATATCCAGCGCCATCCGGGTGAGGTTTGTCCGGTCGATTGGCAAGAGGGGGATAAGACGATGATGCCTGATCCTGAAAAATCGAAAGTGTATTTTGCATCGTTGTAAGAGGACTTATTGCTCATAAAGCGGACACCCTTTGACTAGGGGCTATCACCACTTAAACCCCAAACCATTGCGATGACTGTAGTGCATAGCTGATTGTGTTGAGTCAGGTGTGTTAACGCTTATTCCTTAAAACTCCTGCAATTAATAGATTGCACATCCTAGTTTTGCCAGTGGCTTCAGGCATCGCCTGATGGTAGGTGGGGCAATACCAGTAGAGGGTATTGTGTTGGATATGTTGAAGTAAAGAGCCATGACAGCAGAGACAGTAATGCATAAGTGATGCTACTTGAGGCAAAGGATAATTGGCTTGGAATGTTACTAAAGTCAACAAGCAAGCAGCATTGTCGAGAAGAGATACCTCATAGGCAATTAAGGGTTGCATAATCTGAACAACATGATTTGAGCTTAGAAAGCAAATGTGGAGATAATGTGGAGTTCAACAAACGAGCAGAACCTCACGAAATCTCCACATTTACCTGTTTGAATACAAGTATTCAAAGGCCGTCAGTCAACCTAACTCTGGGTTGATTTATAAAGATGGCTCCATCAATGCCGTCTGTCTAGACCTCATCAAGTCTGGTTCATCGGAAAACGGTTTAGGTTCGCCGACACGGTTTTCCTTAAGTCCATTTGGGGCTGTTGCACACAGTTTGAGGGGAACCGGCAAGTTGAAATTTTGGGCTGGGATGCCCAAATAAGGAACCTCAAGTATAGAAATGCTCACGATTCAAACTCTAAATTCTGGCGAAAGATGCTTCCGAGGGGACTGCCCCCACTCCAAACTCAATGCAGGGGATTGCATGTTGGTATGGGGAGAGTAGACTGACGCGTTCATGAAAGTTTTAGTGGTAGAAGATGATGCGGGTTTGGCTGAGATGTTGGCCAAAACCCTTAGCAAGCAGCGTTATCAAGTGGAGATCGCCGCCAATGGAGAGGCGGGTTGGGCGTTGATCGAAGCATTTGAGTATGACTTGATTTTGCTCGATTTGCATCTGCCTAAGCTTGATGGCATCAGTTTATGTCGGCGATTGCGGGCGGCGGGTTATCAGATTCCAGTACTTCTGATGACGACGGAAGATACCCGTGAGAGTAAGATTGTGGGTTTGGATGCAGGAGCGGATGACTATGTGCTCAAACCCTTAGATCTAGAAGAGGTGCTGGCTCGAATTCGGGCGCTGCTACGTCGAGGCACGATCGAATCGACACCCATGCTCACTTGGGGAGCGCTCACGGTCAACCCCAATAGCTGTGAAGTATTTGGTCATGAGCAGCGGCTGCGGCTTACCAGTAAAGAATATGAACTTTTGGAGCTATTGTTGCGGTATCCGCATCGGATTTTCAGTGTAAGTACCTTGATTGAGCGGCTGTGGTCGTTTGATAACATCCCGTCAGACAATGCGCTACGCACCCATGTGAAAAGCTTGCGACGAAAACTCCGCGAAGGCGGAATTGAAAATATGATTGAAACCGTCTATGGCTTGGGGTATCGACTCACGCCGGAACCGGCACCATTGGACTCAGCAACCTCTGCTTTAGCCGCGCCTGAAATCAAGTCACCCAAAGCGGTAGCGGCGGCTGTGCCCTCCCCAAAGGCTCAACCCCAAGACCGGGTTCTGGAGGCGCTACAGGAGATTTGGCAACGTCATCAACCTCGTTATTTAGCGGTAGTTGCTGGTTTGATGCAAGTGGGTCAAGAATGGTTGGCTCAGGGGGCGGCCAGTTCACCTGAGATGCTGGCACGGGCGCAACAGGAAGCCCACACACTCAAGGGTGCATTGGGAAGTTTTGGCTTAATGAATGCATCCCAAATGGCGGCGGAGATTGAGCAATTGCTGCTGAGCGGCAACCAACTCAATCCTGAGCAAGTGCAACAACTGGCAGCGCTGATGGGGCAGCTTCACCAGGCCCTTCAAGGGTCGATCTTGGCCGCCGGGAATCCTAAAATGGCGATTCAACCCGAGAGCGTTATTGACCAATGGTTGATCATTCATCATGAACCCGCTTTCACGACAGAGCTACAGGCTCAGGCTGCGATCGCAGGTATCCAGACTAGCCTGGCGACCACATTGGACGAAGCACAGTACATCCTTCAATATGTAGTTCCCCATGTGGTATTACTCGATTTTGACTGTGCCTCCAGCTTGGAGGAGGGACTGAAAATGCTCAGTGCATTGAGCCAACAACATCCGGCTGTGCCTGTAATTGTCACGCTTAATCAAGATACCTTGAGCGATCGCGTTAAAATTCTGCGCTCAGGCGGTTGCACGATTTTACTCAAACCGGTTACGGCAACCCAAGTACTCGAAACAGTGATTCACTGTTTAGCCAAAACCACCTTACCCTCTGCTCGAATTCTGGCTTTAGATGATGACCCCGCTGTTTTGCAATGCTTAGAGCAATTACTGACGCCCTGGGGGTTTCGGCTCACGTTGGTGGCAAATGCCAGTGAATTTTGGGTCTCTCTCCAACAAGCTCCACCTGATTTGATTATTCTGGATATTGAAATGCCTGACCTCAATGGGATTGAGCTCTGTCAAATCATCCGTAGTGATCCCACCTTGAGCCAGATTCCGGTTCTATTTCTCTCTGGCCATACCAACCCAGAGCAAGTTGCTCAAGTCTTTGCTGCAGGAGCAGATGACTACCTCAGCAAGCCCATTGTAGGTTCTGAATTGATTGCCCGGATTTCTAATCGCTTGGAGCGAGTCCACCTACTACGCACCCTGGCAGAGGTGGATACTTTGACGGGTTTGAGCCGACGACGGCGATCGCTCGAATCCCTCAACCAACTCCTCAAATTGGCCGAGCGCCAACAAAAGCCACTCTGTTTGGCCTTATTGGATCTTGATCAATTCAAGCAGATTAACGATCAACAGGGTCATGAACGGGGCGATCTGGTGCTTAAAACCTTTGGTGATTATCTGCGTCAAACGTTTCGCCAAGAAGATGTGCTCGCTCGTTGGGGGGGAGAAGAATTTGTGGTGGGACTCTATGGGGTGGTAAAAGATGTGGCCATCCGTCGCCTTAATGTCTTACTGCAAATGTTTTCGGCTCACCGTTTTCTGGGTTTGAATAATCAAGCATTTCAAGTCAGTTTTAGTGGCGGTGTTGCTGAATATCCCCAGGACGGTCAGGATATTCAAGCGCTATATAACTATGCAGATCAGACGTTATATCGGGCGAAAGCGGCCGGACGCAAACAGGTTTTATAGTGGGTTTATGCAAAAGCAGCAGTGGGGAGGAGCACTTGAAGTTCTCTCCTATTTCGTTCGCAATTAGACAAAATTAGGAGCTGGATTGAGATGGACATGTTGCAACGGTTCTTGTTCCCCAATCAGTTGATTCCCCATGGTCACTGTTATCTGTGGCAGCCTGGCCTAGTCGGATTACATTTAGTTTCAGATGTGCTGATTGCGATCGCCTACTATTCCATTCCAATAATGCTGGTCTATTTTGTGCGCAAGCGGGAAGATGTCCCGTTTCGGGGCATTTTCTTGCTGTTTGGCTTATTTATTACCACCTGTGGTACGACCCATTTGATGGCGGTCTGGACATTGTGGCAACCCGTCTATTGGCTCTCGGGCCTGGTGAAAGCGAGCACTGCACTTGCCTCGCTCTATACTGCGATCGCTCTGTTCCCCACGCTCCCCGCAGCTCTCGCCCTGCCCAACCCTGAACAACTCCAACAGATCAACCAACAGCTTGCCACTGAAATTGAAGAACGCAAACAAGCAGAAGCGTCATTAAGAGAGAGTGAAGAACGCTGGCAGCTCGCCTCACAGGGCACCAATGATGGCATTTGGGATTGGAATGTAAAGACAGATAAAGTGTTTTATTCTGCCCGATTTAAGCAAATGCTGAATTACCATGATGATGAATTTGGCGATGATTTTAATACCTGGTTTCAACAGGTTCATCCTGATGATATTGAGCCCATTCAAACCGCGCTACAGGAACATTTTGAGCAGAACACCCCCTACTACAGCACTGAGCATCGAGTACGATGCAAAGATGGCGACTATAAATGGGTGCTCGATCGCGGCAAAGCCCTACGGGATGAGACGGGGCAGATTGTCCGAATGACAGGCTCTTACACCGATATTACAGCCCGTAAAATGGCTGAATCCGCATTGCAATATCAGTTGGCTTTCGATCGCCTGCTCTCAGAAATCTCAACCCGTTTCATTGATCTTGATCCAGATGATAGTGGTGCTGAAATCAACCGAGCCTTACAAGAGATTGGCGAGTTTATTCATGTGGATACGAGCTATATCTTTACCTCTGATCCGGTGAATCAAACACTAACAATGTGCTATGAATGGGTGCAATTTGACCAAACTCCCCAGATTAAGAATGCCCAAAATCTCCCCCAATCTCTTTTTCCCTGGGCCTACAAGCTTCTCTCCCAAGGTAATGTTTTACATGTTCCCAGTGTAGCGAGGTTACCTGTCGAAGCAGCGGCTGATCAAGTCAATTGGTCGATGTTTAATGTGCGCTCCTTAATTAGTGTTCCATTAATGGATCAAGATCTTTTATGGGGCTTTATTGGTTTTGCCTCATTTAGTCAGGAGCGGATTTGGTCAGCCAGTAGTATTCAATTCTTGAAGCTATTTGGTGAAATCATTACCCGTACTTTTCAACGTCAGCGGTCTGAATTGGCATTGCGTCGGAGTGAAGCCGAGCTCCAAAATCTCAACCAAGACCTCGAAGCTCGGGTAGAAGAGCGGACAGCTGCGCTTAAAATTAGTGAGCAGCGTTTTCGTTCTTTGTTTGAATCTGCCCCAGACTTTATCTATATGTTGAATTTAGCAGGGATCATTCAGCAGGTTAATTCCACGGTAATTGCGCGATCGGGCTATAGTCAATCTGAATTAATGGGTACACCATTTTTGGACTTTTTGAAATCCGAAAACCAGGACGAATGTAAACAAGAATTCTTAAAGCTCTTGACCACTGGATATCATCGTCATGAGATGGAATTTATTTGCAAAGATGGCCAAACCTTACAAATGGATTCTTCTTGTACAGTGGTCAAGGAGGCTTTGCCCGAGCCCTATATTCTAGTACTCCAGCGTGATATCACCCAGCGCAAACAGACTGAACAAGAGCGGGATCAGCTCTTTGCCACTGTGAAAGAATCAGAACGGCGCTGGCAGAGCTTTTTAAATAATGTGCAGTTGATGGTGGTGGGACTCGATCGCCTTGGCCAAGTTGACTATATCAACCCCCATGCTCTGAAATTGATGGGCTACGATGCAGCAGATGTCATGGGGAAATCTTGGTTTATATCCTTTCTTCCCACCGAGCAACAACGCCAGAACCAGCAACGCTTTCAAGATATCCTCCAGCATCAGGCCCATCCCCATTATCAACATCGCTTGATTACTCAGGTAGGAGAAGAGCGAGTGATTGCCTGGAACAGTACTTTACTCAGAGATCTTCACGGTCAACCCTCCGGCACCTTGAGCATTGGTGAAGATATCACCGAACGGGATGCTGTTGCTCGGTTGAAAGATGAGTTTATTTCAGTGGTCAGTCATGAGTTACGTACCCCACTAACCGCTGTGCATGGTGCGTTAGATCTGTTGCACAGTGGTTTAGTTCGTCCTGAATCTCAGCGGGGTCAACATGCTATTGCCATTGCCATGGAGCAGTCCGAACGTTTGGTGCAGTTGGTCAACGATATTTTGGAACTAGAGCGATTAGAATCAGGTAAAATTACGCTCCAACCGACACAACTCTCTACCTATCAACTGCTCCAACAAGTACAAGGGACGATGTCGTTGCTCGCCGAACAAGCAGGCATCACGTTAGTTATTGCTCCCATTGATGTAAAGCTCCGTGCTGATGGCGATCGACTGATCCAAGTGCTGACCAATTTAATTAGTAACGCTATTAAGTTTTCTGACTCCCCGGCTACCGTGTGGGTCGCAGTTGAGGAGCAGCAATCAGTTACAGACAGGAGGGTGAAATTTACAGTTAAAGATGAGGGACGTGGCATTCCTGCCGATAAGCTCGAACGTATTTTTGAGCGATTTCATCAGGTAGATGCCTCTGATTCCCGGCGGAAAGGAGGTACCGGTCTAGGTTTAGCAATTTGCCGTACCATTGTTGAACAGCATGGGGGCAAAATCTGGGTGGAAAGTACGGTCAATGTTGGTAGTTGTTTTATGTTTAATTTGCCAGCCAATGCTGAGTCTTCAATGTCTTCTTATCCTCTCAGTTCTATGGCTTAAACCACTAACTTTTATTGCAAAAAATAAATAGGAAATCACTATTGAAAACACTTTCTTTTAATATTATAGATAAGACCAAATCACAGGAGCCTAGCTACAGATCAGTAAGTGAGGGGTGAGACTATCCCCTCTGGGGACGCTACGCGAACGACTTCGCTCAGCCTAGGACGGAGTCGAAACCCGGTTTTGAAGAAGCAAAACTCCTCTGTAGTTTTACAATTCGGATTTGGGATAAGCCTCAATAGTGTAATCGCTGTATTCCAAAACGTCATGACCAAGCAAGTTTTAGTCATCGATGATGATGATGGCATTCGTGAGATTGTCAAACTCTCTCTAGAAGCAGTGGCGGACTGGCAGGTATTGATGGCAGCCTCAGGTCAGGCGGGAATCGTGATCGCCCAGGCACAGCAGCCTGACTTGATTTTGCTTGATGTTATGATGCCGGGGGAAGATGGGGTAGCGATATTCAATCAACTTCAGGCGAACCCGACTACCCAAGCCATTCCAACTATCTTACTGACTGCTAAAGCCCGCCCTAGTGAACGCCAAGAATTACTAGCAACCGGTGTGAATGGTGTAATTGTTAAACCGTTCAAACCCCGTGATTTAGTGCAACAAATCAAACAACTTCTGGCTTGGTAAGCCAGAAGCTCACAAAATCTCCACATTGTTTTGTTACCCTTTTTAAGCTGCGCTTTGTGAGCTTCTAGTGAAGGCGATTGCTTAAAGTGATCTGCAAAGAACAATCGCTTACTTGGCGTTCATCTATAGATTAAGCAAGGTAATGCAATGGATGCAGAGGAACTCCGGTTTTATCGAGATGTACAGTTTTATATTGATGTGGCAGTTGATCTAATTGGGCAACGCGATCGCCGCACAATTAGCCATTTAAAGGATTTTCTGCATGCCCTCCCCAGTCTCCAACAAATCGAACAGGTTTTGGGAACGGCAATTATTCATCTGGCAGCAACCCAACTCACCCTCTTCGACTGGGCGATCGATAACCAAGATGTCTTTGCACCCGAACTTGATTTACTCAGCTTTACCAAGCAACTTGCGATAACTCGGTTAAGCGAACACAATTGGATTCATGGCCAAGACTTCCACTGGGAATCAGAACGGATCCTTGTAATTACACCCGTTATGCAAGAGCACCTCTCCAATTGCTATCGCCCAGGGGAGCTATGGTTGCTCAGAACCCTGCTGGAAATTCGGTTATGAATTGTCTTCTCTAGGCGTTGCATCCTTGCGACGATGACTCTCTACCTTTAGGCGTAAGCAGTGCAGAGTTCGAGCGCAGTATCGTTGAGTACAATCGGTAACTGGATGGGAGTAAAGGATTGGGTCAAAACCTCTGCTGTAGCCGCTGGCATAGCCTGATGGCAACTTGGACAATACCAATATAGATGCTGGTTCTGAAAATGGCGCAGTAGGGAACTATGGCAACAGAGACAATAACTCATGGGTCTTACCTCTCAATTGGAATTCAAAGTTTGGTTGTCAAGCACATGACAAAGTCGTTTGAAAGGACAGCGATGCATCCACCACCGGGTCCATTACCTCACAATCCATAGTTTGACAGCTTTGCTGCCCCTCCAGATTCAAAAAATCCTGATTCCCCATGGAATAGAACAGCTCAAATCTAGTGAAAGTGAACGTTTGAAGATTTTTGAGCTGATGTTTTTTGCTTTTAATTTCTTTACGTGCCGCAACAACTCGCAAACAAATTCAGGGACTTCACTCACATCATGCACCTGCATAATTCATGCAACTGAGAATTGTTTCCCATGACAGACAGCCTGTGCCTTCACCACGATGAGCTACTATGGCACACAATCCCTTTCCTGCTCGGTTGATTAGCCTTTCTTCTATGCCCTCAATTGCCCGCCGTAATCTCTTTGAAGATATTCCTCGTTTTTTGGTGGCCCAAGCGGGCATCATGTTTGCTGTCAGCTTGGTAACCATCCAAACCGGTATTTTGGCTGGATTTACCCGTTCCACCACCCGTCTAGTTGACCAATCTGCCGCTGATCTGTGGCTAGCCTCAGATGAGGTCATTCATTTAGAACGAACATTACCCCTCACATTTGAAACACTCAAACAAGTTGAAGCGGTCGAGGGAGTGGTTAAAGCAGAAGCACTGATGCGCGGTTCTGCTCGTTGGGATGTCAATGGTGGTGATCTCACAGTGGTGCGAGTCTTTGGCTTTGATCCGGCAGGTGAGCTGTTTCAGCCGGGTGTTTTGACAGAGGGGGAACGGACAGCACTTCAACAGCCCAATTCGATCTTAGTGGATGAAAGTAAGCTCCGAGCGCTTAATATCACAGGCATCGGCGATCGCATCACCCTGGCCGGCCGCTCAACGAAAGTGGTGGGTCTCACCAGTGCAAGCCAGTCTCTGGCAGCGAGTACCTATATTTTTGCGTCGCTTGAAAACACCAATACCTTTATCCAGACAGGTGTTTCTTCAGAACTCAACTGCAAACTGGCTGATGGGTTAGTAGGCTGTACCGCCAATTCACAAAAGGAGTTGCTTAATCCTGAACCTCAGCAGGTTGAACCGCTCAATTTGGCTACACCCCTAGCGTTTGTGCTGATCCGTGCCGAAGAAGGAGTAGCGCTGACCGATTTAGCCAAACGTCTAGCTGAGCAAATTCCAGGTACAGTGACCTATACGACAGCAGACTTTTCCCAACAGATTCGGCGCTATTGGCAACGTAGCACTGGCATTGGCTTTATCCTTGGCCTTGGAGCAACAGTGGGCGTGATTGTGGGGATGGTGATCGTTGGTCAGATCCTCTATGCTTCAGTATCTGACCACATCAAAGAATTTGGCACGCTCAAAGCGATGGGGGCCAGCGATCGCTTCATCTACAACATCATTATTGAGCAATCACTCTGGATGGCTGTACTGGGCTATATTCCTGGGATGTTGCTCTGTTGGGGCATCTCTTACTGGACGCTAGCAACTCAGGGCATTTTAATTTTGATCACACCCTGGACTGCCTTAGGGGTTTTTGGGATTGCTGTGGGGATGTGTGGCGGTTCAGCCGTCTTTGCAATCCAAAAGGTGACTCGCGTTGATCCAGCGATCGTCTTTAAGGCTTAGGCATATCGGACTGCTGAGATACAGGCTTACACCAATAGGAATTAATCAATGCGGGGAGAAAACTAACGAGTTTGACGTGAAACAAGCTTTTCTAAATCCGCTTGACTGTCATGGAGGAGCTGATCACGGCTTGAGGCGTGGCTATCACTATCTTGCAGAGTAGGAACCAGCTTACGAGCTTGCAGCGTCATGTGCAGTTGCAATTCAGCCACGTAGGTGCTGAGGTCTTCACGGTGGGTGGGAGTAGGGGAATGAACCACGATCAAAATCTCTCCTAACAATTTCAGTTACTTTAGCTACAGAAACTAGCATGATGGCCGGGAGTCGCTCCAGTAATAGTGATTGCCCGTAACATTTCGCAACTTTGGGGGAACGTTATGTATACAGCTAGAGTGCGAAGCCCCCTCCACATTCTTTGCCTGAAACCCCTGACTCGCAAAAGCCCAAAAGGTTTTAGGCGTTACAATTCTCTTGAGGATGCACTAAATTGTTGATTCGTTGGTTTAAATGCACTATCTGAGACAGGATAACGATCGACAAAAACTGTTAATCTTGAAATACTTAATCAGCTTAGTTTGGTCTGCTCATCTGGTTTGGGTGCATTGTCAAAAAGACGTATCAATCCAGCATTTCCCCTTATCCCTCATCTTTGCTTCTCTAAGACGAAGAAGCCATTTCTCTCTTGGGGAAGAGGACGAAGATAGGGGATTGGTTTATACCCTAAGTCAACCCACTTATCGGAGCGTGCAATTGTGACCCCCTCAAGCCAAATTGAAAAAACTTGGCTCTCTCATGTACGTCATGAGTTGCGTACGCCTGTGAACATTATTTTGGGCTATAGCGAGATTATTCTTGAGGATCTTGAATCGACTGAGTTACAGACTGCCCTGCTACAAGACGAGGCGATCGCCAACCTGAAAACTATCCATGATTGTGGCACTCAAATTCTTTCGCTTGTCAATACCCTCTCCGATTCTGATTATGTAGAATTCAATGACTATCAAGTTGACTTGGGCCATATCCGCCTCAAATTTCACGCGCCGGTTAACACTATTTTGACCTTAATTGACCATCTACTTACGCATGAAGACCTCAGCGCTAGTCATGCTGACCTTGAAAAAATTCATGTAGCCACCAATAATCTCACCCAAAATATCAATCGGATCATCAGCTTTTCGGTTAATCAACCCAACTACCAGCAGCCTGCACGGGAGTTACTGACACTAACAGGAACCGCGATTAATCCAGTGATGGTGGAAGAAACTGCACAAACGATCACAGCATTAGAGGGAGAAGCTGAGGTTGTGATGCAGACAGTGAATACCTTTAAGATTTTGATTGTAGATGATAAGGAAGCCAACCGAACGCTGCTCTCTCGACGACTCAGCCGCCAGGGTTATTTAGTAGACACTGCCTGCAACGGTCAAGAATCGCTAGAGATGCTCGAACATGAGGGGTATGACTTATTGTTGTTGGATATTTTGATGCCTCAAATGAATGGTTATGAGGTATTAACTCAGCTTAAAAAGCATGAGTCCTGGCGTAATATTCCGGTGATCATGATCTCTGCTCTTAATGAAATTGATAGTGTCGTTAAATGTATTCAACTTGGAGCAGAAGATTATCTGACTAAACCTTTTAATCCTGTGCTTTTAAAAGCGAGAATTGGTGCTTGTCTAGAAAAGAAGCGCTTGCGCGATCAAGAGATTCTCTATACCAAACAGCTTGCGCAAGCCCATGCTGAGATCTTAAAAGTGAATCATCAACTTGAGCGGATGGCAGCCCTTGATGGCCTTACGCAAGTCGCTAACCGTCGAAGTTTTGATGATGTTATCAGTCAACAGTGGCGAATGCATTGCCAAATGCAACAGCAGTTGGCGCTGATTTTTTTAGATGTAGATTATTTCAAACGCTTTAATGACCACTATGGACATTTGCAGGGAGATGATTGCCTCCGCTCGGTAGCCCAGGCGATCGCCCAAACGATTCAGCGTCCGAATGACCTTGTGGCTAGATATGGCGGTGAAGAATTTGCGGTTATTTTGCCCCAAACCTCACTGCCCATCGCCTGTGCGATCGCCCAGACCATCTGTCAAGCGGTGCGCACCCTAGCGATCCCCCATAAGCATGCAGAGATGAACGAGATTGTAACGGTCAGCTTGGGCGTCACTAGCATTGTGCCTACGACTGAGAAATCACCCGAGCACCTGATTAAACTGGCTGACCAAGCTCTCTATAAAGCCAAAGCCCAAGGTCGTAATCAAGTTTTTGCCCTGACGGGAGAATAAATCTTGTTGCTGATTCGCAAGGATGGATGAGCGCCTGGAAAGGATAAGATATAACGGGGAGGGCGCTCTAGGGAGCGCCTTGTTGTTGCTTTATCGTTGTCTGCTGAAGGTGTTGCTCACAAAATGCCTGTGAATATTCGCACAAAATTGCTGATTGGCCTGGTGGGCCTCTGCGGGGTCTTTGGCACAACTGGATGGGTGTTTTA
>JAAHHN010000098.1 GCA_010672165.1 Spirulina sp. SIO3F2 | reverse complement strand
CTTCTAATTCTGAGCCTGTACCCGCTATGGCTTCTCGCTCTGGGCATCAGCTTCGCTCTGAACGTCTTGAATTTCAGGTCTACTCTTCTGCCTACTCCCCTGACTGAATCTTTTGTCAGTCAATCAGCTAGTGCCCTGTCAACTCTAAAAATTAGGGTTGTGTGTAGGTTGCGGTTGAGGCACATTGGCGCAGCCTTATCGCAGAGTAACCCAACAGAGACAATGTTGTGTTGGGTTACTCTACCCTTCGGGAATGCCTAAGGCAAACGAGAAGCAAGCTACGCTCCACTCAACACCAACCTACGATTAAGGCTTGAGGCTGCCCTAGTACTCGACGGCGGAAGTAAGCCACCTATTCAAAATCCACCCGATATCTGTCATACAGACACTTTGAACTTTGAACTCTGCACTTTGAACTTCCGCCCTGCGGTACTAGTATGCTGCGTTGTATGTCTAAACCGCATGGTGAAGATTAGCCTGGATAAGAAGCAGCACAGTTCGACATCAAATCCAGAAACGTATCTTCGTCGCCGTCCGTCGCCTCGATATATTGCTCTACCGCAGCCCAGATATTCCGCCGATCAAACTCAGTGATATTGGTGACATCAGCAATCTCCTTGATAACGCATTCACAAGCTGTCTGAGAAAAACCGTCTGCGATGCATTCGTTCATTAAGTCGCCGGAAACGGTATACGTTTTTTCAGCTAGAGCCGTACCAGGGACAATTACACTGGCTGCGGAAATTAGACTGACACTAAGCAGGGCAGCAGTGGTATGGAATGATTTCATGTTTGATTTTCCTTTAGTTAAGGGGGAAAGTTAGGATTTTGCACTGCCTAAGCATGGCATAGGTTTTAGTCAGGGCCAGACGGTACTTCAGCAATTCTTCATACCTGCACACCTATAGCTTTAGAGTCGGCTCCGGAAAAAATAAACTTGGAGTGGGCATCCTTAAGTAAAGAAATATGCTTAATAACCGGAGCCCACGGGGGCAGTGTTTTTCAGCTCCAGTTCGGGGTGATCACCGACAATCTGCTGCATATTCCACTCATTACGGAACAGCAGCACCGGCCGGCCCCACAGATCCTTAACTGTCATGGTATTAAACAGACGCCCCACTTTTTCCAGCGCTTCCCAGCCCCCCATCACCCAGCGGGCTAAGCTGTAGGGCAGCGGGTCAAGGCGCGTTTCCACGTTATATTCTGTCTGCATCCGGAACTGCACCACCTCAAACTGCAACTGACCCACCGCTGCCAAAATTGGATCGCGCTTAAACTCATCCGTATCGTTCATGATCTGGATTGCACCCTCTTCCTGAAGTTCCGTGATGCCTTTGTGGAATTGCTTGAACTTGGAGGGGTTGGGGTTTTTGAGATAGGCAAAGAGTTCGGGGGAAAAGCAGGGAATGCCTTCGTATTCGAGTTTTTTCCCCTTATAAATCGTGTCGCCGATCGCAAACACCCCCGGATTATTGAGGCCAATAATGTCACCGGGATAGGCCACATCAAGCGATTCACGCCCTTGGGCAAACAGCTTCTGAGGACGCGACAGACGCACAGTTTTGCCCGTCCGAGCATGGCTAACGGTCATATCCTTCTCAAATTTGCCCGTACAAACGCGAATAAAGGCAACGCGATCGCGGTGCTTGGGGTCCATGTTGGCTTGGAGCTTAAAGACAAAGCCCGTGAACTCAGGATAAGTGGGTTCAATTTCACCCTTGTTCGACTGGCGACCTTCGGGTTTAAGGGCATAGTCTAAGAAGGCCTTCAAAAACAATTCCACACCAAAGTTGGTCATGGCCGAACCAAAAAAGACTGGTGTCATCTGGCCCGCGTGAATCGTTTCTAAATCAAATTCGGGGGCAATTTCATCCAGAATTTCAATATTCTCTTGGAGCTGGAAGTAAAGTTCTTCATCCCCGATCATGGCTTCCAATTGGGGATCGTCTAAGGCCACAATCGTCTGGCTGGCGGCCTTTTTGCCGTGGGCGGTACGCTCAAATAAATGCACCTGCTGGGTGCGACGGTTGTACACGCCTTTGAAGCGATCGCCACTCCCAATCGGATAATTCACTGCATAAGTCTGTAAACCCAGATCCTGCTCAATTTCATCCAACAATTCCAGAGGGTCGCGCCCAGGACGATCCATTTTATTGACGAACGTAAAAATGGGCAGCGATCGCAGCTTGCACACTTCAAACAGCTTTCGCGTCTGCGGCTCTAAACCTTTTGCCGCGTCAATCAGCATCACCGCATTATCTGCCGCTGCCAATGTCCGATAGGTGTCTTCACTAAAATCTTGGTGACCGGGGGTGTCCAGCAGGTTGATCTGGCAATCGTTATAGAGAAATTGCAAGACCGTGGAGGTGATCGAAATCCCCCGCTGTTGTTCCATCTCCATCCAGTCAGAGGTGGCGTTTTTCTGCGCTCGCCGCGCCTTAACTGCACCCGCTTCATGGATCGCGCCCCCATAGAGCAAAAGCTTCTCAGTCAGAGTCGTTTTCCCCGCGTCCGGGTGGGAGATGATCGCAAAGTTGCGTCGGGCTTCGACTGCTTGGGTAATTTCAGTAACGAGTTCGGTGGACATAGATAGCCAGAATTAGGGGGGGAGAGGCGATCGCTGATGTAATCTCTAGATGCTACTTGCAACTCTAGCAGCCTTCAATTGTATCCATCTCAGCTCTAAAATGGAATCTAATGAATCTAAGCCCGATAGCTTTAGTCTCGATGAACGAGGATTTCAGCTCTCTGCTTATCGTGACAGCTCGGCCTTTATGGACTGGTATGATTTCACGTTGGCCAATAACTCTGAAGATTTAGGACAGATTGGTGGCTCACCTCTCGACAGATTTTCGCAAAGGTTATTGGAAATTGCAGACACGCACAGCGGCAAGCCACTATGTTCTATTCAGAAGGCGAAGTACAAGAATATAGTTGGTGGAGATGGAACAGAGTACCTTGGCTTCATTGTTTTCTCTGGATACAACACCCTCTACTTTTTTAGAAAAAAGTTTGGCGCTGAACATGTTGTTCTTGCTGACTCAAGCGGTGCTCTTTTGACTCATCAAGAGTTAGGAGCAGGAACTTTGCGCAGATGGAGATCGTTACTGTACGAACTGGGTTTGGTGTAAATCGTAGAACTGAGTCATAGGAAATGGAGGGATTGGGAAACCCCTCCCCCAGTCTCTGGATACTAAATCAAGCCCACTGCACGAAATGCCTTGTAGGTAACGATCGCACCTGCTGTAAACACCGCCAAAATGCCAAAGTAAGCGATAGCAGCCATAAAAACCTCCAAACCAGTAAACTTAAGATCTTAAACTTCCGATACATTGTACCCCTGATATGGCTGCTGTTCTACGGGTTGACCTGCCTGATACTGCTTACGAGATTGCGATCGCGCCCCAAAACCTCGACACGATTGGGACGCAGATGGCCGGTCTCAACCTCGGCAAGAAAGTTTTGCTGATCTCGAATCCAGAGATTGAGCAGTTTTATGGCGATCGCGTTCGGGACGCCCTAAGCACTGCTGGGTTTAATGTCGCAACCCATCTGATCCCCGCAGGAGAAGAATATAAGACCCTCGCTTCTATTGAACAGGTTTACGATGCAGCCTTAGCCCATCGTCTAGAACGCTCCTCGACGATGGTTGCGCTCGGGGGCGGTGTTATTGGCGACATGACGGGATTTGCAGCGGCCACGTGGCTGCGGGGCATTAACTTTGTCCAAGCACCAACATCCTTGCTGGCGATGGTGGATGCTTCGGTAGGCGGCAAAACGGGGGTGAACCATCCCCAAGGTAAGAATTTAATTGGTGCTTTTTATCAACCCAAGTTGGTGCTGATCGACCCCACCGTTTTAGCAACGCTGCCGCCCCGTGAGTTTCGGGCGGGGATGGCGGAGGTGATTAAGTATGGCGTGATCTGGGATGCGGACTTATTTGCTCAACTCGAAGCGGCTGAGGGTTTGAGCAGTTATGAGACGATCGACTCGCAACTGTTGGAGACGATTTTGGTGCGATCGTGCCAGGCGAAGGCCGCTGTGGTGAGCCAAGACGAGAAGGAAGCGGGTTTACGGGCAATCCTCAACTATGGCCATACCCTCGGCCATGCAGTAGAGAGTTTGACTCAATATCGTCTGGTTAATCATGGTGAAGCAGTAGCGATCGGTATGGTAGCGGCGGGCCAGTTGGCAGCTCAACTTGACTTATGGACTACAGCAGAGGCCGAGCGTCAAGATAAGCTCATCACGCAGACGGGTTTACCAACTCAAATTCCAGGCCAATTAGCAGTGGCGGAGATTGTGGATACCCTGCAAACCGATAAGAAGGTTAAAGCAGGGAAAGTGCAGTTTATTTTGCCCACAACTTTGGGGCAGGTCAAAATTACGGATCAAGTGCCGGCTGAGGTGCTTGCGGGGGTGATCCAGAACTGTCAAGTCTGTTAAAGACCAGGTGATCTACAATTAGGACATCAGTTTGTTCTTCCCTGGTCTTGGCGATGTATCACTTCACTGAAAAATATATCAACCCCTTCACAGACTATGGCTTTAAGCGATTGTTTGGAGAAGAACCCAACAAAGACCTGCTTCTAGATTTTCTCAATGAACTCCTGAAAGAGGAACAGGAAGAGATTCAGTCCATCAACTACATCAAAAATGAGCAGTTGGGGACGAGTCAGCGAGATCGGTCAGCGATCTTTGATCTTTACTGCGAAAACGATCGTGGTGAAAAGTTTATCGTTGAACTCCAGAAATCTAAACAAAGTTTTTTCAAAGATCGAACAGTCTATTACTCTACCTTTCCGATTCGAGAGCAAGCCCAAAAAGGAGAATGGAACTATCAGCTCAAGGCAGTCTATACAATTGCAATTCTGGATTTTGTCTTTGAAGAGGATAAAGAGGAGTTGGATAAATACCGCTATGACGTCAAGCTGGCTGATATTGAGACAGGTAAAGTTTTCTATGACAAGCTCACGTTTATTTACTTGGAAATGCCCAAGTTCAATAAAGCTGTTACTGAGCTAGAGACCCGTTTTGACAAGTGGCTCTACATTTTATGCAATCTTACCCAGCTTAACGAAATCCCACCTATTCTCCAGGAAGAGATTTTTGAGAAGCTCTTTGAGGTGGCAGAAATTGCCAGATTCAATCCAGACCAAGTCCGTTCTTATGAAAACAGTCTGAAGTATTATCGTGATCTCAAAAATTCTATTGATACAGCTCGGGAAGAGGGACGTGAAGAAGGTTGGCAGGATGGCCGAGAGCAAGGACAAGCAGAAACCCGCTTGGATATCGCTCAATCTTTACTGGCAGCAGGCATGACGGATGATTTTGTCATTCAAACAACAGGATTAGCAGAAGCATAGTTAGTGCAATTGAAAGGGGAAATCACAGAAAGTTGAGCGTTTTTAAAAGATTATTGGGGTCAATGCCCGCTTCTTTGAGCTTGGCGATCGCCCGTTCAAGTTTAGCTTTCGCTTCTGCTTCTCCCAAAGCAAACGCTTCCGGGTCTTTAAACGATTCCCCATCATTATGTTGAATCCAGACCTTGCCATTAATTCAGTCTCCCACATACGGCGAATCGATCGCGTCCACTTTGCCCTGATGCACCAACACCTGATATAACATCACCGCCGCATCCCCACGGGTCGCAGGTCGCTTCGGGTTCAATTGCGTCGGCTCAGGATAGGACGCGATGAGATTTGCGGCGATCGCCCCCGCCACCTCATCCCGCGCATAGGCTGGAATCTCCGCCACATCCTCATAGCGCTCGATCGCCGCTTCATCCGTGGCATTTAAACCCAAGCCACTGACCAACGACACAACCAGGTGAATGCGCTGAAGCTGCTGCTCCGGGTGGAAGGTATGGTCAGGGAAACCCGAGAGAAAACCCGCTTGATAGGCTCCCGCGATCGCGCCGTAACCCCAAAATTCCGGCGACACATCCAGAAACATCGTGGCCGGCCGTACCGCTTTGGGTTGCAACATCTTCACCAGCAGCGCCGCATATTGAGCACGGTTAATCGGTGCATCGGGGCGGAACGAGCCATCGCTGAAGCCACTGATTAACGAAAGACTGGCTAAGCGGCGTAGGAACGGTTCTGTCCAATGGCCCGCCACATCCGTAAAGATGGGCAAATGAGGTTCCGGATCAACCAAATAGCGCGAGTCGATCGCCCGCAGCCGTTCTACCGCCACCAAAGCTTGGTGCAAAAAGACTGCCACTTCGCCTCGGGTTACAGGTTCCATCGGGCGGAGTTGTTGGGGATCAGGATAGGCCGCCACGAGGCGTTTTTCTGTGGCGGTAGCGATCGCAGCGGTGGCGTAGCTGGGGATCAGAGCGCGATCGTTATAGGCTTGCAGCAATGCCTGATTGCCCCCCAGCAGACCCAAACCATTCACAAGAGCCACCAATGCTTGTACCCGCGTTAGGGGTTGACCAGGGCGGAAGCTGCCATCTTCATAACCCGCGATAAAGCCCATTTGCGCGGCTTTGAGCACCGCATCGTAGCCCCAAAATGTAGTGGGTACATCCCGAAAGGCGCGAATCGTGCCCAGCTTACGGGGCAAATTGAAGCTTTTGGCCAACAGCGCCGCATATTCCGCCCGTGTTAAGGGCGCATCGGGGCGAAAAGACCCATCTGGAAAGCCCTGCAACAACTGCTGCACCACCAAGGCAGAAATAAATTCCCCGGCCCAATGGTTGCCCACATCATGAAATTGAGCCGGCCCCATTAGACTAGCTGCTACTTCTAATTTGGCGATTTTCAACTCACCCTTGACGCGCTGGCTATCGAACGTATTGCCTCCAGACTGCAACGCGATGCGAGACTCATTTTGCACATCGTAGCGGCCATTGTTGGTCAGAACATTGCCGGCCGCTACCTGTACCCCTCCAAAATCTGGGCGGGCGCGATCTTTAAGCAAGAGTCCGGCCAATTTATTCTCTTCAATGCGGTTACGGCGCAGTACAGGCAAAGCTTGATGGGAAATGTAGAGTCCCACTTGATTATGGCTGAGGGTGTTGTCCGCCACCAATGGCGCACAGTCATCGCTAATTGTGATGCCGTAGCTCGCTTGCTGGCAATGGTTGCGTTGAATTTCTCCTTTAGCCTGTCGCCGCAAAAAGATCGCCGTTGATCCTGTGCTAAAGATACGATTGTCTTGAATGCGGGGCTTGCTGGTACCTGTAATCACCACCCCTGCTGAGCCACAATGGGCGATGGTACTGCGGCGCAGTAGGGGAGATGCAGATTCAACCCAAACTCCAATGCCTTTCTCTGCTGGATTGCTGATCGTAACACCGCAAAGTTGGGCGCGATCGTGCAACAGCAACGCCACATTCTGACGCCGAAACGTGGGGCTATCGTAAAATCCACTGCCCCGTAGGTTGACCCCTTTGCCTTGACTAGCCTCTGCACCGACTACTTTCACTCCCTCCGGGATCACCAACGGGAACGTTTCACCTGTTGTGGTGTTGTAATTTCCCGCTGCTAGCTGAATCACGGCATCGGTTACAGTTTGGGCTTGACGGAGGCTATGGGTGAGGGTTTTGAAGGGCAGTTGGTGGGTTCCCCCGCCGCGATCGCTCCCGTTGGCTGGGTCAACATAAAACGTGGTCATGGGTGCAATATCCAAGGGACTGGGTTTCATCGTCCACTCCCAATGCTGCATCGGTCAATATCTAAGCGGCGAGAAATTGTTATCTGGCTCGTCAATCATTAAGATGTGTTTGGGTTGCTTCACCGCGCCGCATTTATTCTCCCCAACCGTCATCGTTTCAATCCAACCCATGCATAAGGTTCGTTCACTCATTGTCGTTAGCAAAGGTGCTGTTGCCAGCACGGTTACAGGGGCTGTTGTTGCCCTGGGAACGCAGAGCACGGCTGTGGCTCAAACCCCTTTTCCCTTTACTGCTGCGACCCGTTCAGCGCCTACGCCAACCACACCAACGAACCTGCCCCCTTTCCCCGAAACACCCACGACTGCCGCCACGCCAACAGAGCTACCGCCTTTTCCAGAAGCACCCACCGCCGCTGCTACGCCAACAGAGCTACCGCCTTTTCCAGAAGCACCCACTGCTGCAACGTCTCCCCATCCCGTTGCTCAGCCTGTTGATGACAATCCCATTGCGTCCCAGCAGACTGCGGCAGTGCAAGCACCCCAAGCTGAGGTCAATTCTCCCCCCATCCCAGAAGCAAGTGCTACTGGGGTTAATCCTGAGAATATAGAAGCGGGTCTATTGGAACTTAATCCCTCAAGCTCTGATGTATTGGAGGAGCCGATGGTTTCCGACCCTACACCTGCTGCCCCCGCGATCCCAGAGACCCATTTGGTAGATAACGTTGTTAAAACACAAAAAATTGCGGCTGTACCCACATTCCAACCCACGTCATCTGTTCCGCTAACCTTGCAACAAACGGCGACGAATCCCATCCGTCAAAGCTTTCAAGCCACAACATCCCCCACCATTCCCCACCAAACAGCAAAAGCCCCCAAATTGGCTCAGCTGTCTGTCCCCGCCGTACCGCTATCTTCCCCATCACCGTCTGAATCAGTTAGGGCTGAAGTTGACACCCTGCATGAGCAAAGAGCAGTTGTGGCGGCTGAAGTCGAGACGACATTGAATGTTCCCTTGGCTGTTGTCTCTACAAGCACACAGCAATCAACAACAGATTCAGCCATTGCTGCTGAACCTGAAACTATAATCCCAGTTGTCCCTGTCCAACAGCCAGAGGCTATTGTCGAAACCCATCGTCCACCGGCTACACGCCTTGCCACCCTCCTCCCCCGCATCCGTAAAAATCGACCCCAACCGCAACAGGTGGTGCAGGCCGATAGCCAACCCGAAGAACCCGCTGCCACTGGCGCGGGTCTTGAACTACCCACTCCAGCTACGCCTGTTGAAAATAATCAAGCTCAACCCACTGAAGCGAGAATTGTTGAGTCTGATGAGTCCATTGTCAACGAGGAAGACATCCTGGACGAAATCGTGATTCAGGGGGAAACCGCTGCGCCTGCTGAAGCCACCCCCTTAGAACAACTGCCTGTCCAAGCTCAATCTGCTGAGGCGTTAATTGAAACGCCCTCAGGACGCCGTCAAGAAGTGCCGCCGCCTGATTTTCTCAATCCCAGCGGCAATCCGCTGCTATTTCCCACTGAGGCGGATGAAGTGGCGATCGACATCACTCAACCGATTACCTTAGAGCAAGCCCTAGCCCTAGCCCGGCGCAATAACCAAGACTTGCAAAGTGCTCGCTTGAATCTAGAGCGGGCCTACGCTGTACTCAAAGAAGCACGAGCGGGTCTGTTTCCTTCCGTTGATGGCACTGTCTCTCTTTCACGGACTAATTCCGCCTCAACCGAAATTTCTAACCGCCGCGCTGGTGCTCTGAGTACTGCCCTTGGCAACGATGCAACCACTGATACGCTCAATGCTCAACTCGCTGTCAGCTATGACATTCTGGATGGGGGACAAACCTCAGCAGAAATCCGCTCGGCTAAACATAGCCTACGTTTTAGTCAGCTTGAAGTGGAAGAGCTAACCGAAGAAATCCATCTGGCGGCAGCCCAAGACTATTACGCGCTGCAAGAAGCAGATCAACAGGTGGTCATTGAAACGGCGGCAGTGGAGCAAGCGCAACAAACCTTACGAGATGCAGAACTATTGCTGAAAGCAGGTCTGGGGACCCGCTTTGATGTGATTCGGGCCAAAGTCGAACTTGCCAATAGTGATCAGGACTTGACCCAAGCCAGAGCAAACCAGGCGATCGCTCGCCGGGGACTCGTTCGCACCCTTGGCCTAGGTCAGCAAGTAGAAGTCACCACCGCCGATGAGGTTCGCCCAGTCGAGCCTTGGGCCTTGCCCCTTGAAGAAACAATTGTACTGGCTTATCGCAATCGTGCTGAACTGGAGCAACGCTTAATTGAGCGAGAAATTGAGGAGGAACAGCGTCAGATCGCCCTGGCAACCCTTCGACCGCGACTGAATCTCTTTGCTACCTATGATATTCTCGACATCCTCGACGATGATATTGATGGTTCTTCCGGCTACAGCGTTGGTGCTCAGGTGACATGGAACTTCTTTGATGGAGGAGCAGCCCGAGCCCGCAAACGACAAGCAGAAATTGATCTAGAGTTGGCTGAAGTTGCCTTTGAGCAGGAGCGCAATACGATCCGCTTGGAAGTCGAAGATGCTTACTACAATTTCACCGCCAACCAGAAGAATATCAAAACCGCCGCTACCGCAGTGCAACTCGCCGAAGAAAGTTTGCGTCTGGCACGTCTACGCTTTCAAGCGGGTGTGGGCACCCAAACGGATGTAATCGATGCTCAAACGGAGTTAACCCGTGCGAAGGGGAATTTGCTGACGGCAATTATTACCTACAACAATTCGATCGCGTCGTTGCGGCGGGCTGTTAGTAATACTCCCGATCGTCGTTTGTTCGATTTGCCCTAGTCACGATAGGGTGAGGGGTGTAGGTTTTAGGGGGTAGGGAAGAACCAAACTTTCAGCTTGGTTATTATCCCTTGATGTTCAAACAGCAAGCAATAATGGCAAACCTGCGTTATCCTTGAAGAAACTTATCATTTCTTCACAAATCGGTTCGACTTGTTCCATCAATCAGCGTTCCAGAAGAATTGATGCCAATAACTTAGTAAATAGGTATTTATCTTTAAGGAGAGCATATGGCGAATATTCAGTTTGTTGATGAGCAGAAAGAAATCGTAGCGGCAACAGGCGCAAATCTGCGGGAAAAAGCCCTCGAAAATGGAGTAGATCTCTACACCCTCCGAGGCAAGCTGATGAACTGTGGCGGCTATGGTCAATGTGGGACCTGCATTGTGGAAATTGTTTCAGGGGAAGCTAGCCTCTCTGAGCGCACCGAAGTGGAAAACCGTAAGCTGCGCAAAAAGCCTGCGAATTATCGTTTGGCCTGCCAAGCCTTAGTAAATGGCCCGGTATGCGTTCGGACTAAACCCCAAACCAAAAAAGCAACGGAGAAAACGGAGACCCCTGCCACTGTTTCCTAACCGATGGAGTTGTGGGGTTATTCCCTTGGGGTGATATTCTTAGGGGTGTTGAATATGTTGAAGGGGTTTAGGTTCCATGCAAGTGAATGACTTGGGCTTTGTGGCAACGATTTTGTTTGTCTTTGTGCCTACCGTCTTTTTGCTGATTCTTTACATCCAGACAAGAGATAACTGAGTTAATATCAAACTTTATTCTCATCCTGAGCCGAGTTAAGCCGTGCTGCGTCCAACGTAGTACGGTTGCTTTTTGGCAATTGGGGAGCAAGGGGTTCGGACAAAGGTTGGGGTGGAAAGTCTGGAAACACATAATCACACCAGAAGAGGGTTCCGGCCGTGACACAAAGGGGAATGGTGAGCAGGTTGACCAGCGGGATACTCAGCAGCACACAACAGACGAGGCTAAAGCTGGCACTGGCAGGCAGCGATCGCGCCACAATCCGGAGCTTTTGCCGGAAGCGCAGTCGGCGTCGCTCTGAGGGGCCATCCAAAAAGTCCAGGCAGGCGATCAGAGCAGTTAGTGACACCCACCCCACCGAGCTGATCGCGGTGCCCACTCCCGGAATCCCATTGAACAAGAGCAACACAATCCCCACACTGGCCCACACCACCAGTTTCTTCACTTCAAACCAGAGCGCCCGGCCAATATCCTGAACAATTCCTACCTCAATGGTGGTGGCGGTGCCGAGCTGAGTTCGTTCAATTTCTTCTGAGAGTTTGCCATACCAAGGGGCACCAATCAGCGTACCAAATTGCAACACCAGCATCCCAATCACCAACAATAGCCCCAGCACCAGACCCCACTGCACCACATGGGCGAAGAACAAAACAATCGCCTCAATAAACCGAAGCCAATGGGGTAGGTTCAAGAGCCAGTCTTCAACCTGTTGCTCTAGCAAATCGATAAACAGACGCAGCCCCCGCCAGGTGCGTAAAAACAGACTCGCATATAGCAACCCGCCTACCCCTGCATTGACGAGCCACGGCACAATAAAGAATTGTAAGAGACGGGGCGATCGCCGCACCAAATTGAACGCGCGTAATGGGTAAGTTGCCCCCCGCACCAAACCACAAATCATCCGCTCACCATTAAATGAAATCTGATTTCATTGTCTGATATGGTGCAGCTAGGGAATAGGTGGTGAACCCGACAATCAGGGTTCGGTTTATCGTTGAGACGACTTTATATCTCAATTTGAGATAGCTCTAATACATTTCCATCCGGATCTCGCACAAATAGTGCTTTACGCCCTGAACTACTGAGACGGATATTGTAGCCGGCTGCGGTTAGTTCGGCCTGGGCTTCAGCAACATCATCGACACTCAAGGCAATGTGGGCATTACGACCCCACTTCTGTTCTGAGGTAAGCAGATACTGATATTGGGCTTGCACCATCAAATGAATCTGATAATCGCCGAGCTGATACCAAACCCCCGGAAACTTCAGCGATCGCGCCACTTCTTTCAACCCCAAAACGCCACCGTAAAATTGTTTTGCTCGCTCAAGGTCAGCGACTAGAATAGCGGTGTGTAAATAGCTGGTAATTTGCATGGACGCTTCTGAACCGTTGCATAATTAAAAGAGATTTCGGGGGTAGATACACGGTAAGCACAAGCGGAGCAATGACGATAGCGTAAGTTTATTCCTAAGCAGGAGTGAGCCGAATATATCCTAGGCGGATAGCGTTTAAAAGCTGATCCATTGCTGAGCGATCGCTACAGTTTAACGATTCATCTAACACTGCTGCCATCAAAACATAGCGATCGTTTAAGGTTAGAGAACCTATTTGATAGGCAGATTCGAGAATCTCTGCCACCGCGCCTGGTAAAGGTGGCATACAAATCGTCATAGATAACCGTTGCAAATGAGTCTAAGCCTGATAGTTCATTAATATGACATGAGTTGAGACCCTATCAAGTGATAGCTTGAGACCATTCGTTGTGAGTTTGCTTAGCTTTTATGGCGATCGCAAACTTAACAAAACGTGATATAGATCACAGGCATTCCCTCTATTCATGCTAAGAGCTGTGAGCGATTGGCGCTAACATACCAACTTAATCAATTTGGGGCTGTAAACTTCGAGGTGGAGAACAGCCCCTCACCTTAGGATTGGGGCGTTTCCTTAAGCTGTTCCTGGATTTGGGCTAAACTCTCCTGAATTGCGGTGAGACGGTTTTGGATGGAGAGGGCTTGATCACCAATTTGGGAGCTAAGATGTGCTTCTTGATCCTTGAGTGCCGCTTCAATTTCAGCGGTTTCTTCGGCGTTGAGCTCTTCAAAACTGGTGGCGGTGTTGCTCACGATAATCCCCACAAACAAATTCACGACGACCATGCCGCCGAGCACCACAAAGCTCACAAAAAAGATTGCCCCCAGCCAAGGATGAGCGGCGGGGGCAGTGCAAAGGGCTTCAAACCCTTCATAACCATAGCGATCGCAACCTTGCATGGCAATGTACATCACATCCGTCCAGTCTTCGAGCGTTACCACCCGGAAGAGCGATAGTAGGGCAATTTGCAACGAGCCAAAGTGAATGGGGTCATTGGCACCAAACAGATAGGTTGCTGCCACACCATAGATATAGAACACCAGAAACAAAATAACGCTGATGTATCCCATGGAGGGAATGCTTTTAAATAAGGCTCGAATCACCACTTGTAAATCGGGGAGTGCAGACAAAAGACGTAGCACCCGGAGCAAACGAACGGTTCGCAGCACCACAAAATATTGATCGTCAATGGGCAAAATCAGTGCAATAACGATCGCAAAGTCAAACAGATTCCAACTACTCTGAAAATATCGCCAGGGTTGCCGACCTTCTGCACCAATTTTGATCACGGCCTCTGCGATAAACAACCAGAGAATCAGATGATCCAGAATATTAAACAGCGTGGCATGTTGCTGGGCGATCGAGTCGTAGGTCTCAATCCCAACTAGAACGCTGGCAAAAACGATCGCCACCAAAACTAAATTTTGAAAGAGGGGAGATTGGGCAATCCCAGCAAAGGTTTTTTGCATCGTGAAGGTGGAAACAGAACAGTATTTCCTATATCACATGGGGGAGAACTGTGCAGCACAGAGGCGTTGCATAATTGCGGGAGGAAACCGCCCTCTTCCCCAGCCCTTCTCCCACTGGGAGAAGGGAGCAAGAAGCCCTCTCCCACTGGGAGAGGGTTGGGTGAGGGTAGCGCAAGATTCATCTTCAAAATCAGCAACGCCAGCACAGATTGAGAGGGAGGAGAAGGGATACACAGTTTAACCTTGTACACTTACCGTTTTAAACGACTGTTCGTCGCAACTCATCAATCAGCACTGGCGCTAATTCTACGCTCCAATGTTCCTGGGCATAATGCTTAGCTTCCGGGAAGGGATGCCAGGTCATGTGCTTGTGGGGGCGGATCAAGTTAGAGATAGGGGTACTATCGAGCCAAGGGTCAGCAACCCCCCACAGTAGATGTAGCGGCTTTTCCCACTTGGGCAAGCCTGCTTCAATCGTGGCGGTGGCTTGACTCAGTTGCAGATTCTTAATGACTGCCATCAGCGATCGCCCTGCTGAGGAGCTTTTTAAAAACGGTCGGCGATAGACGGTTAAATCCTCTTCTTTAACAATAAAGCCGCTGCCTTTTTCGAGAGTGCGATCGATCAGCAGTGGATCTTGGGTCAGCATATCTCCCACAAGGGGAATTCCCCATTGCTGCATCGGCCAGGGCAGTTTGGCTTGGCTCACCAATGGGGCATTGAGGATGACGAGACGATCAACGCGATCGGGATTCTCCAGAGCATAGAGCACCCCCACATGGCCCAAATAACCCTGCACCACCAAAATCACTGACTCTAGTTCCAGGGCATCGAGCCAAGCTCCCAGGGCAGCTTGATAGGCAGCAGGCGTATATTTAAAATCGCGGCGATCGGGTTGATCAGAATAGCCAAGCCCTAACCAATCGGGGGCTAGACAGCGATATCCAGCTTCAGCAAGGGGCGGCATGAGGTTGCGCCAACTGTGCCCCGTTGCGGGAATACCATGTAAGCAAACAATCGTTTGTTGGCGATCGCTGCTCGGTTTAGGCAGCGTTTCGCGATAATACCACTCGAAGTTTTCAACCGTTATTGTATGTGTTTTCATTGTTTGCTCTAACTGGCCCAAGCGATATAGGGTAAGCCTGTTGCCGTCTCCCGGATTTGCGATGCATTGGCTACCAGTTGACCGCAACTATCCCATTGACCGGTTACAAACATTGAGCGTGGCCCATCGAGCATCTCAACAGCAATTTGCTGCTCAGCCCAGGTCACTTGCATGGCGTTTAAATCCACCGTCACTTTCAGGCTGGGATCTGCCACTAGGGCGCTTTGTAACTGACCCACTTGTGCTGGACTCGCGGTTACACAAGGAATACCCAACGCCACACAGTTGCCAAAGAAAATCTCTGCAAAGCTCTCCCCAACGACCGCCTGGATTCCCCACTTGGAAAGGGATTGAGGGGCATGTTCCCGAGACGAACCGCAGCCAAAATTGCTATTGACCACCAGAATACTTGCATCCTGATATTGGGGTTGATCGAAGGGATGTTGACCCCCTTGGGCGGCGCGATCGTCTTTGAAAACCTGATCACCGAGGCCGTCAAAGCTGACACAGCGCAGAAAACGGGCGGGAATGATGCGATCGGTGTCGATATCGTTGCCTGTGAGGGGAATGCCGCGTCCGGCGACAGAAGTGATAGTACTCATATAAATCTACATAAGAGGGGCCGGAGCAGAATCGGCCTTGAGCCTTCTATCCTACATGGAAAACTCACTTGCCGAGGTTACGAGAGGAGTACACACCCGAAGATTTTTTTATAAAAGTGAAGGTGGATCTGGTCAGGGGCACATTGACTGTAGACGATAGTACTGAAGATAAATTCTATTGAGATCTGAACAAGAGTGTCATCATGGGATATTTGGGTCGGGAAAACGTACGCAGACAGTCAAAGGGAGCAATCTGACGACCTTAGATACGATACGAATACGGAGGGTAATTCATATCCCGTCAACTTCCGAATTTACGATAAACAGGAAGGTAAAACTAAAGTAACGACTATTTTCAGAGAGATGGTTCTCATGCTAAAGCAGCTTCAAACCTTACCCCTGCTCCTGCTGCTCAATGTCACCGCGATCGCCTGTCAACCCAACCCATCTCCCCAAACCCAAACCCCCGATCCTTGGCCTATCGCAGTTAGCAATGCCACCCATGCTGTTGAAGTTTTCAACATTGCCGACGCCAACGAAACCTTTACAGACTGGCAAGCCGCCGTTACTGCCCTAGAGACTACGGTTCAGCAACTCCGGGCAATTCCCTCCGACCATCCCCACTACGCCGAAGCCCAGAAACAAGCTCAGGCTTATCAGGCGAGCTTAGAGGCCGCACGGCAGAACGCTGAAAAGTTAGAGGTACAAGCCCTAACTGAGCCACGCCCTTCAACATCGGACAATATCAAGCTCACAACCTACGTTGTCACAGGCACAACCGCTGCAGAGATTCGCGCTGATATCAACCGCAAACGAATTGATGCGATCGGCCAGTCCTTTGATGCCTATGCTCGCTGGTGGGTGCGCTGGAATTACCAATATCTCAGCCAAGGTTCAAGTTGCCAGATTGCTTCAAACAGCCTCAATGTGGTGCTCACAGGCGAAATTATTATGCCAGAATGGGACGCGCCGCCAACCGCTGATCCTCAATTAGTGCAGCGCTGGCAGCAATACATCACATTGCTGCGGGCCCATGAAGACCAGCATATTCAGCATGGACGCGAAGCCACTCAACGGATTCAGGAAGCATTACCGAACTTGATGGCATCAACCTGTGAGCAACTTGAAGTTTTAGCTGATGAGCAGGGTGAAGCAATTATTGCCCAGCAGGCTCAGAAGGATAAAGACTATGATGCAGCCACTGACCACGGAAGGCTTGAAGGAATTCAGTTCCCTTAAGCAGAAAATTGAGGGGTTTGCCCCCACCCTAGAATTTCTTGATTACACGCTATCGTAAGCGTAGTGGTATCACGCTTCATCTTGTTTATGACTCCCCAGAACCCCCTTCAATCCAGTCTCTCGCAAATTCCCCCCCAAGCTATTGAACGTGTGAATTCCACTGCTGATATGTTGATGCTACTGCTGATGTTATCTGGCCCAAATCATGGTGCAGTGGTCACAAGCAATGAAAGTGGGGGTGGTTTACAACCGAATGCGTAGATGTAATCGGTGAAATAGCACACTTTGCTGAATTAAAATTTCTCTGTTGGATACTTGCTCACTCAACAAAGGGATAGAATCGAAGTCTTGTAAGATAAGCAAATTTTTATCTATCCTACAAGACTTGCATTATATGAATGGCATCTTTTGAATCTGATATATAGGGCAAAAAACAGAAATCGTCTGAAACCCCTATGAATATGAATTCGTAGGTTTGATTGAGTGTAGGCGTAGCCCGTGCGGCGCACGTTAAGCGTAGCTTGCTTCTCGCAGAGTAATCCGCACGATTCCCCTGGCACTGCGCAATCGCTGTATGCCTTTCCGGTGTTGGGTTTCCTGCGTCAAACCAACTTACCAGCTACAACTACTAAGCTTCTGCATTCGCTCTTAATTAGCAGCAACTTTCTCAGTTACATGTTTCTGCACTAAGGGCGCAATCTCATTTGATCTGACCCGACTATATTTAGCCTTGTCCGGCATAAAGACTAAATTTGGGCCATGTTTGCATTGTTTGAGGCAGCCTGTTTTCTTGATTTTGACCTGTTCGAGCAACCCAGCCTGTTCAACGGTAGCCTCCAGCCGTTCGCAGATATGGTCAGCCCCCCGCTTTCGGCAACTGGACTTTTGACAGACCAAGATTGTTGTCACTTTGTTAGCTTTGATGGGTTTAAGGGTTGCACAGCCCTCAGCATTAACCAGCTCCACTGTCTCCGCCTTGAGCTTGAGAATGCCCGTTTTCTTGTCTCGCTTGAATGTTCCGGTGATTTGCACCCAGCTTTTAACCGTGAGGCGGGGGTCAAGCTCGTAGCGCAAAGGTTTGGGGATTTTGATCCAGAGTTCTTGCTGCTGAACCATGAGCTTGAAATATTTAGGAATATGGCCGTTCTTCCAAACTATGTCAATAAGTTGGCCGGTGAGTTGGAAATTGGCTTGATCTTGGCGATCGCTCATGTTGATTTATTTCGATGACTGAGTTTGTAGATCTAAGCAGGCGTCTAATACCTGGGCAAGAACAAGGCGGGGTTGCGTGAGCTGTCGTGCGATGCTCCAACATTGGATGGCATCAAGGGTGCTGCGGCAATGAACTTGCAGCGGGCGATGGGCTTGGCAAGAACACGGAATATCAAGGTCTTGGAGACGGTGATACATCTCCCAGCGATCGCTACCTGTCAGCGATAGCTCTAGAACCAGGTCGCAGGGATCGGCGTCAGCAGAAGGTTGAGTCATAGATACAAATCAGAGTGGTTAGAACGGGGTTAAGTGAATGAAATTTATGGAAACCCTGATGCTGCACTGTGCAACAAAACTTAGGAATCAACTTGAGAATTAGTATAATCTACGGCTCACTAAAATGACAATTATTCTCAAGAAATGGCCTTGCTGCAAATCAAGACTCGGCTTAGACATCTTGCCACTTTCAATAAAGTTACCTTGTTGCATTAATTTCGCAGCAATAAAAAGTCTGCTACTCATTGTCATTAGTGGGGTTCAAGTCGTTTGCAAGACCTAGGGTTTATTGCCATAATCAGGTCATAGGTCAATAAAACCGACTTATTGACTTTTATCAATGCTGCTGAAGCGAACACCGATAGGAAGAATCGATGCACAGTCTTAGTTTGTGTTTCTGGAAACCTATGATGTGAGTCCTTTTTGCGGTTCATTTCCCCCTTTCAAATTTTCAGGAGATCCCTGCCATGCCTACCGCTAACAGCCTTGTGCAAACTTTTGGTGAAATTGCCGATAATCCAATTCTGCTGGGGAAAGACGTCACAGTTCCAGTTTGTGAGGGACTTAATGTTCTCCTGGCTAGCTTCCAAAGCCTCTATCTCCAATACCAAAAGCATCATTTTGTTGTGGAAGGCTCGGAGTTTTACTCACTCCATAACTTCTTCAATGAATGCTATGACGATGTGCAAGGACACGTACATGACTTGGGTGAACGCCTCAATGGCTTAGGTGGTGTCCCCGTGGCAAGCTATGCCAGACTAGCAGAACTCTGTTGCTTTGCTCCAGAAGAAGACGGTATATTCGATAGCCGCACCATGGTTGAGCATAACTTGGGGGCTGAGCAAACGATTATCCAAGTATTGCGTCGTCAGGCAGCTCTGGCCGAGAGTGTGGGCGATCGCGCTACTCGTTATCTTTACGAGCAGATCCTCCTCAAAACCGAAGAGCGAGCCTATCATCTTACCCATTTCTTAGCCCCCGACAGCTTAACCTTGGGGTTCGTAGCGAAGGCCTAGTATCGTGAGGTGGAGTTCAGAGTTCAAAGTTCAAAGTGCTTGTACAACAGGCATTCTGTGGATTTTGAATGGATGGCTTATTTCTGCTGTTCTGTACTAGGAATTGTCTTCATTTACGGGCAACTGTAGGGGTTGGGAGAAAACCTACGGTTGCCCAATACACTCTGCAAATCTATCCATTGGTTGGCTTATCCCATGACAGGCTGGCCACGGAGACTGTCCCCCTACACAGGAACCCTTAGGATTGGTAGGGGTTTCTGTTCAATGCTATTCTCCACAAGCTGCGACATTCTGCTCAAACCGTTGACGTTGCGAGGCAGTGAGCACCTGCTTCAGCCCCTGCTCAAACTGGGCTTCAGCAGCTTCCAGTTGAGCCTCCTGTTCAGGAGTGAGTTCTGGAAAAATTGCCTCCGCTTGAGCATCGAAGGCTTGTTCAAGTTGTTCGATACGCTGACGCTGCTCAGGCGTTAAAATTGCCTCAGCACGTTTTTCGTATTCTGTATTGAGGGCATCTAGTCGCGCTTCTTGTTCAGCGGTTAACTGCGGTTCGCGTTCATTCTCTTCAAACAAACTGGGTGCAATTTGCCGAACTTGGTTTTCTGCCCAGCGATCGAGCTGCTGGAGCTGTTGAAACTGTTCCGGGGAGAGCAGGGCTTCGATTTGACTGTCTAGTTGGGCTTCCAGTTGTTCGAGTTGCTCAAATTGCCCTTCAGAAATCGGCAGGACGCGATCGAGTTCCACTTCAAACTGTGTTTCGAGTTGGGCAACTTGCTGCTCTTGGCGATCGCTCAGTTCAATGCCCTCAAACGCATCCGGACAGGCGAAAGCATCCTGCGCTAAACTGGGCGGCGCAAAAGGTAAAACAAGGAATGCCGCAGTGGTGAGGGGAAAGAAAACTTGTTTGAGGTGCATGGGTCGCAAACGTCAGGGCTATTAAATTCACCCTACAACGCGCTGCGGTGGCATTTCCCAAAACCCATGCACAACGCACAACCGTGCAGAGTCATGAACGTAAAGTTATGGCAATTACGCCATCACCATACCCCCATCTACATTAAAGACCTGGCCAGTAATATATGCCCCTGCTGGATCAGCCGCCAAAAAGCGCACCATGCCAGCAATATCATCCGCCTGACCATATCGACCGAGAGGGATAAATTGCAAAATGGCTTCATTATCTAAGCCGTGGGTCATGTCGGTTTCAATAAAGCCAGGCGCCACGGCATTGACGGTGATGCCACGGGGTGCGAATTCCTTGGCGACCGTTTTGGTGAAGCCAATCACCCCTGCTTTAGCAGCACTGTAGTTGGCTTGACCAGGGTTGCCCATTTGCCCCGCGACGGAGGCAATATTAATGATGCGGCCACTGCGTTGCTTGAGCATCAATTTACTCACTGCCCGGGTGCAGAGAAATACCCCTGTTAGGTTGGTGTCGATGACAGCCTGCCAATCTTCGGGCTTCATTCGCAGTAGCAGCGTATCGCGGGTAATCCCGGCATTGTTAACTAATACATCAATGGAACCGTAAGCATCCTTGGTGGTTTTGATCAGGGCATCCACTTGCTCACTTTGGGCTACATCCGCTTGCACCGCTTGGGCTGCACCCCCGGCAGCGGTAATTTCTGCGACAACTTCGTCAGCGGCCGTGCTCGATCGCGCATAGTTAACCATCACCGTTGCCCCTTCGCTGGCTAGATGGAGGGCGATCGCTTTACCAATTCCCCGTGACGCGCCTGTAACAATGGCGACTTTCCCCTGAAGTTTTTGTAATGATTCGGGCAGGCGTTCCATATTTGCTTCTATCGTTAAATCTCGTACTCTATACCTTCTCTGAATTTGGCTCGCAGCGCAAATGTGACCTTATCCCCTTTAGGTGGGGATGTTTAGGTGGATTTTGCATTATCGGCCGACATCCCTCCCTAGCGCTTCGCGCCCCCCCTCTCAAGAGAGGATTTGGGTATTGGAATCTCCTCTTGGGAGGAGTACTCGTAGGTGGAAGTGGGTCGGCCAACTTTGGTAAAAGGAAACACTTTTTTCCTGCTGTCCACCCCCTCCTACTGAATGCATCTGCTGCCCACGGTAAACCCTTAGCTCAACCGCCCACACGATTCTAGATCCCAATTAATAATGGCCGTCAAAAAACAATTCACCAGTTTTCAAGATCTCCTCTCCAGCGTTGACAAACCCGTCCTTGTGGATTTTTATGCTACCTGGTGTGGCCCCTGTCAGATGATGGCCCCGATTTTAGAACAGGTCAGCAATCATCTTGGTGAGCGCCTACAAGTGGTCAAGGTGGATACCGATCGCTACCCTCAGCTCGCCAGCCAATATGGTATTCATGCTTTACCAACGTTGGTGCTGTTTAAGGGTGGGCAACCCGTCGAACGATTTGAAGGGTTAATGCAAGGGCCACAGTTGATCAGCCATTTGCAGACTGTTGTTTAAAATATGTCGTCAGTTAAGACCAGAAGTCTGACAGGATATAAGGATAGAGCGCCCGACCCAAAAAATAGGAAAAGGAGCTGCAAGTCAGTCATAGCAAGAGTTTAAAATCTAACTGACGACAGCCCCAGTTATCTCTAATCCTGTAGGGATAAGGTGTAGGGGAAGTTGAGAAGACGATTTAATCAGTGGACTGTCTCTTCCATCAATCGTCTGCACAGACAACCCAAAGTGACGACATCTACACCCAACACCTCAACCCCTCATCAGGGAACGCAATTCAACAACAAACGATCGCACAAGGATAAACAACTGTGAGTTGGCAAACCAAACTAATGCTGCTGGGGCTGGCCATCGTTCTAGGTTTAATCGGACTGGCGTCACCGATCATCCGTGGTGTCACCGAACTCTGGTGGTATCAGAGTGTTGACCAGCCTGATGTGTTTTGGACATTGCTTTGGGCGCAATCGCTTTGTTGGATTGGGACGTTTGTTGTTTTTGCGCTGGTCATCTGGGGCAATTACTGGCTCGCCAATCAGATCACCCGTTACGCAGCCTTTCGGATTAAGACCACTGCCTACCGTGATGCCCTGCCCATTGAAGCGGTGGCCAATGGGGCGGCGATCGCCGCCTCAGTATTTCTGGCGTTGGGAGCAGCGGGCAGTTTTGCCAGCTTTTGGGAAGTGGTATTGCAGTTTCTGCACCGCCAACCCGTCGGTGTGACCGACCCGATCTTTCAGCAAGATATTGGGTTTTATCTATTTAGCTTGCCCTTTTACCAGCAGGTGAAAAACTGGCTGTTGACCCTGCTGTTTAGCTGTTTACTGGTCACGATTCCGGTCTATGTGCTCAAGGGCAGCATTGATCCAGGCCGGGGTTGGCGTAACCTGATGCTGGGGAATGTGAAATTCCATGTGCTGGGCTTGTTAGCAGCGGTGAGCTTTCTGGTGGCCTGGGGGTCATGGCTCGATCGCTACGAAGTTCTATATTCGCCCGATGGGGTGGTGTTTGGCGCTGGCTATACCGATGTCCATAGTCGGCTTTTTGCTCTGTTGGCCTTGAGTGTTGTGGGGGCGATCGTGGGGATTTCGCTGCTGCTTTCTCTGCGCAGCAACAATACCCTGTTTCCCCTTTGGTGTGTGGGAGCCTATGTTATTTTTGGGGTGGTGCTCCAGGGGGTTGTCCCGACGCTCGAACAGCAATTAGTTGTGGCTCCCAATGAATTGGCCAAAGAAACCGAATATATCAACCACAGTATTAATTTCACCCGCCGTGCCTATGGCTTGGATCAAATTACCAGCCAGCCTTACCCCGTTGAGAACAAACTCGATCGCGCCACTTTAGACGCCAACCCCACAACGGTGGATAATATCCGGCTGTGGGACTATCGCCCAATGCTGAGCACCTACCGCCAGCGTCAGGAAATCCGACTCTACTACCGTTTCCAAGATGTAGATATCGATCGCTACCCGATTGCAGGTGAAACCCGACAGGTGATGCTCTCCGCCCGAGAACTGGACTATAGCCAAGTCCCAGAACGGGCAAAAACCTGGGTTAACCAGCGCCTCAAATACACCCACGGGTATGGGGCAGTTATGAGTCCGGTGAATCAAGTGACGCCAGAGGGCCAACCAGAACTCTGGATTCAGGATATTCCGCCCAAGTCGTCAGTGGATCTCGAAATTGAAGAACCGCGAATTTACTACGGGGAGGCTACCAATAATTACATCTTCACCGGAACCAGCACCGACGAGTTTGACTATCCTCTCGGCCAAAACAACGCCTCGAACCGCTACGGTGGCCAAGGGGGCGTGCCCATGCCCACAGCGTTCAATCGCCTTCTCTATGCTCTTGATCGCGGCAGTCTTAAAATCCTGATCTCTAACTACTTCACCCCCGAGTCTCGGATTCATTATCACCGCGAAATTCTCGATCGCGTCAGCCGAGTCGCCCCCTTCCTGGAACTCGATCAAGACCCGTATCTCACCGTGATAGAAGGGCGATTGCAATGGATTATTGATGGCTACACCATTAGCGATCGCTACCCCTATTCTGAACCCGCCCCCCCAGGATTCAACTACATCCGTAACTCCGTCAAAGTCTTGGTGGATGCCTATGATGGCACAATGCAGTTCTTCGTCGTTGATCCCGACGATCCATTGCTGCGAGTTTATCAGCAGATCTTCCCTTCAGTGTTTGCGAATGCGCCAGAAATCCCCGATCAAGTGCGGGCCCATTTCCGCTATCCCTCAGGTCTATTTTCCATTCAAGCCCTGATGTATCGGGAATATCATATGACTAATCCAGAGGTGTTTTACAACCAAGAAGACCTCTGGCGCTTCCCGAAGCAGCTCTATGAAGATCAAGAAGAGGTCATGCAGCCCTACTACGTGATCATGCGTTTGCCAGATTCTGAACAGGAGGAATTTCTCTTAATCCTGCCCTTCACGCCTGGGAATAAAGACAACATGGTGGCATGGCTGGCGGCCCGTTGCGATGGCGAAAATTATGGCACAGCGCTTTTGTATGAGTTTCCTAAGCAGGAGTTGATTTATGGGCCCAAGCAGATTGAGGCGCGGATTGATCAAACGCCTTCGATTTCCCAACAGCTTACGCTCTGGAGTCAAAAGGGCTCCAAGGTGATTCGCGGTGATCTGCTAATTATCCCCATCGAAAATTCCCTACTCTATGTGGAACCGATTTATTTGCGGGCGGAGCAAGGAGAGTTGCCAGAGCTTCAGCGGGTCATTGTGGCCTATGATGAGCAGATTGTGATGGCGGAAACGCTAGATGAAGCGTTGATCGAGGTGTTTGGTCAAGCGACTACCCAGCGCCCCCGTCCCACCCAGTCTTCACCTGTGGCAACAGGAGACGGCAGCGAACCCCCAGCCCAGCCGAATCTGAATAATCTCTCACCCTTGGCCCAGCAGGCGTTGGATCTGTATCAGCAGTCCCAAGCAGCGTTGAAGGCGGGTCAATGGGCGGAATATGGCCGGTTAACAATGCAGTTAGAGGCGGTGTTGTTGGAGTTGAATGGGGAGGCGGAGTAGCCAGAACCTGCGGCGGCGGGAGCTGAATAAAATCCTGGGTCATTGGGTGGGTGCGGAATCGCATCCATCTGTATGAACTTAAAGGGTAAACCCCTCTGAATGAGAGCATTTCAGGGGTGACGCATACTCGACCCACCCTGGTCTGGCATCGCCAAACCTCCCCTCCCCAGATCCG
>JAAHHN010000097.1 GCA_010672165.1 Spirulina sp. SIO3F2 | reverse complement strand
GTGGTGTCGCTGTGGAATGTGAATGACAACGCCACGGCGGAACTGATGAGCCAGTTTTATGGCACGTTGCAACAGGACAAACCAGCGTCAGCGGCCTTGCGGGAAGCCCAACTTGCGCTCTGGGCCATCCGCCTCGCGCACCGCATCGGCAAGACTGCCCTGGGCGTCAACGGCAAACTCCTGTTTCTGAGGAGTGAGTCCCGCCCGCTGCGTGGAAATAATTCCCTTCGAGTCACACATCCAGAGGGTTTTAGCGCCTGCCAGCCGCAGCAGCTTAGCCACTGCAATCCCCGCTGCGCCTGCGCCGTTGAAGACAATTTTCACTGACTCAATCGGCTTTTCCACCACCTTGAGGGCATTGAGCAGCGCCGCTAAGGTTACGATCGCCGTACCGTGCTGGTCATCATGGAAAACCGGAATATTGAGCTCTTCCCGCAAACGCGCTTCGATCTCAAAGCAGCGAGGCGCACTGATATCTTCTAAGTTAATGCCGCCAAACACAGGCTCTAGATATTTAACTGTTTTAATGAGTTCTTCTGTGTCTTGGGTCGCCAAACAAATCGGAAAGGCGTCCACATCTGCAAATTCCTTAAGCAGCAGTGCCTTACCCTCCATCACCGGCATCGCAGCTTCTGGCCCCAAATTTCCTAACCCCAAGATGGCACTCCCATCACTGACGATCGCCACCATATTGCCCTTAACCGTGAGGTCAAACACCGATTCGGGCTGCTCGGCGATCGCCCGCGAAATGCGCCCCACGCCAGGGGTGTAAGCCATGGCTAAGCTGGACTGCTCCTTCAGGCTAATCGTGCTGTGAATCTGAATTTTGCCGCCCTGATGAATCGCAAAGGTGCGATCGGTGGCACTGAGGAGCTTGACTTCGGGGCGGGCTTTGATGGCAGCAGTGAGACGCTCGGCATGGTCAAGGCTGGCGGTATCCACAACCAACTCCCGCACTGATTGATAGCGATCTTGCTCAATCAGACTAATCTGACCGATGTTGCCACCTGCGGACGCGATCGCATTAATCACCGTGGCGAGTTGTCCCGGTTGGTTAGCCAGTTGTAGGCGCAGGGTCAGACTGTAGCTCGGGGTAGGGGTGAGTTGGGTCATGGGTCAGATATGGGGTAGAAAAGCAATCCAAGCATCCCATTATCGGTTAAACCTGACCCTTGCGCTCATGCAAGTTCTGCAAACGATGACCAAGGGTGTTGAGTCTGTTTCCCGACAGTTCAATTGCAGTACTCAGCATAAAAAATTGAAGATACATAAAGCACAAGGTAAAGTAATGAAACAAATTATTTTCAATCATCAAGTTTTATTGAAGGGTTAGGGTCAATATTGTGGTCAGCACTAAACATCGTCCAACACTTAACAACCCAACAGATTCCTCAACGCCCCCCATCCATGATCGCGCTCAGGGACAAATAACCAAACGTATAGGGTTACAAAACCTCAGTGATCAACTCAATCAATGCTATCGGGCCTTGCTGCTCGGACTGCTCACCCTCAAACGTGCAATCGGGCAAGGGGTTGTTGCACTCGGTTGTCGTTGGACTTGGTTAGAGGCTGGCATTATGCATCTCTGCCGCTTACCATTTGCGCGTCAGTATCTCAAGATAGATGCGATCGCCTATGCCTATTTAGCACGAAAATCCCCCGAGTTACGATTAGCAGACTTAAAGGGATACCAGCTCTGGGTTGATCTCTCTGAATATCAAGGGATTTTTCTCTACTTCTTTGGCAAATCCCTTGAACCCTTCACCAGCCAAATTGCGGCCACGTTGGTGCGACCAGGTAATGTTTGCATTGATTTGGGGGCAAATATGGGTAGTTATACCTTTTTGCTTGCTGAACGGGTGGGTGCAACGGGCCAAGTCTATGGGTTTGAGCCCCAGCCTGTTCTGTTTAGTCTGTTGGCGCGATCGGTGGCGGCCAATCGTTGGGAATCCCGAGTACAGCTTGAGTCCTATGCTGTCGCTGCCCAGTCTCACAAACAGTTACGGCTTTACGTTTCTGGTGATTCTTGTAATTCTGGCATTGCATCGATGGTGCTTTATGGTGATTCTCTACACGCCGATCACTTTATTGAGCCAGAAACAATGGCGTTGGATGACTATTGTGCCCAACGAAAGATTGATGTTTGCCACCTGCTGAAAGTTGATATTGAAGGAGCAGAATTTTTGGCGCTTCAGGGCATGCAGCAATTGTTGCGTGAGCAGCGGATTGACCATCTTATTATTGAGCAGGCGACAGGCAGTGAAGCTGAGCAATTGCTGCTCGATTGTGGTTATATGGGTTGGTTTATTGATGAGTCTGCTGGGCAACTTTGTCCCTTAAATACATTGGATTCGGGTTGTTTTGGTAACTATTTATTCACAAGAGCAGAGCAAGCAGCATTGATTGCTCAACAGTTTTTGGTATGTCACGCAGCTCAATCCATTCATTAACCGCCACCACAACCACCCCCACTACAGCCTCCGCCACCGCCGAAACAACCCCCAGCACCAGGAGTCCCCAGGGAATAGCCTGTGTATCCCTCTCTAGGGTTACTCTTTTCAGTTACAGAATCATCCCAAAGCAGCCGAGGCGTAGTATATCTTTGTAGCGCTCTGAAATCACAACATTGGCATTCTTTTACAACTACATTCTCACCTTCAGATGTATGGGTTGGATGTTGAGAAACGAAGACTGACTTTTTAACCGTCCATTCTTGACAGTCCGGACATTCTGCAAAATACAAATCTTCATCAGATTTCCGCTTCTGAAGGTGGATAGCATGGGAATGCTCACCCGTCGCACAATGGGGGCATTGCCAACCGTAATATCGAGTCGTACCCAGTTTTTGGGCAATCTTTTGGGGAGTCGATAGAAATGGAGGTAGCTCTTTGTTACGAAGTTGACGGAGGGGATTACCACAGTCTTGGCAATGAAGAATGGGCAGAATCACCTGTTGGTACTTGCTAACTATTGTCCAGAGTAATAGATGCCAAAGCAGAACTCTAACCAACCGAACGAAAAGGAGCCATGCGATCGCGATGCTCCCGAAAACAATGATATGAGCACTGCTGCTTTCTAAGTTAGGATAGGCTGCGAACTGTTGAATAAGCTGTTGTTGCGGTTCATGAATAATGTGCCAAATCTGTAAAAGGATGGCGATCGCCATACTCACTGAAGTAATCCACAGAGATCTTTGAATTGAGGAGGGTTGTGTGTTTTTGAAGTATTTCAGGTCATTGAATGCGATGTATCGGGGGCGCTCCGCAATGCTGAGGAGTTTGAGCCAGCTCAACCCAGTCAAACCGATGAAAATGAGTTCGAGCACAATCCAATTTGAGCCACTAGACTTTTGAGACAGAAGAAAAAGCGATCGCCCCGACAACCCCAATAGCAATGCACTCAATAGTCCCAAACCGAGCCAGTGAGAAACTTTAGAAAAAATCTGCAACTTCATCAATTAAAAACCTCATTCACAGTGTACAAAGATCTATCTAGTGCAGAACGGCAGAAATAAGCCATCCATTCAAAATTCACAGAATGCTTGTTGTACAAGCACGTTGAACTCTGAACCTTGAACTCTGAACTCCGCCTCGCGGTACTAGCTATCTGAATGTTACCAACCCCCTCCAGCACCGCCACCACTGCTACTCCCACCACCAAAACTTCCCCCGCCACCACTCCCGCCAGCACTTCCACCACCGCTAAATCCACCGACATAACCACCGCCACTATAACTACTATGGGAAGAAGACGAAGTCGATACATCAAGCATTTTTTGGGGAATTCTCCTTATTTTGACCTGTCGGCTGCTACAACATTGACATTCATACGTAACTTCACGCTCACCGTCATGTAAATAGGTGGCTGGCTCCAAGACTTTAGATTCCACTTTAATCGTAAAAGCATTGCAATCTGAACAGTTCTTAAAGCCCGTTCGTATCCCTGGTTCAACTTGCAGATAAATTGATTTTTTCTGCCGATGCAGATGATGTTCAGGAAGAGTCGTCACACATTGATCGCATCGCCAAGCATGATATTGGGTGGTATTCAGTTGTTTGGCAATCTGATGGGGTTTAGAAAGCCAAGCTAAAAGGTCTTCATCATTGAGGGGTTGGAGGGGCTGTTGACATTGATCGCAACAGAGAATGTTGAATCCTGACTGATGGTACTTGCGTTCAATCCAGTCCAGCATCTGATAGCTCAGCAACCTGAAGATCGGGGTTGAGTACGCGATAATACCGATGATAAATAGAAGAGAAGCCCAAAAAATAGCATCAACCTTATCTGCTAAAATCACTTGAAAGCAAATAGAGAACAGCATACAGAAGATACACACTAGAGCCAAAGTCACATTGGAATCATTATGTTTTGGTTCATTTCTTTTTTTGACGAGAATAGCTGGTATTATCGCCACTATCATAAAACAGCAAATAGCTCCTATTGAAAGTAATGGATGAATATCCGTCAGCTCTTTGCTTTTCCATTTTAAGATTGATAAAATTGTCCAAACACAACATGACCAAAAAGATAGTGTCATAAAGAAAGATTTAAACCAGAGTATCGGAGCCGGACTTTCACTATTGCTATCTTTTTTGATTTGGTCTTTACTGACTGAAACTTTGCCTAGTGAAACGTAATTACGAGCAGGGACAGAGCCCTTGAGCCATTTCCAACTAAACCAGTTCAATCCCAATGAAAGCAGTAGTAATACAAGGTAGGGATTAGGATTGATCGTAAAGTTATCGGCATCAGAGACAGCGCTGTTTTGAGGCGGTGTACGGGTGGATGGGGTTGAACGGGGTGAGGGAACAGGAATTGGATTGGATAAAGCCTGAATCAGTGCGGATGTGCCGTCTAAAACACCGCGATCGAAATTTCTGGTTTTAAAGTTAGGGATAACTTTACTATCAATGATCGATTTGACTTGGGCATCTGGCAGTATTTTTTGCAAGCCTTTACCTGTTTCAATTTCAGTGCGGCGATCGCCCACCGACACCATAAATAAAACCCCATTATTCGTTTCTTTCTTACCAATGCCCCAGGTATTGAAAAGCTCCGTGGTAAATGTTTTAGGTGAAGCATAACCTGCTGTATCAGCTACTGTCACCACCGCGATCTCAGCAGTCGTTTGAGCTTCAAGCTGACTGATTTTCTGGTTGAGTTCTGTTTCTGTTTGTGAACTCAAGATATCAGCCATATCCGTAACCCAACCCCCATTAGTTTGGCGGGGATTGGGTACGTCCTGAATCTGGATAGCTGGACTTGCTTGGGCCAGGAATACAACCAGCAACAGGCTGATCAGCGTCAATTCGAACCATTGAATTCGAGAAAAATGGTGTAATTGTGTGCTGCACAGCGATCGCACCCTTGGGATGAGCATTGCTAATTTTGTGCCAATTGGGTATTACAACAGTTACAGGGCACTCTAAGCGATCGCCGAGTTAGGCCCCACCCTAATATCAGCAGAACCGAGAGACTTTTTCGAGATCATCCAAAAATTAAAGAGTTTGCAATAGTTCTAAATGCTGCTGCACTGGCACGAGCGTATTGGCAGCCGCAATGCCGCTGGCCGCCACCGCAGGCACACCAATGCCAGGGAACGTGGACGCGCCACAGAGCAACAAGCCGGGTAGAGGGGTGAGTGCATTGGGAAAAACGCCCTGCGTTGCCGGAATTTCCGGGCCATAGCTGCCGCGATGGATATTTAAAAAGCGTTCATGGGTTAGGGGGGTGCCGACCAGGCGGGTTTCAGTGCGATCGCGGATATCGGGAATCACCCGCTCTAGGGCTTGCCAAAGCATTTGCGATCGCGCTTCTTTTTGTTCGGCATATTCAGGGCTGCGGCGATCGAGACCCGCCCAGAGTTCATAGGGTTCCGTGGCGGGGGTGTAAGCGTGGATGGTGTGCTTACCCTCAGGCGCTAGACCCGGATCAAGCAACGAGGGAATGGAAATGGCGATCACGTTCTGGGGCGCACGGACGCCCCGCGCCCAATCCTCCACAAAGATGTAATGACAATGCAAGTCTTCTGGGAGTCCGGTGGCATCGATGCCGAGGTGCAGGTGCATAAAGCTGGGGCAGGGTTGTGTGGCTTGGCGATCGCACCGAAACTTCTTTGGTAATGCTGGCTCAGCCAACAGCCCCAACGTATCCCAAATCGAAGCATTTGAAATCACAGCTTTACGTGCATTGATCACCTCACCGTTTTTAAGGCGAACACCAGTGGCGCGATCGCGATCGGTGAGAATTTCCGCCACTGTTGCCCCCAAGCGCAACTGACCCCCGTGGCATTCTAGCCCCCGCACCAAGGCATCAATAATTGCGCCGCTGCCCCCAAGGGGATAGTCCAGCACCACCTCCGGGCGATACCATTCCGCAAACATAAAGGCCATCTCAGCGGCACTGGTTCCCTTAGCGGGTAGCCCAGAGAGCAGGAAGCAGAGTAAATCCAACCAGTTGCGCAAGAACGGATCGGTGATCACACCCTCAATAACTTGGCTGAAATCCCCGGTGAGCTGGAAGGCGGAACCCAGGTGAGGTAGCATCTGGGGCAAGCAGCGTCCCAGTGTCAACGCTGCGCCCCAGTCGTAGCGAGCGGCGGCAGTAGGTAGAGCCAGGGTAGCAGCCCCAAGAGGTTGCATCACAGCTTGCAGGCGTCGCCATTGGGCCGCAGCAGTCGGGCCGCGAAGATCGGTAAGGATGTCTGCAAAAGCGTCTACGCCCACAGGTGCGGGAAAGTTGCCTTCAGGCAAGCAGCAGCCCCAGGTGGTGTAGGTGGCCCAATCAATATCTTCACCGATGGCGTCGAGGGCAAAGCGGAGGGGATTGCTGGAGGGGCGGTAGGAGAGACCAGAATAGAGAGAGGGGCCAGAGTCAAATTTAAAACCGTCGCGCTCGAAGCTATGGGCAGCACCGCCCGGGATAGTGTGGCGTTCGCAAACCAGAACCTCTAGGCCGTAGCGGGCGAGCAGGCCAGCGCAACAGAGGCCGCCAATGCCGCTACCAATGACGATCGCGTCTACGGTTGGGTTTGAGGTCATGGGGATAGGATGAAGAGTGAGATCTCAGCTATTCTGACGCAGAATGAGTGCTCTCCAATCTTGTATTGCCATGCCACTACGAAAATCGTTTTCGACCTAATGCCGATTTGAAAAACGCCGAACGCCCCATCCCAGCGCAATTCCGATCGGTATCCCCTTCAGAGGGTAGCTCAGGGCTTGCTCAAAGGAACCCTCAGCAAAGAGGAAAACAGTCCCAATCAGGCTCCAGACTGCCAAGGGAACCACAAACGAAAACTTTGATATCGCCGTAATTCCGTAGCTAAGCGCTAAGGGTATATGAAAAGCAAACCCCTTGATGACTGGAATCATCTTCTCGATCGCCTCTTGTGTTGTAACCAATGACATAGCCGTAATCTGTAGTCAGTAGACTCTCAATCCAACTACAGGATTTCAAGGTTGTGTTTCCGTGACTGTGATAAATATGTTGATGGAGTTCAAGGATTCAACGCCTCAACCTGCCATTGACCTGTACGGTGCTCGTATTGATATCGCGTCCGATTTTGGGGTTCGCCCCGTAGCTCTAGGTGCTCCACTTGCTCAGGGTTGAACCACAGCAACACAAAGGTTTCAGGAATGGTTGCGGGATCAGGGACTACCTCAAACGCGGCGGGGTCAGCTTTGGGTACGCCAGGGTCGGGCCAGAGGAATTGGGCGCGGGCATTGTCGGAGATGTTTTGCCACATCTGACGTCGGGCTTGTTGCAGATCTGGGCGTGGTGTGCGGTGATCAATAACATTAATCTCACCGCTAAGGCGGAACTGCTCGCGGCTTTGGCGGAAGTACCAACAGATCGCGCCCCAGGGCTGACGTTGGAGGTGCGCCAGCTTGGTGCTCCGGGCATCGGTGATGATTTGTAAGTGATTACTCTCCTGCCAAAACCCCCGAAACACTACCGTACGATTGCTGGGGTAGCCGTCAGCGTTGACGGTGGCGAGTTGGCAATAACGGGCATCGGCAGCAGCGCGATTGCGGTGGAGGGCACGGGCAAGAGGGGAGCGCCAGGGGGCGAGAGGCATGGGGTTTGGCAGAGAAGATGTTGGAGAGATTAAAGTTAAAATTGCATGGCGTTGCATAGATGCGAGATGAGTCACCTCCTGGAGAGGAACGTAGCATAATACGTTAGAAATCTTTACAGCTTCTTCATAAGAATTTCACAAACCCATGGACATAATCGAAGGATAACCTTAAGCATCATTGCGGCTTGGGCACATGATCGCGTGATAACGAATGCTGAATTTAGCGGGCTATCAACAAACTGAACTGCTCTACACGGGGACACGCACCCTTGTCTATCGTGCTATCCATTTAAGTGATGCGCAATCGGTCATCATCAAGGTGCTGCGTAACCCGCATCCCACCTTCAATGAGTTGGTTCAGTTTCGCAACCAATATGTGATCACACGTAACCTAGAGCAGCCTCATATTGTCCAACCCCTAGCACTCCAACGCTATGACAACGGCTATGCCCTTGTAATGCCCGATGAAGGGGCGATTTCCCTGGCTAGCTATTGGCAGAATGCAGCGCATGAGCTCAGGGAACTCCTAAATATCGCCATCCAACTTGCCGAAGCGCTGCATATTCTTGCTGGGCAGCAAATCATCCACAAAGACATCAAACCTGCCAATATCCTGATTCATCCCCAAACTCAGCAGATTCAGCTTATCGACTTTAGCATTGCCTCCCTGCTTCCTAAAGAGCAGCGGCAACTGGTTAACCCCAAAGGGCTAGAGGGAACTCTGGCCTATATTTCTCCAGAACAAACGGGGCGGATGAATCGGGGGATTGACTATCGCAGCGACTTTTATTCCCTCGGCGTAACCTTGTATGAGCTGCTGGTGGGAACCGTTCCCTTCACTAAGGAGGAGCCCCTAGAGCTCATTCATGCGCATATTGCCCAGGTCCCCATGTCTCCGGGTGATCTACTCAATGCTCAAGGTTTATTCCATCCCCAAGCGCTCTCGGGCATTATTCTGAAATTGATGGCGAAGAATGCGGAAGATCGCTATCAAAGTGCTTTGGGTTTTAAGCATGACTTGGAGCGATGTCTGCAATCATTGGATAGTACCGGAGAGATTGCTGATTTTGAGCTGGGTGAGCGAGATATGTGCGATCGCTTCCTGATCCCTGAAAAACTCTACGGCCGGGAAGCGGAAGTCCAAACCCTCTTAGATGCATTTGAGCGTGTTGCGTCCCCCCCAACTTCCCGTGGTCAAGGGACCCGCAGTCAAGGGGGAAGAGCCGAAATGCTTTTGGTCGTAGGCTTTTCCGGGATTGGGAAAACCGCTGTGGTTAACGAAGTACATAAACCCATCGTTCGTCAGCAAGGCTACTTTATTAAAGGCAAATTTGATCAATTTAATCGGAATATTCCTTTCTCTGCGTTTGTACAGGCCCTCCGGGATTTGATGGGGCAATTACTGGGAGAAGCTGATGCTGAATTGCAAACATGGAAAGCGCAAATCCTCGAAGCTGTGGGAGAAAGTGGGCAAGTTCTGATTGAAGTGATTCCTGAACTCGAACGGGTAATTGGAGTGCAGCCGCCTGTTCCCGAACTCTCCGGGACTGCTGCCCAGAACCGTTTTAACCGTCTTTTTGAGCAGTTTACTGCTGTCTTCACAACGCCAGAACATCCTTTAGTGATGTTTTTAGACGATTTGCAATGGGCAGATTCAGCCTCATTAAACTTGATGAAAGTGTTAATGGCGGATAGGGAGACAAGCTATTTGCTGCTGCTGGGAGCCTATCGAGATAATGAAGTCTTCCCAGCCCATCCGCTCATGCGAATGCTGACAGAATTGGAGAAGCAGGAAGCGGCAATTTCTACTATTACCCTTGCTCCTTTATCTGAGCAGCAGATTAATCAGTTGGTTGCAGAGACCCTAAGTTGCAATCTTGAGATTGCCATGCCCCTAACTAAGCTAGTCTATCGCAAAACCCAAGGTAATCCGTTTTTTACCACCCAGTTTTTGAAAGGACTTTATGAAGATAAACTGATTACCTTCAATCGTGAGTTGGGATATTGGCAATGTGACTTAGCACAGGTACATGCTGCTGCCCTCACCAATGATGTGGTGGCGTTTATGGCGGGACGCTTGCTGAAATTGCCCCAAGCGACGCAGGACGTGTTGAAACTGGCTGCTTGTATTGGGAATCAGTTTGATTTGGAGACATTAGCAGTCGTGAAGGAGGCTGCTTTAGAAGAATCAGCAGCAGACATATGGTGTGCGCTTCAAGAAGGTTTGGTGATTCCGACAAGCCAATCCTATAAGTTTTTCCAAAGCGCTATCGATACCCAGTTAAGTCAGGATGAAACTGTTGGCTATCGTTTTTTACACGATCGCATTCAACAAGCAGCCTATTCTTTGATTCCTGAGGCCCAAAAACAGAAAACTCATCTTACCATTGGTCGATTACTACTCGGACATACATCAGAGAAAAATTTAGATGATAAGGTTTTTGAGATTACCAACAATCTCAATTATGGGATTGAGCTTATTGACGATCAGCGAGAGAAAACCCAAATTGCAACTTTGAATTTAAGGGCTGCCCACAAAGCAAAAAAATCAACAGCTTATGCCGCATCTGCGAATTATTTAAGTTTTGGAATCCAGCTTCTCAAAGAAAATGGTTGGCATGACAATTATTTATTGATGTTTGATCTGCATAAAGAATGTGCAGAGAGTGAATACCTGCAAGGTGATCTGGGACGCTCAGAGATTATTGCAAATAAGGCACTGGAACGGGCAAGGTCAGCAATAGAAAAAATAGAAATATATAATATTCTTATTGTTCAATATACTGTTACAGCTCAATACCAAAAGGCGATCGATTTTGGACGAATTGCCTTGAATTTATTAGAGATTCAATGGCAGGACGATCAACTCAAACAAGATCTCGAACAAGAATTACAATCTGCAAAAGAACAATTGGGCGATCGAGAAATTTCTGCTCTGATTGATTGTCCAGAAATGGTGATCCCAGAAAAAAGGAGCGCGATCGAAATACTTCATAACCTTTTGCCTGCTACTTTCAGCGTTCATCAGGCGCTCTGGTGCGTTTTAGTTGTGAAGATGGTCAATCTATCATTGCAATACGGACATATTGCAGAATGCTGTTTCGGTTACTCTTTCTACGGTGTTCTGGTTAATTCTATGTTTGGAGATTATAAATCAGGACATGAGTTCGGTATTTTATCCTTAAATCTAAGTCGTAAGTTCAAAGATTTGGCTCAAGAATCAAAAGCTTGCAATATTTTGGCAGCATTCTTATTGCATTGGCAACAGCCGATTCATTATTGTGAGACGATTAATGAGCGTGGATATGAAGCCGGTTTAGAGTCAGGGCAGCTTCAGTTTATTGGTTACATTACTTATAACCGAATTTTAAGCCTCTTCCATTCCGGGAAAAATCTTGATGGGCTGCTGACAGAGTTTTCAACTTATTTGCCCCTTCTAGAGAAGATAAAACATTATTACTCTTATGATATTCTTGTGGGATGCCAGTTGGCAATTTCAAGTCTAACCTCTATCCCATTGGATGAATCTCCTGGAGCAATCAAAAGTGCGCAGGAGCACCAATATTTTGATACTTGTCGAAGTCGAGATAGCTTTCCAGGGATTTGCATCTATCAGATCCTCAAAGCTCAGATTTTATATCTCTTCTATTGCCCCCAAAAAGCTCTTGAGGCTTTACTGTCTGCACAAGAACTCATTCAATTTATTGATGGGCATTTTACGATAGCTGAATATAGTTACTATCATTCTTTGAGCCTTTTAGGACATTATAAAAGTGCATCTTGTGTAGAACAGGCAAAAATTTTAGATCAAGTTCAAAATAACCAAAAGCAGCTCAGGATGTGGGCTGAGGGTTGTCCAGAGAACTTCCAACATAAAGTAAACTTGGTTGAAGCTGAAGTTGCTCAAAATCGCCAAGAGCAGCTACTTGCACTGGAGATGTACGATCGCGCCATTGTTGGGGCCAAGGAAAATCAGTTTATTCAAGATGAAGCCCTGGCCAACGAACTTGCTGCTAAATTTTATGTGGCTTGGGGGAAAGAAAAGATTGCCTCCATTTACATGCAAGAGGCCTACTATTGCTACGCCCGTTGGGGAGCCAAAGCCAAAACCGACCACCTCAAAAGCCACTATCCTGAATTGCTCACCCCCATTCTGCAAAAGCAACAGGATGAATTTGACGCGATCGATAGTCTCACCAGCCTTACCCAAACTTTAACCGCCACCCTCCAAAGCCAAACCCAAAGCAGTGCCAGCCTCTCCGAAGCCCTCGACTTTGCCGCTATTTTGCAAGCTGCCCAAAAGCTCTCCAGCACAATTGAGTTAGATGAACTATTGGGAGAGATGGCTGAGATTATTCTCACCAACGCAGGCGCACAGAAAATAGCCCTACTCATACCTGATGGAGAGCAATGGCAACTCCAAGCCACTGCTGAACAGATCGAGAATGGTAAAATCGTCACCAAAATCCCAGCTCAACGCCTCACTCCAGAAAGTCTGGTTCCGATTCGCCTGATTCAATATGTCAAAAACACCCAAGAGCCTGTGCTGATTAGCAAAGCTAAAACCGAGATGACTGGGATTCTTGAAGGCTACTTGCCCAAACATCAACCCCAAAGTGTGCTTTGTGTGCCGCTGCTTAATCAAGGTAATCTTGTCGCCATTGCCTATCTTGAACATCCCACCACCAAAGGTGTCTTCATCCACAGCCGCCAAACGATCGTTGAGTTCCTCTGTGCCCAAGCCGCCGTGGCCTTGCAAAATGCGCAGCTCTACCAACGAGCCCAACTATCCCAGGCTAAAACAGAACAAGCTTTGGTGGAGCTTCAACAGACTCAAATTCAATTGGTGCAAAGCGAGAAGATGTCTGCATTGGGGAGTCTAGTGGCCGGTGTAGCCCATGAGATTAATAATCCGGTGGGATTCCTGAAAGGGAACATTCAACCTGCTCAAGACTATGTGCAAGACTTATTCAGCTTGATTGATTTCCTACTCACGAAACCTCAGGATGATTCTCAAATTCAAACTGAACTCGAAGCAATTGATTTAGACTTTGTGCGAGACGACTTACCCAAGCTGATTGGCTCGATGAATGCAGGCGTTGATCGCATTCGCAATATCAGCGATAGCTTACGCACCTTCTCTCGCAAGGATCAAGATCATCAGACCGCTTTCAATATTCATGATGGTCTTGAGAGTACCTTACTTATTCTTAAACACCGCACCAAAGCCAATGAGCAGCGTCCGCAAATTCAAATCTTGAAGAACTATAGTGAACTGCCAGAGGTGCAATGTTTTCCTGGACAGTTAAATCAAGTATTTATGAATATTTTGGCAAATGCTATTGACGCCTTTGATGAAGCCAATCAAGAGAAGACTTATCAAGACATTGAAAAAAATCCAAATTTTATTACGATTCAAACCTCAGTCGTTGATGAGCAAGTTCAGATTCAAATTCAAGATAATGGCTGTGGTATGAACTCAGAAACAGTGGAGCAGGTTTTTGAGCAAGGATTTACCACAAAAGGGGTCGGTAAAGGTACGGGTTTGGGAATGGCGATCGCTCACCAAATCATTACGGAAAAACATAATGGCACTATTGAATGCAGCTCAGAAACAGGTCAAGGTACCACCTTCACTCTCACCTTACCTCTAACCGATATGTGACAGTCCCCGTAAATACAAGTCGAAATCTTTACAGTGCCTTCACAAGAATTTCACAAACCCATTGCCATAATTGGAAGAGGCTCTTAAGCATTGTCTCAGCTTGGGTTAATGAAGTGATGGCAAATGCTGAATTTAACGAACTATCAAGAAACTGAGCTGCTCTACAGTGGTACGCGAACACTGGTCTATCGTGCTACTCGCCTTAGCGATGCTCAACCTGTCATTATCAAAGTTCTGCGTAACCCACATCCGACTTTCAGTGAGTTAGTTCAATTCCGCAATCAATATGTCGTCACTCAAAATCTCGACTCTCCATATATTGTCAAACCCTTAGCCCTAGAACGCTACAACAACGGCTATGCGCTGGTGATGCCTGATGAGGGGGCAGTTTCATTGTCAAGCTATTGGCAAGATTCCGAACAGGCGCTTAACGAATTGCTCACCGTTGCTATTCAACTCGCCGAAGCGCTCCACATTCTCACCGGAGAGCAGATTATCCACAAAGACATCAAACCCGCCAACATCCTCGTGCACCCTGAGACTGGGCAAGTGCAACTCATCGACTTTAGTATTGCTTCTCTACTTCCCAAAGAACAGCGCCAACTGATGAATCCCAAAGGGCTAGAGGGAACCCTGGCCTACATTTCTCCAGAACAAACGGGACGGATGAACCGAGGGATTGACTATCGCAGTGACTTTTATTCGCTGGGGGTGACCTTATATGAATTGCTTGTGGGAACGGTTCCTTTCACCGCTGATGATCCCCTGGATCTGATTAATGCCCATATTGCCCAAGCTCCTATGTCGCCAGGGGGCATATTGAATGCGCAAGGTCAATTTCATTCTCAATCACTCTCTGGCATCATCATGAGATTGATGGCGAAGAACGCCGAAGAGCGTTACCAGAGTGCATTGGGCTTAAAACATGATTTAGCTCGATGTCTGCAATCACTCAAACGCACAGGTGAAATTGCCGATTTTGAATTGGGGGAGCGAGATATCTGCGATCGCTTCAATATCCCTGAAAAACTTTATGGACGGGAAGCGGAAGTTCAAACTTTACTCGATGCCTTTGAGCGTGTTACAAACGGCAGTAGTGAAATGATGCTGGTGGCAGGTTTTTCAGGGATTGGGAAAACTGCTGTTGTGAATGAAGTTCACAAGCCCATTGTTCGCAAAAAGGGTTACTTTATCAAAGGCAAATTTGACCAATTTAATCGCAATATTCCCTTTTCAGCTTTTGTGCAAGCCTTTCGTAACCTAATGGGGCAACTTCTGAGTGAGTCGGATGAGGAGCTAGCTAATTGGACAGCTCAGATTCTCAAAGCTGTTGGGGAAAATGGTCAGGTGCTCATTGATGTGATTCCGGAGTTGGAGCAAGTGATTGGTGTGCAGGTGGACGCACCAGCACTCTCAGGAACGGCAGCTCAGAATCGCTTTAATCTTCTGTTTCAGAAATTCATTGCCGTGTTCACGACTCCTGAACATCCTTTAGTGATGTTCCTAGATGATTTGCAATGGGCAGATTCAGCTTCGCTTAATCTGATGAAAGTATTGATGGGTGAGAGCGAGAGGGGTTATCTTCTTATGCTAGGAGCCTATCGAGATAACGAAGTTTTTCCAGCCCATTCACTGATGTTGACCTTGGATGAGTTGGACAAGCAAAAGGCAGCGATTTCAACCATTACCCTAGCGCCTTTGCCGATCTCCAATATTAATCAGTTGATCGCTGAAACACTGAGCTGCTCATCTGAATTTGCACAACCTTTAACTGAGCTGACATATCGAAAAACAAAAGGGAATCCTTTTTTTACCACTCAGTTTTTAAAAGGCTTATATGAAGATAATTTGATTGTCTTCAATCGAGATATGGGGTGTTGGGAATGTGATTTAGTCCAGGTCAAAGATGCCGCACTGACAAATGATGTCGTAGAATTCATGGCCAGTCGATTACTGAAGTTACCACAGGCGACTCAGGATATGTTGAAGTTAGCAGCGTGTATTGGTAACCATTTTGATTTGGAAACGTTGGCTGTAGTGTGTGATGTTCTTCCAGAGGAAGTGGCTGTGGATTTGTGGCAATCACTGCAAGAAGGTTTGGTTATACCGGAAAGCGAAAGTTATAAGTTTTTTCAAGAGAATGCTATTCAAAAAATAACCGAATTTGATCATGGAGAAGAAAATTTTCCCAATCAATATGTTGGCTATCGCTTCTTGCATGATCGAGTACAGCAAGCGGCTTATCTGCTAATTGAAGCTGCTCAAAAACAGTCTGTTCATCTCACAATTGGCAAACTACTCCTTTCACACCAAGAGGTAACAGGCTTAGATAATAATATTTTTGATATCTTAAATCATTTAATGATCGGTATTAGTGCTGATCCGCTGGCTATTTCTTCTGAAAAGCTATCAAGGCTTGCCTTGTCCGCAGGCATGAAAGCCAAGCTATCTGTGGCTTATGAAGCAGCTATTAGTTATTTTGATTTTGGACTTTCTCAATTACCTTTCAATAGTTGGCAGAACTGTTATCAAATTAAACTTGATATTAGCCGTGAGAAAGCAGAGTGTCATTATTTTCTAGGGCATTTTGAAGAATCCGAAAGAATACTCAATGATATTCTACTTGAAGTCAAATCCCCCCTTGATGAAGCTCGAATTCATGGCATTTTGATGACTCAACGAACAACTCAAGGGACAAATATTTTATTGAGTGTTGAGGCTGGTATCAAAGGATTAGCCGTTTTGGGGATGGAAATTCCAACAAATCCAGAGGAACTCCGCTCTTTAGTTGAGCAAGAACACCAACAAGTTCGGCACTTTTTTACAACATCGTCTCCAACAATACTTTTAGAGTTAGCCGAGATGAGTGATCCAGTACAGCAAAGTTGCATGAAGCTCTTAAGTATTCTATGGTCGGCTGCTTATGTTGCCGGTGATCCAAACCTCAATTGGTTTACAACACTACGCATGATGAATCTTTCTCTCAAATATGGTCATGCAGAGAGTTCTGGTTTCGCCTATTGTTCTTATGGCATGACCTTAGCATACCAAGGGGAATATCGAGAAGCCTATGCATTTGGGCGAGTTGCACTTGATGCCGATCGTAAATTCAACAATACACAATTTATTGCCAAAAACAATAATCATTTTGGTCATGCGATTAATCCTTACACCCGCCCTCTCAAGGAAAATCTCTCTCTATATGAACAGTCTTTTACAATTTGTACAGAACTTGGAGATTTGATTTTTGGAGTCTGGGCTGCTGACTTTATCGTTTGGACTCACATTATCAAAGGGAGCTCACTCGATTTTGTTCATGCAGAAATCCAAAAATATATGAGCTATGTTCGAGATGTCAATGATCTGAATATGTTGTCTTCCTTTGAATTGAAACAACAATTTGTCCAAGCATTGATCAAAAAATCGGCGTCTGACGATATATTGACCTATGATGCTTTTTTAGAACATCCTCTAGTTTCAAATTGGCGACAAAAAAAATATGACCATGGAATCAATTGGTATGGGTTCTTAGTTTTACAGTGGTTATATCTGCAAGGACAGTATACAGAAGCAATTCAAATTGCTCGCGCCTTGAAGCCAACGTTACCTGCAAACTTTGGATTTTCTCCGATTATTATCTACCACACTTACTATCCCCTCAGTCTAACTGCACTTTATTTTCAATCAGACAGTCAGCAACAAGCAATTGATTGGCAGGAACTTGACGCACTACAAAAAGTTCTGCATACGTGGTCTCAAAATTGCCCTTACAATTTTTTACACAAATATCAGCTTGTTTCAGCAGAGATATCTCGCGTTCATGGAGACCGCTTGAAAGCAATGGAGCTTTACAATCAAGCTATTGTTGGAGCCAAAGAAAACGAATATATCCAAGATGAAGCCCTGGCTAACGAACTTGCTGCAAAGTTCTACTTGGACTGGCATAAAGCAAAATATGCAGCACTCCATATGCAGGAAGCCTACTATTGCTACGCTCGCTGGGGAGCTAAAGCCAAAACCGACCACCTCGAAACCAACTACCCCAAACTCCTCACGCCCATTCTGCAAAAACAACGGGTTGAATTCAATGTAATCGACAGTCTCACCAGCCTCACCCAAACCTTAACCGCCACTCTCCAAAGTCAAACCCAGAGTAGTGTCAACATTTCAGAAGCTTTCGACTTTGCTGCTATCCTCCAAGCTGCCCAAAAACTCTCCAGCACCATTGAGCTAGATGAACTGTTGGGAGAGATTGCTGAGATTATTCTCACCAATGCAGGTGCACAGAAAATGGCCCTGCTCATGCCTGATGGAGAACAATGGCAACTCCAAACTACTGCTGGACAGATCGGGAACAGCAAAATCGTTACCCAAACGACAGCTCAACCCCTGACTGCCGAGAGTCCGGTTCCGATTCGCCTGATTCAATATGTCAAAAACACCCAAGAACCTGTTCTAATTAGTGAAGCTAAAACTGGGATTTCAGGCATTCTTGAAGGCTACTTGCTCAAGCATCAACCTCAAAGTGTGCTTTGTGTACCGCTGCTCAATCAAGGTAACTTAGTCGCCATTGCCTATCTTGAACATCTCACCACCAAAGGCATCTTTACTCCCAACCGCCAAACGATTATTGAATTCCTCTGTGCCCAAGCCGCAGTGGCTTTGCAAAATGCCCAACTCTACAGTCAAGCGCAACAAGCCCAAGCCCGAGCCGAACAGTCTCAGAATAAAGCGGAACAAGCCTTGGTAAGGCTTCAACAGGCTCAAATTCAATTGGTGCAGAGCGAGAAGATGTCTGCATTGGGAAATCTGGTGGCAGGTGTGGCCCATGAGATTAACAATCCGGTTGGTTTTATTGGTGGCAATGTGAGTGCTGCCCAAGAGCATTTACAAGATTTACTCGAAATTCTCAGTCTCTATCAAGAACATACCTCGCCTCCTGAAGAAATCGCTGAAGCGATCGCAGACCTCGATCCAGAGTTTATTGCTGAAGATTTCCCTAAACTGATTGCTTCAATGGAATCCGGGTGCGATCGCATTCGCAATATCAGTACATCTTTGCGAACTTTTTCACGCACAGACACCGATAAGAAAATGGAGTTTAATGTGCATGATGGTATCAATAGTACCTTGTTGATTCTTAAATATCGCCTTAAAGCAAATGAACAGCGCCCTGCGATTGAAGTTGTGAAAAAATACGACGACATCCCAGCAATTTACTGTTATGCAGGGCAGCTCAGTCAAGTGTTGATGAACTTATTTGCCAATGCGATCGATGCTTTAGATGAAAGCAATAATGGCAAAACTTTTGAAGACATTGCCAAAGAGCCCAATTGTATTACCGTTGAAACGGAATTCAATGAAGCGAAAGAGAGTATTTTGGTCAAAGTTTCTGACAATGGGATGGGGATGCCAGAAACGGTCAAAGCACGCATTTTTGAGCAAGGGTTTACCACAAAAGGGGTCGGTAAAGGTACAGGATTGGGGATGGCGATCGCCTATCAAATCATCACCGAAAAACACGGTGGAGCCATTACCTGTGCCTCAGAATTGGGTCAGGGAACGACATTTACCATCCAGCTTCCCCTGCTTTCGTCGTATCCAGAGTAGAATCTCAGCTATCACTGCTATTGTTTGTAATGCTCAACACCCCATGTAATCATCAACCCACTCTTGGAGCTAGTTTTGGTAAAAAAAGATTAAATGTAGGGTCAGTAAATAACTCAACTATTCAGCACGATATCCACCAATCCTGAAATTTGTTGTTCGAGGTTTTCTCCGAGTTGTTATCAATGTTGGTGGATCAGCATTAAAATCAAAAAGCTCAGCAAGACTGACGTATATTGTTTCTCCTCCCGGAGCCTGAAGGTTAGCAATTCCCTCATTGATATCTGGGGTTAGATACCGAATATCTGAACGGATATCATTCTCACCAAATTCGTCTAACTCCTGTTCATTAATTGGGGTGAATGGATTATAGCCAGGCGGGATTGCTTTGAAGGTAAACTCAGTATTCAATTTTCCCGGAAAAACACGAGATCCCATCATTTTTTTCCCGGCTTCAAACTCGACTCTTTCATACCATCCTTCTAGAGCTGGATACAATTCTTTCTGAGCCATATATGCTTCATCTGGCTCATAATCAACATGTTCTCCCTCCAGTAAGGTCTTGGGGATTTTAAAGAGGGTTCCTGCCAAAGATTGACCAATCCCTGCGGCTTTCAAAACCTTTTCGACAAACCGAGCGCAATTGATGGCATGTATCTTGGGGTTGAGAGAAATACCAACATATTCATACGTGTATCTGTCCTGATTTCCTTGGAGCGCTAATGCTTTGTTGATAGCTACCTCGATAGTATTGTTGTCCACAACCCAACTCTTCTTACGATTATTACTCGCTAGACGCTCCTTGTGATCCTCAGAGGCGTCAACATAATTAATAGCCACACCATCACCTTCATTTGCCGGCATCAGATCAATCTCTTTGGTTACCGGCCGATAATCGTCACCGTCTTCAACGACCTGTTCGGTATAGATAATGGCATGACCCCCTGTGAAGTCATCCGATGTTGTAACGACCGAAATCACTCCTTGGTTCGGAGTGACTTCTTGAGCTTCAAGAGCATGGCTGTAATATTTATCTTGCCCCGTCACATAAAAAACCCCTTGCACCATCATTTGATTCGCTGGGGTGGACTGCATTGGATTTTGCTGTATAGCAGGGGCAGTTTGCTGCACCACATGGGTCAACTCATGGGCCAACAACTCTTGCCCGCCCTGACTCTCGGGTGCATAGGCCCCCTGGCGGAAAAACACATCTTGCCCGGTCGTGAAGGCTTTGGCTTGAATCGATTCATTGAGTTGGTTCGCCACATTATCCGTATGGACGCGAACGCCACCAAAATCTATACCAAAAGCATTCTCTAGTGGCTGCCGGATACTCTCAGCTAGCGGTTGCCCCTTACCCCGCTCTCGCTGAATGGATTGCTCTAATTCTGGCGAAGCAGCCCCACCCCCATTCATTCTCTTAAGCTGCACCAAGGGCTTCATTCGGATTTCTTCTTCATCTTCGTCTTCATAACCTTCAGTGCGCTGCACCATCCCCTCAAACGGTTTCATCCGAATCTCGTCTTCGTCCTCATCCTCATAACCTTCCGTGCGTTGAATGCTCTGAGCCAAGCACTGCCGCTGAAGGGCGTCAGCCTTCTCCTCTTCATATGCTTGTCGCTGCACAGGTGGCTGATTCAACTGCTGCACCACTTGGGCTGCCACTGCATCCGCTTCTTGCTCATTTTTATCACCCACTGCACCGATCGTGAGCTTGGGCATAATCGGTAGGGTCAGCGCATTATATTGAGCAGCGTCTATCGGTTGGGCTAATTGCTGCTGCTCAGTCTGAGTTTGGCAGGGTTTAGATGTGGGGAAGGGCCGGGAATAATGTGAGCTTTCTGTTTGAGCCTGAACCTGAGGTTCAACGTTTTGCGAAGCAGACTCATAGCGACGACGGCGGCGACGACCCATGGCGTTTATTCCTCAGGCGAGAAGATACAATCACTCTAAACCAATATGGGGTTAGATCTCACTAGCCAAAAGTCGAGTCCTATCTGTTGGGTTGCGGCGATCGCTTTTGACCCTGTTCTAGAGTGCGATCGCCCCTGTATTGAGCGCTAAGATAGCCAAAGTCCGAACTGACTCAATGAAACGGGCTGCATTGACCAAATGAGCCAAATCCAGCACACAGATCATTCAACTTGGCAGCAAATCAATCGCCAATATCTTTTAGGTGCACTCCGAGACATTCAAGTCGCCATCACGCGAAACGGCCATCCTGCTTCGAAAGCCATGCCAGAACGTCCAGAGACTTCTGATTTGTTGTGCTTACCTCGTTTGTGCCAGACGTTCAATCTCTCGGACTTTGAACGGGATGTGCTGGTGCTCTGTGCCGGAATGGAAGTCCTCGGAGATTGGGGCGATCTATGTGCTCGTGCGAACGGCAATCCTAAGCAGACTTACCCGACTTTGAGCTTGGCAGTTGAAGCTCTAGGGAATTCTGAGTGGCAGGCGCTGATCCCCACTGCTCCCTTACGGCACTGGCGACTTTTGGAAATTGGTGAGGGTCAAGTCTTAACCCAATCACCCCTCCGAATCGATGAACAAATTTTGCACTATTTGATGGGGATTCAGCATCTTGAACAACGCCTTGCCATCATGCTAGACCCGGTACAGGCAGAAGCCAGTTTGGTTCAGAGCCATGCCACGATCGCCAACCGCATTGTGCAAATTTGGCAACAAGCCCAAGGGAGATTACCCATCATTCAACTATGGGGGGCCAATGAACAGATTAAGCGGGCGATCGCCCATCAGGTTGCCCAACAGATCCAAACCAGCCTCTTTGCCCTTTCAACCGAATTTCTCGCGTCCCAAAGTGACTCTTTGAATCTCACGCAACGCCTTATTGAGCGGGAATGGCGGCTCAATCGTGCCATGCTGTTGTTGGACTTTGGCTATACCGATAAATCTTCAATGGCTGTCCAGCGACTGATTGATACGTTGCAAGCCCCCTTAATTCTGAGTACAACACTGCGCTATAGCCAACACCATCGGCCAATCATCACTTTTGAAGTTGAAGCCCCCACTGCGATAGAGCAGCAACAAATCTGGATGACCCGCCTTGGGCATTCAGCGGTAACCGCGGATGGTCAGGTGCAGCGTTTGATCTCAAACTTTAACCTCACACCAGGTCAGATTCAGTCAGCTTGCCTAACCTTGGGCGGTTCTGAAGCTCAAGACTTTGAGACCTTATGGGAGATTTGTCGCACCCAAAGCCGTCCCCGTTTGGATGAGTTAGCCCAACGCGTTGAGGTGGGAGCCCATTGGTCTGATCTGGTGTTGCCCGAACGAGAACAACAAGTTTTACAGGCGATCGCAGCTCAAGTGGAACAGCGGCTGCGAGTGTATCAAGACTGGGGCTTTGGCAACAGTAAAAAGCGCGGTTTAGGGATTACCGCCTTGTTTGCCGGTGCCAGCGGTACGGGTAAGACCATGGCAGCCGAGGCGATCGCCTCAGAACTCAATTTAGACGTTTATCGCATTGATCTCAGTTCCATTATTAGTAAATATATCGGTGAAACCGAGAAGAACCTGCGCAAGCTCTTTGATGCTGCTGAAAGCGGGGGCGTGATTTTGCTCTTTGATGAAGCTGATGCGCTGTTTGGTAAGCGGAGTGAAGTCCGAGATAGTCATGACCGCCATGCCAATGTGGAAGTGGCTTACCTGTTGCAGCGAATGGAGACGTTTCAAGGACTCGCCATTCTCACCACCAACCTGAAAAGTTCCCTCGATCAAGCGTTTCTCCGGCGCATTCGCTTTGTGATTAATTTCCCCTTCCCCAAAGCGCCTCAACGGGCCGAGATTTGGCGGCGGGTTTTTCCCCAGCAAACCCCCACTCAGAAGCTCGATTATGAATTGTTGGCCCAGTTGGAAGTGGCGGGGGGCAATATTAAAAGCATTGCCATGAATGCAGCATTTATTGCCGCAAAAGCTGATGAACCCATTCAGATGAAACACCTATTGCAAGCAGCCCGCAGCGAATATATCAAGATTGAGAAGGTTCTAACGGATACAGAAATCCGAGACTGGGTGGATTGAGCATCGAGGGCAAGCTTTGATAAGTTTGTCTGTTTAAACTACCAAGATCGCCCACCCGAGAACTTTGCTATTGCATTCCGTCCTTTGGCCCAGACCACGCCTTACACCTACATTTCACCTGAGTACAGGACAAAAAATCAGAAATCTTCTGAAACCCTGATGATTTCGTAGGTTGGGTAGAGCCATAGCGTAGCTTGCTTCTCGCAGAGTAACCCAACACATTCCTTGTAATCCTTGCTGGTGTTGGGTTTCCTTCGTCAATCCAACCTACAATCTATCACTTTTGTCCTGTACTGAGACATTTCACAACCGACGGAGCTAGAGTTAGGCGTTAAATTGTGGGCACGGATCACCTTGGCTAATGGGGGCCATCATCACACCCGCTTTAATGCGATCGACATGATTGTTATCCATGTCATAGGTCATCCCTTGAAATCCCCCGACTTGATAAATCGCTTCCATGCCAACTTCCTTAACGCTCATTGCCAGCAAGCGATCTTGTTCAGTGCGATCAGCTCCACTCTTCAGTTTCTTGACCTGCTTCATCGCTCGTCCGAATACATTCACTGTTGATTCCATTAGAGCTAGTTCGAGCTGGGTAATGATTGGGGCGCCTTCTTCGTTGCCGGCTGTTCCTAAGGAATAAGCAGTTTTCACAGCTGTCACAAATCTGGCTGCCTGTTCGTTATTCATGTTATACATATTGGTCCCAGATGCCATATCCCGCAGAATCCCGTGGAGACTTAACGAGATATTCCATAAACCGCGAAGCGCTTCATTGGCGTGACGTTCTCTGACTTTGAATGTCTCTAACCGCCCGAGCTGCGCTTGTTGCGCCGCTTCTGGAACAAAGGTTTGGCCGTCATACCGGGACGTGCCGACAATTCGCTTTGCAATCTCTTCATAGTGGGCGGCGTTTTTCTTCTTCTGCTTTTGAGACATCTTTGTGAATCGTGCCGTCCCGTAGTATCCACAATCAATCACTCTAGCATCGACTTCGTGACAAGCCTCATGCAGCAGGACAGTAGAGAGATTTCTTTCGTCAGCTTCTACTGTCTTGGGCGACAGTTTTATCTTGCCTGACCCGGGGGACGTGCTGCCTGCAACATGCATTTCAGCATCATCTCCGTGATAGTCAATAGTGAAGTTGTCTTGACCAAATCCGGCTAGTCGCTTCGCGGCTTTTTTGTACACACCACTGACGTAGTCTGCATTATAGTTTCTGTCGTCACTCGGACCAAACACCTCTGTTATCCATAAGCCCCTAGTACTACAGGAATTGGCGAGTTGACTGGCATTAACCACTACTTGAGCAATGCGATTCCAGTCATCATTATGCAAGCCCTGCTCGGAAGCCAGAACCTCTGAGTATTGCTCGTTGACCACATACAAACTTTCATAGGCATCGGCATCAAACTGATCATTCGGGAATACAGTACTTACCGCATCCTCTGGGTCATCGTATGGAACACGGGTTACCGGCTTCACCAGCCGATCTTGTTGATGCTCAATGTAAAACAGACGATAAAGATTAGCTTTGGCTTCTTCCTGGCCAGCTTTGCCCTCCACTGTATCCAGGGTTATTTCGATTGCCTCTTTCGGTGGGAGCCGCCGCTGCACCACCTGGCCTTGGATTGAGGAGACATCTGAAGCGCCTGCACCACTTTGCTGCACCACATGGGTTAGCTCATGGGCGAGTAGCTCTTGTCCTCCCTTGTTTGTGGGGGTATAGGCTCCTTGGCGGAAAAAGACATCTTGTCCGGTTGTAAAGGCCTGGGCCTGAATCGAACGATTGAGCTGATCTGCGGTGTTGTCTGTATGGATGCGAACCCCACCAAAATTTGCGCCAAAGGCATTCTCCATGGGTTGCCTGACGCTATCAGCCAGCGGCTGACCCA
>JAAHHN010000096.1 GCA_010672165.1 Spirulina sp. SIO3F2 | reverse complement strand
TCCCAATGCTTCTGCTTGTTCGCCCACTTGCCGATGCAGTTGAGCTGAAGCCTCCCCCAGTTCTTTCATCGTGCCCAGCACCGCAATATGGCGCTGACCGGGAGTCGCCTTGAGGAGTTTCAACGCCGCCACCATCGACTCATAACCCGCGTTGTAGGTTTCATCGAGTAGCACAATATCCGATGCTAATTGCCATTGTTTGGCTCGCCCCCCAGGCAATTCAACCACGAGTTGTTGGCCCGCAAATTGGGTAATGTCAATGCCCACCGCCTGGGCAACAGCGAGAGCCGCTAAATAGTTAGAGGCGTTATGTTCCCCTGGTAACGGCAAAGGATATGTTTGCCCATTAATCTGTACCGTATGGGCATCGAGTAGCGTACCTTGCAGATCGCCTTGCTGGAGACCATAGGTGATTGTTTTCCCCTGCCATACGGTGGCAGCTGTGTCCATCAAACGCTGATTATCCGCATTGAGGATCGCTAAACTATCTGATGGCATATGACCCAACAACTCACATTTAGCCTCGGCGATCGCCTGTTCTGAGCCTAGGCGACCAATATGAGCCGTCCCCACATTCGTGATCAGGCCAATGGTGGGTTGGGCAATCTCAGCCAGTAACGCAATTTCTCCGCGTGCCCGCATGGCCATTTCAACCACAGCATAATCATGCTTAGCCTCGATTTGTAGCAGCGTCTTAGGTACACCAATCTCATTATTGAAGTTCTTTTGGGTTTTATGCACCGTGCCTTGGGTTGCCAGCACCGCTGCGATCAGCTCCTTGGTGGTGGTTTTGCCCACAGAGCCAGTGATGCCAATAATAGGCATCGACCATTGCGATCGCCAATACTGGGCAAGCTGCTGATAAGCCACTAAGGTATCCGGCACATGAAACACCGGAATTCCCAAATTAGCTAGGGGTGGATCACTCACAACTACCCCTGCTGCTCCTGCTGCTGCTACTTGAGTCAGAAAATCATGACCATTGAAGCGATCGCCCTTAAGGGCCACAAATAAATCTCTCGCCTGCAACTGACGACTATCGGTAACGACATCTCGAATGATGGTTGGATCTTGACAGTCTCCTTTGATCACCTGTGCAATTTGAGCTAAGGAGAGCCCACTAGCAGCCATTCATTTAAAGCCCCATAACGTTGAACCCAACTAAATCCCAACCCCGAGACTGTGATCTAGCGCCGCTCCCTATTATGCGGCTTTCGGTCAGATTGCGGAATGCTCCAGCGAAAAAAGCAGGCTAGTATAGAACTGGAAGTATGTTGAAAATCATGGTTTGAGCCATGAGCTAGAAAACGCTTGTTTTCAACGAGTGGTTACATTCAATTGCCCTGTCTTTGACATCAGTTCATAATGCGGAGCTGCCTCCCATTAGAACTGGCTAGGGTTGCCGAGGGATTGGTATAACAGACAGGGAGGGACGTATCGAGTGATCGCATTGACTGATTCCTACGCTAAAGACAATCATGATGACGAGCAACTCATCTGTAACCACCTACTGTACATGGTGCAGTCGGAATGTCCAGAAGATATGCTTGATCGTTTTCGCCGTCTATTTATTGGTGGGCGCGACTATCAGCCGATTGAAGTGCGAGTTGCGCTTGAACGGTTTGTGGTTCAGAAGTCAGCCGATGAAAGTTTTCCGCTGCTGCTAAACCGTTGTTGTCACATCCTGGTGAATCGCTGGCAGATGCAACCCAATACCCGTTGGGCAATTCCAGAGTTAGTGACATTGCTGGAACATATTCCCCCCGTTGGGAGTGTCTTTGCCCGCGGTGCCCGCCGCCTGCGAATTTTGATGCGCGAATTTCAAGGAACAGAGCAGTTTACGACATTACAACGTTTGGCCACTGTTGTGCGTCATACCCAAGAATCTCGGGGAAAACTCTTGCGTCCAAGCCGCTACAACAGCCTAGCAGCCGAAGATCCGGGCGGGCGTTTAGTTGGACGATTGATTAATCGTTATCCCTATCTTCATGAGCATTGTTTACTCAGTCGTGATAGCAGTTACGAACATCAACAAAATGTTCGCCAAATCCGAGACAAGCTCCAGCAGCAATTTGAACTCGATCTCTCTAGCTATGTGACCTACCAAGTTCGCCTTGCAGAAGCCCAACGTCGAGGGCGAAATATTCACCCCATCCCTAATCCGACGCTTCTCAGTGATCCAGAGCTAACCACAGCGCTGCAACAGTTTGTCGGCAAAGTGCAAGGTCAAAACACCCATCACGATCTTGCCCAAAGCTTTTTGACCCATAGTCTGCAAGCCCCTTCTTTTAAAAGTTTCAAGGACGACTTATATGAATATCTCACCGCAGCGATCGACTCTCGATATGGGCGTAAAACGTTTAACGACAAACTTTACAACAAGCTGTGTAGTACCCTAACCCGTTACGATCGCCAACGTCCTGATGCTCGGCTTCTTCTGCGTACCGCTAGCCATTTGCTCAATTTCTTGGTAGTAGAAAGCAGCCAGCGTCCCAATCACTACGTTTTTGTAGATTTAGTTACTAACTTAGGAGCGACTCCTACGATTGCCCTTTTGCTTAAAATCACCCTCCTCTGCCAGCAGGTCAAACCTTCTCTAGAGCGCCGATTTGCAATTCTCTTCAATCACTATGAGGCTGCTGATGAAGACGGTGTCCCTTGGCTGATTCAATCGATGGAAAATATGCATGTTGCCTTTAGCATCCACTTTGGAGCAGTTGATCTCTCGTATTTGAAGCGACTGGACTAGGGGCTGTCGTCACTTACACTTTAAACTCTTGCTATGACTGACTTACAGCCCCTTTTTCTGTTTTTAAGGTCAGGCGCTCTATCCCTTGTCCCATCAGACTTCTGGTGTTAACTGACGACACGCCCTAAAAGAAGGCAGAGGATAGCTCGCCTAAGGCGATATATTGAAGAAGATAAGAGAAAATGTCGCAATGGAAACAGATTAGAACAATGCGCTGAAGGAATTCTCCTGAAATTGAGCGCCAGGAAATGATCTATAAAGAAAAAGAGTCGTTAGCAGGAGCCAATTGTGGGGATAGAATGGTCGTTGAGAGTGAAATGCCAGAAAACCAGTTTAAGATCCGGTTTGTGGATAAAGATGCACCCATTATGCAAATCCCTCCACGTCTGACAGTCGTGGAGGCAGTGGCATTCAAGCAGCAATATCAAGACCTGTTGGCACAGTCGAAAATCCCCACCCACATTGTGCTCGATTTTGAAGCAACTCGATTTATTGACAGCAGTGGAATTGGAGCTTTAGTCAACAATCTCAAAACATCTCAAGAACAAGGCTTAAAGTTAATTTTGCGCAATGTCCAATCCCCGGTTATGGCTGTCTTTGCAATGACGGGTTTGGATCAAGTGTTAACCATTGAGCAAACCACATTTCCCACAACTCACCCCCAGCCTGTAGAAGCTACATCAGTTGTACCACCCGAGACCCATCCTTCTGTCTCGTCCTGGGTAAAACGAACCATCGATATTGTAGGCAGCCTGGTCGGATTAGGGATCACAGGATTGCTGCTCCTCCCAATTACGATCGCGATTAAAACCGATAGTCCGGGTCCCATTTTGTTTTGCCAAGTCCGTTGTGGCTGGTTGGGGCGTCGTTTTCGGATTTGGAAGTTCCGCTCTATGTGCACTGATGCAGAAAAGCTCAAGGCAAGTATTCCCAATCAAGCCAAGGGCGCTTTCTTCAAAAACGAGAATGATCCACGCATCACTAAGGTTGGTCGCTTTCTGCGGCGAACAAGTCTAGATGAACTGCCTCAGTTCTGGAATGTGTTGAAAGGAGAAATGAGTCTGGTGGGAACCCGACCGCCAACACCCGCTGAAGTCGAGAAATACATGATCCCTCAATGGCAACGTCTCGATGTCAAACCTGGAATGACGGGAGAATGGCAAGTGAATGGTCGTTCAAAGGTCAAAGATTTTGAAGATGTGATCAAACTCGACTTACTATATCAAGAGAACTGGAGTTTGTGGTATGACATCAAGCTCATTCTCAAAACGATCTGGATCGTTTTTCATAAAGATAGTGGTGCTGTGTAAGCGGGGGGACAAGATTGGAGTTTGACAGCCAGGAGCAGCCCAGCCGCATTGATAAGTTTTGTCTCGAAAATCGTATCGAAGAAATCGATCGCGTTATTGATTTTTGTGCGCGGTGTTTCCCGAAGGCAATTCTCTGGAATTGTCAGACTGCCATGGTTGAAGCTTTTGTCAATGCCGTAAAACATGCACACCACGAAAAACCGGCTAGCACCTTGATCTGGCTAGAGATCTTGCACTTTAAACAATGGGTTGAGTTTCGGGTTTGGGATCAGGGTGCTGTCTTTGATTGGGAAGGCACATTGCAAGTGAAATTAGCCGATCCACCTGGCCCCAATGCAACGAGTGGCCGCGGCATGATTTGGATTTATAAACTCACCGATCATGTGGAGTATATTCGGGTGAACGATAAGTGGAATTGTTTAAAAATGTATAAGTGGCGCAAGGACTCGGGTATGGGTGGTAACACAGGTTCAACTATTTAAGTGACGGGAATAGAGTCAAGGAGGATGAGATGAAAGCTTTAACGCGATCGCTGGGAGTTTTGGGTCTGTCTGTGGCTTTAGGGGGGAGCATGCCCCTTATGGCGTTGGCTCAAGAAGCCCCCCAGCGCATCCTGAGTGTAACCGGCTCGGCAACGGTCTCTGTCCCCACAACGATTACCCGCGTTCGGCTGGCCATTGATGTTCGAGATGACAATGCTGCTGATGTACAAGTTCAAGTGGCTGAGCGGACTCAAGCTGTGGTTAGGTTGTTGCGATCGCGCGGCGTAGAGCGCATGCAAACCACCGGTATTCGGCTCCAACCCCGCTACGAGCGCAATACTGATGATCCTCAGCTTATTGGCTATAGCGGCTCTAATAGTGTTGCTTTTCGGATTGCAACCGACCGAGCAGGCGCACTTATTGATGACGCCATCCAAGTAGGGGCAACCCGAATTGATGGGGTCGAGTTTTTGGCTACTGAGGCCGAACTAGAGCAGGCCCGTCTCGAAGCCCTACGACTCGCTACCCAAAATGCTCAGAGTCAAGCGAATGCGGTCTTATCTGCCCTCGGACTGACCATTCAAGAAGTTGTCTCCATTGATCTGGGTCAAACCCGTGCTTTAAGCCCGATTCAAAGTAATGCCTTAGTGGTAGACGCAGCCACCAGTCCAATTGTTGGTGGTGATTCCACTGTCCAAGGAACTGTGACCTTAAGAGTGCGGTATTGAGTGTATTAAAGCCGTTCGATTGATTGAGAGCGATCGTTTCGGGTTCGTGAGCATCATACAGGGACAATCTCGCTGGGTCACGCGGAGGGAAATTGTCCCTCCCGAAAACTTTAGGTTTCAAACTTGAAGTAGTTTAGAGCTAGTGATTTCGGGCTAGACTGTAGGGAAGTTTTGAGAAAACGACTGCATAGCTAGGAGCATTGTTGTGATGCGCAATTCACTGCGTACCTGGGGATTAAGCCTACTCACCGCTTTGGGAACCCAATTGGTTCAAGGATTGGTTGGTACAGTCAGTCCTGCCGAAGCGCAGTACATCATCACCTTGCCCAATAGCGTGGTGTGTGAAGGTCAATTTACGGGCTATACCGGGAATGGGATTTGTCAGTATCCCGATGGCTATTACCGTGGGGATATCCTCAACGGGAAACGTCATGGTCGAGGGGTGTTTTACTACTATCCTCGTGAAGGTGATGAAGGCGGCGGCGATGACTCATCTAGAAGTGCAACAACCTATGAAGGCGAATTTCGAGATGATCGTCCCAATGGAAAAGGTCGCTTTGTTTATGCAGATGAGTATCGTTATGAAGGCGATGTCCGTGATGGCCTACCCCACGGCACAGGTTTATTTGTTTTCACGACGCGGCCACCTTCGATTGAAGAAGAGGACATTGAGGGTGAGCCCTATTTTGTCAGCATCGAATGGAAACAGGAAGAATATCTAAGTCGCTACTATGGTGGTTTTGCCAATGGTTTATTTTCCGGTCGTGGTAGCCTCATTTATGGGAAATGTCGTGTTTACACAATTAATAGTCAAGATGATATACGTTGTGCCCGCTATGATGGACAGTTTCGCAATGGCGCTCCCCATGGACAGGGTACTTATAATGATGACATCTGTGTGGTTCGTGGTAGTCAGTATGATTGCATTCGCTTCTCGGGTAATTTTTGGGGAGGTCAACCAAACGGACAGGGGACATTGAGTTTTCCAGACTTTGGCCGATGTGATGGCCAGTTCAATGATTCTGCTTTGATTGGGCGGGCAACTTGCCGTTATAACAATGGCGATCGTTACACTGGCGATCTCCGCCATGGCGCACCGCATGGTTCAGGAACTGCAACTTTTGCTGATGGAACAACCTTCACTGGGGAATTTCGTCTCGGTGCTCCCTTTACCCAAGTTGGGATTCCCATAGATGATCTCTCTACACCTGAACTAGGTGGTGGTTTCCCCCGTTATCCAGGACGTCCATAAGGTTCCTTGTCTATTCAAAAAACTCATCAATTGTTGAACAAGAATTAACCTGTGATTCCATAATGCTGGAGAATCATCTGCGTCTGTTGAGTAAGATTGGGCATGTTTTCCGGATAAACAATATTTAGATTCACCACTTGGCTATCATCATAATCAAACTGTTGGTGTTTTGCCGGGGTGAGTTGAACCATAATCCCTGGCAACTGCTGAAGATGGGCTTGGATTTCCCGATAAACAGCGAGGGACAAGGGGAAATTGGGCGTGATAATTTGCGTAGGCATTGTTGTGATGAGTGAGTGCTTAGAACTCAGGTGGCAAAGCTTGTGCGCCTGCGGCTTGTTCTCCGACCTGTTTCACCACTTCAATCCCGAGTTCTTCGAAAACAACGAATGCAGGCCCTCCCTTACTTGCTTCAATGCGCTTCACTAGCACTTGGCCATTCAAAAGATAATCTCCCTCTCGAACATAAGTGCTCTTCAATTCAGGGCCTTCCACAATCGCGTGAGGAATGCCTTTGACCATGATGACACCTGTGACGACGAGAGTATTGGCAATATCTGGTTCGGGTAATGGTGGTAGCTCAGGTGAAAAGGGAGCGTCTGAAGGGACAGAGATATCAGCAGGCAGTGCTGGAGTGGGTTCTGGCGGAGGGAAACCGATCTCGAATGGTGGTAGCTGAAATACAGGGGGAACTGGCAAAGTAGGTAGTTTGGGCAGCACAGTTGAAGCTTGTGTACCCTCTTTACTCTCTAAATCTTCCGTGCTAATTGGAATGGTGGCAAACGGATCTTGACGTCCTGGTTTTGCAAGCTTGGCAGCAGCATCCGTACTCGCCAGCGGAATTAATCCACTTGCAGCCTTAGGATCTGCGGGTTTTTGAGGTTCTTGTTCACTTTCAACCAATGGGTCTTCAAAGTCAGCATCAGCATTATCTGCTTGGGCAGGTGCGGCTGGCACCGCAGGTGCAGGCGTCCCAGGGGCTGGTGTTGCAGCAGGATCGCTGACTACCCCATCATCTCCACCTAAAAAGGGCAAATTGCCGCATCCAACAGTAAAGAATAGGGGAGTAAGGGCAAGGCTGATTTTGAGATGACGTTGGATCATGGCTTAAGGGCAGTAACTAAAAGGCAAGTGTCCAAGGATATGGAGAGTGAGTGTAGTCATCAACCAAGTACCACGAGTACCGACTTTAATCTTACTGTGACAATCCAACTTTGACTCAGACAAATATCAGGACTCAGCTAACGCTCATCACCTCTGAGCATTAGGCTTTGTAGCGCCTTAACCCCCTTTCTAACCCGACGCGAGACGGTGATTACACTAATATTGAGCTGTTCGGCGACCTCCTTTTGAGTGAGATCTTGGAGAAAGACGAATTCTAAAATCTCTCGGGTCTTGTGTTCCAGTTGCACCAATGCTTGCTGCAGACGCAAACGATCCTCTTGCGCAAGTTGGAAACTGCGATATTGCGGATCGGCAACCAAATCAACCAGATTGACCTGGCCCTCGTCACCGTCTCGTACGGGGGAATCCAGACTTAAAGGCGCTTGGTTGCGATAGGCGAGCTTAATATCTTGCCATTGCTCTAGCGGAATCTGGAGGGCGATCGCCACTTCAACATCGGTAGGTTGTCGCTGAAGCTCTCGGGCTAGTTCACGCGAGACTTTAACGGACTGCTGACGCAGCGCTAGCCAACTCCGTGGTATACGAATCGAGGGGCTTTTATCACGGAGATAATGCTGAATTTCACCGCGAATATAGGGTAGTGCAAAAGAGCTAAAAGCGTATCCTCGCTGGAGATCAAACCGTTCGATCGCGCGAATGAGCCCCAAAACTCCAACCTGAATCAGATCATCTTGAATTTCGGCGCATTGTTTTGCCCAACGGTGAGCTTCTCGGCGCACTAGACCTAAATTAAGCTGAACAATTTGATTACGCAGTTGTGGGGTTGGGGCTGTTCGATACTGGCTGAGTAACGTTGTGGTCGTCGTCTGACGATAGGTAGATGGTTGAGAAATGGGCATGAAATTCTAGTGCAATTCCATTTTACAGAATGTCAAAAAACCGATTAAAACCCAGCTCGAAAGATGGCAATAAGGTTTGTTGGTGACAGTAAGCTAACTGTCTATCAGTTTATGATCCAGGTCTCGGAAATGCCAACTCGATTTTCCTTGGGGGGAGAAAATTTGTTGTTACAAAGGTGCAGTAGGCACAAAAAACGATCGCCTGATCTTAAAAATTCAAGCGATCGTCTTACTTAAAAAGAATGCACTTTAGCCCTATCGGCCAGCACGTTAGTCTAAGCTGGGTGAAATTCGGCCATAGAACACACCTTTGATTTTGACCTCTTCTGGATCAGCTGCACCCAAATCGGTATCGGAGGGCTGGATACTAACGAACGTGCCACCAAATTCGCCAGTTGCTTCATCTACTTGGGTCACTTGCATACTCAATTCGCCGCGACCTGTTTCATAACGCTTGGTATTCGAACGGGTCAGCTTGCTGCCATCAGCATTGGCGGGCAACGCTACAGCATTGTCATAACCACTAGCAATCCCGCGACCTTTGGGGTCAAGGAACACGGCGCCACGATAAGAAGGCACATAAAACGGGCCCTTAAGGTCTGTACGGGTATTAATGGAATCAAACCCTTTGGCTGTTTTCGCATCCCATTGCTTCATGGTGAACATGAAAGGAACCTCTTCGCCACCCGGCAAAAGTACAGTAATGGGCTGGAAGTCAATGCCAGCTTCTTCCTTGAAGGAGAGTACCCCGTCATTGCTGACTGTTAAAGTGCCACTCACCTGATCTAAGCTCGACGTATAACGGGTCAAGGCTTTTGCGGGCACAAATTCCGCTTCTCGACGCTTGTTAGTCGGTTCTTCCTTGACAAAAAATTCTAATGGTTCAACACACAGACCGGTTACGTCATAGCGTTGGCCCGCTTCGATGGGAATTGTCCCCCGTGCTGCATCATCAACCGTTGGGCAAGAGTTTGCCAGACCGGTATTAACAATATCGTCATAGGTGTATTGACCACTCACCGCCTTAGCAGGGCCATCACTACAGGCGGTCAAAAAGCCCAAACATAGGGCGAAAAACGCCACCAGTAGTCCGCGATAATACCTCATAATCAACCTCTGTTCATCATTCTCTAGCTTTATATAAAAGGTGGCAGAGCTTGCCAGGAGTCTCACAACGACATCAATCCCCGACCCAACAAACGCTCAGATAGCAAGCTCGTTTTCTCTAAGCGGCTGTTGGTTACTGTCGCAAGAGTGATTCAATTGTTCAACGCTTGAAACTCTATGGTGAAACTCCACCCAATTTAGTCATTAGATAGCGTATTAAAGTCTCAATCGCGCTATTGCATAACGCCCATTGTACACGGGGAATGTCGCCTTGATGAGCTACCCAGGCGGCCGACGATCCAGCGTAAGATTGAAGCGATAGCATTTTTTCTCCAAGCTGGTTGGAACATAATGGAACAGGCGCAACCCACAACTCATTCTGATCTAAGTTCACAACTGACCGACCTCGAACACCAGATTTTAAGCATTGCCCAAACCCAAGCCAATGATTGCTTAGAGATTCTTGCTCTGCTGCGCTTGCTCAACCAACTCCATCAACAAATCCGTGATGAATTGTTTTATCCCGCTCTGCCAGATAATCGTCATGGTTTAGCGCAAGTCTTGCGGAATATTGAAGAAACAGGGGGCTGGCCATCAATTGAGCGGGTTCGCCTCCAGGCATTTCTCGCCAATCTGGAATGGCAGAGTCCTTCTGCTCCAGAACAAAGCCAATAAAAAAATCTAGTTTATTGTTCTCTTTACATTGTCCTATGGTCTTTTCTCCCAACCCGATTAAATTTGGTACGGACGGCTGGCGGGGCCGAATTGCCGCTGATTTCACGTTTGAGCGGGTAGCGCACGTTGCCCCGATCGCAGCCCAAGTCTTGGCGGATAACTATGGTCAGGTTGCGAATAATCGTTTGGTTGTCGTGGGCTACGATCGCCGCTTTATGGCCGAGCAATTTGCCCAAACGGTTGCCGAGGCAGTGCAAGCAGCAGGGTTTGATGTGCTGCTTGCAGATAGCTATGCCCCAACGCCAGCACTTTCTTGGGCTGCTAAAGACCAGGATGCCTTGGGTGCATTAGTCCTCACCGCCAGTCACAACCCAGCTGAATATCTGGGTCTAAAGGTCAAGGGCTTTTTTGGTGGCTCGGTGACTCAGGTGATCACGCAACAGATTGAAGCTCGCTTGGGTGAGACACTAAAGATCAATCGCACTACAGGAACAATCACCCCTTTTGACCCGTGGCAAAGCTACTGTGATGCTTTACGCCAAAAGGTTGATATCGCTAAAATCCGTCAGGCGATCGAGCAGGGCCAACTCCAAGTATTCGCGGATGTGATGCATGGAGCTGCCGCCACGGGTTTAGAGCGCTTGCTGGGGATCGCCATTCAAGAAATCAATGGTGAGCGCGATCCCCTTTTTGGCGGTGGTGCGCCAGAACCCTTACCGAAATACCTTGCTGAAATCTTCCGAACGATTCGTCAAGCAGCCCAAGATCAACCCGACGCACTTCGGGTAGGACTGGTATTTGATGGCGATAGCGATCGCATTGCCGCAGTTGATGGTGAGGGCAACTTCCGCAGTTCCCAAGTTTTAATTCCGATACTGATCGAGCATCTGCATCAGCGTAAAGGTTTCACAGGCGAGATTGTTAAAACCGTTAGTGGCTCAGATTTAATTCCCCGGTTGGCCGCTGCCTATAACCTGAAACTCTACGAAACCCCCATTGGTTATAAATACATTGCTGATCGGATGCTCAATGCGCCTGTGTTGGTGGGCGGCGAAGAATCCGGGGGCGTTGGCTATGGTAGCCATATCCCTGAGCGGGATGCGCTCTTGGGCGCACTTTACACGTTGGAGGCTGTGGTCGAGTCCGGCGAAGATGTGGGGCAACTTTATCAACGATTGCAAAACCAAGTGGATTTCCATTCGGTCTATGACCGGATTGATTTGCCGTTGGCTAGCATGGACGTGCGTAATCAGCTAGTAGAACGGCTCAAAACAGATACCCCAAAAGCGATCGCAGACAAAGCTGTGATTGATTGCCTCGATGTGGATGGCTACAAGTTTCGTCTCGAAGACCAAAGCTGGCTCCTCATTCGCTTTAGCGGCACGGAGCCTGTTCTACGGCTCTATTGTGAGGGCTTTGAAATGAGTGAAGTGAAAAAGACCCTCCATTGGGCGCGAGATTGGGCGAGTTCTTGAGACTATTCAAAATAGTCAGCGACGCAATTTTGCTGTAGGGTCACGGAGACCGAACTCCTACATTAGTGCTGTGGCACAGCTCAACCGAAATCGTGCATTCTCCTGACGATGAATCCCTATCACTTCATCCCACACATTCACGACTGGACCACTACTCATCCCCTTAGCCGCAAGATTGGTGTAGGCAATGCCATAACCCTCTGCATTCTCCTTTCGATTAATACTTCCGAATCCAAGGGTTGACGCTGCGCTTGACCACAACCCAGCAAATCCAACAGACCCAAACTCACTAGCTCAGTCCAGTCCAACGAACCATAATCCAGCCCATCCTCTAATATCCATACTCCCCAATTCTAGCGCCCACCTCCAACCCCACTAACCGTCAAGGGGGCCAAACATTCGGGGTAGAATAGGGTGCTGAATTTTTAATGTTGCCTGCTGTGACTGCTCGTCCCCTAACTGCGGTATTGATTATCCCGACAGGAATTGGCGCTAACATTGGGGGCTATGCTGGGGATGCCCTGCCCGTGGCGCGGGCTTTAGCGCAGGTCTGCGATCGCCTCATCACCCACCCCAACGTGCTCAACGGTGCGCAACTCTATTGGCCCCTACCCAATGTGTCTTACGTCGAAGGCTATGGCTTGGATCAATTTGCAACGGGTCATTGGGGTCTGCAACCCGTCCATCAGAATCGAATTGGTGTGGTTCTTGATGCCGCCATTGAACCGGAACTGCGCGATCGCCATCTCCAAGCCCTTGATGCTGCCCGAGCTACATTGGGATTGAACATTGCCGCCATCACCACCACAGATCAGCCCCTCGGCGTTGAGTTGCAAACCGCCGCCTCAGGAGCAAGCTGGGGCACGATCGCCCAGCCCGCCAGTCTGCTGCGGGCCGGCGAGATCTTGCTTGATCGCGCCCAAGCCGAGGCGATCGCAGTGGTTGCCCGCTTCCCTGATGATATGGATGAGCAAGCCCTCGCTGACTATCGCCACGGGTCAGGCGTAGATGCCTTGGCAGGGGCAGAAGCTGTGATTTCTCACCTGATTGTGCGCCAGTTCAAGATCCCCTGTGCCCATGCCCCTGCGTTAGCACCTCTGCCCGTTGACCCCGCCGTTGCACCGCGATCGGCCGCTGAGGAATTGGGCTATACGTTTTTGCCCTGTGTGCTGGCGGGCCTGTCCCGTGCGCCCCAATTTGTTAACCAACGCAGTTCTCAGTCAGAACAATGCTGGGCAGAGCAGGTCGATGCTCTGATTGTGCCAGCCGAGGCTTGTGGGGGCAGCGCCACCCTGAGCCTGGGTGAACGCTTGGTGATTGCCGTGGAAGACAACCAAACAACATTGGCAGTCCCCCCCGAACCGCTAGGCATTCCGGCCTGCCGCGTGCGATCCTATTGGGAGGCGATTGGGGTGTTAGCAGCCTATCGAGCAGGCCTTGACCCCATGATGCTGCGCCCAGCGATCGCACCTCTGACTCACCTTTAGCAGAAGGCTGCGCCCTTAACCACGCTCTCTACTACATCGAAGTTTTGTGAATCAACCGAGTCCTGCACCATTTGAACCCTTAACCCGCCCCCAAGTACTGATCGCGATGGGGGTCACTGCTGTGGTTCTGTTGATCATCGCCAAGGGGTGGCAATATTTTGGAAATGTAAGTTTATTTCCTGTGGAAATTACGCCGATCGCGATCGCTTGGGGGGTGGGCTTAGCGATCGCCATCACGGCCATGAGTGCTCTGGTGCATTGGCTTTGGCCCGCCTATCGTCGGAGTGCTCACGTGTATCTGGAGTTGGTGCTTAAGCCTTTAGCTTGGCCAGATGTGATTTGGTTGGGGCTGTTGCCGGGTTTGAGTGAAGAGTTATTGTTTCGGGGGGTGATGCTCCCTGCTCTGGGGCAGGGCACGATCGCCTTGATTCTTTCTAGTCTGCTGTTTGGGACATTGCACCTCAGTAGCCCAGAGCAATGGCCCTACATGGTTTGGGCGATGGTGATTGGTTTGGTGTTAGGGGGGAGTGCACTACTGACGGGAAATCTCTGCATTCCGGTGTTTGCCCATATTTTGACAAACATGATTTCAGGTCTGCTGTGGAAGCGGGTTTATGCGTTGGAGTAAAAGAGCATCAAATACGAAGAAAGCTGACCTGGAGAAATTTTTTGTATTGGGGTAGCTCTATTAGGGCGTGTCGTCAGTTAAAACCAGGAGCCTTACGGGACAAGCGATAGAGCGCCCGACCCAAAAAACAGAGAGAGGGGCTGTAAGTCAGTCAGAGCAAGAGTTTGAGATCTAACTGACGACAGCCCCTAGCACAGTAATCACAACAGCTTGTCAGTCAATTCGCAACAAATACGACATCCAACTGAAGATGGTCAGAATTTACGGTGGGACATTTCTCATGAGAATCAGATTTGCAGCACGAGTCCCTGAACCATCCAGTAACAGTTCCAGGTTTTTATATGGTGATGTTATCCCATCACACAGGCACGCCCCAGACTGTTATCTAACCAACAAATATATACATTACTAGTACAGAAGGCAGAAATAAGCCATCCATTCAAAATTCACAGAATGCCTGTTGTAAAAGCCTTTGAACTCTGAACCTTGAACTCTGAACTCCGCCTCGCGGTACTAGTGCTCTGTCAATACTAAGACTTTGGATTTGCAGTTTCCGGAACTCCTACACAACGATTTTTCCCGCATTTAGTAATGCAACAATTAAGTCTAAGTCTTAACGCGGCACTAACTTCGTCTTGGTACATAAGTCTTTTTGAACTACTACATAGACTTTCTGCAAACCTTGATTTGCCAACAAGAAGAGTCCAAATGGGTTCTATATTTGAAGGTTGGAATTTAAAGCGTTAAACAAAACACACTATCGTGGTGAGCCAATCACTATATGAATAAAGACAAGACACGCAGCGAAAGATGAGTTCAGGCTTTACAATTTGGCAATACGTGATCAATATCACGGGTTATACAAGCGGAGATTATTGACAACTCCAGTTTAATGTACGCTGAGCTTAGGCAAGGTTGTATTGTTATTGAGGTTTGTGCAGCCGAGAGGTTGGAGACCAACGACTATATACAGCGCGATGTGGGTCTATCCAGCGATAAACACAGCGGAATGGGTGTAAAACACAACAGAAACTGAGCTGCTTGTTGAGAACAAAAGTGCAGGTTATTGTCTTCATCGCCAACAAAGGAGTAATGCTATGAACCGTTTGCGACTCCATTTACGCTTGAGCGCCACTCAGTCCTTCTTGAGTGGCGCGATCGCCTTGATTCTAGTGATGGGGTTAACCCTTCTCGGAATAACCCCGTTTTTGGAAAATCTGGCCTATACAGCCCTATTTCGGCTGCGGGGTTCCCAAGCTTGGGATGAGCGAGTGGTTGTGATTGGGATTGATGAGCCCACAATCGCCGCTTTTAACGCCCTAGACTGGTCCCGTGACCTCTATAGCGAACTCCTTGAAACCCTTTCTATTTCAAAACCCCAGGCGATCGGGTTTAATGTGTTGCTCAATCAGTCCACAGCCGATGATGTGCGTCTAGCCACCGCAATCGCGGCAAGTGCGCCTGTGGTTTTGGGGGTTGCTTGGGATAGTCATGGTCAACTCCAAGCCCCACCCCCCCCACTCCAACAAGCGGCATTTGAGCTGGGACACCTCAGTAACTTTATTGAGGCTCAGGGCGTTATCCAACAGGTCAAAGGGTGTAACCAGAATACGCCGAGCCTATCCCAAGCGATCGCTCAGATTCTCAAGCTCCCCACCACCACAGCAACCGATTCGTTTTGGGTTAATTGGTCTGGGTCGTTGCACAGCATCTCCACCTATTCTTTCGTCGACGTCATTGAGCGACAGATTCCTCCCGAAGTGTTTACTGACAAAATTGTGCTTGTTGGTATGACAGCCCTTGGTTTTGATCCAGTCCGTACCCCTTTTGACCTTGAGCGTCCCGCGAGCAGCGTCTATGTCCATGCAGCGGTGCTTAGTAATCTGCTCCAAAACCAGCAACTTAATCCCCGTTTTTTTATTCCTTCACTGGGGCAATGGTGCGGCTATTCTGTTTTGGCACTGGGGTTGAGCATGCTGTTGTATCAACAGCAGGGACGATCACACCCCTTGCGATCGCAATTGAGTCTAGGTCTGGGTGCATTTTGCGTATGGATCGGTCTGGGTGTGTTGGCCTTATCTGCGAATTATCTTTTGCCTCTTGCCGCCCCGCTCTTTTTATTGGGCTTGACCACAGCCATTTGCTTGATTCAAGGAGAAATACAAGCCAGACAGAAATTTATGCAACGGGTTGACCCCATCACCCGTCTCCCGAACCGTCTGCATTTGCTCCAAACTTTACAGCAACAGCTAAAGAAAGCAGCAGCCACTCAACGCATTCAATATTGGGGTTTGGTTCTCATTGATATCGATCGCTTCACGATGATTAACGCCTACCAAGGTCACACTGTAGGCAACCAAGTTTTACAGGAGATTGCTGAGCGTTTGCGCCGCTTGAAAGGTTGTTCACCTATCGTGAAGACGATCGCTCATTTGGGGGCGGATGAATTTTCTCTGCTGTTGCAATTGCCCAACCCTGAGCCCAGTTCTGTATTTTTAAACCAGTTAACCGAGATTACGCAAGCACCATTCCGTCTCACCTCAGGTCAGGTGCTCTTTTGGCACGTGAGTTTAGGCATTGCCCTTTTGAGCAACACATCTGATTCAGACCCGCAGATGCTCCTGCGCCATGCAGAAGTGGCGTTATGCCAGGCCCGATTACAAGATCAGAGCAACTATGCCATTTTCAATGCTCAACTGCATCAGGGCGCAATTGCCCTCTGGCAGCTCGAACTGGATCTCCATCAGAGCTTAAGCAATGTATCCAGCACCACTCCTGACTGGGGCCAAGACCTCGCTAGATCCGGCTTTTATCTCGACTATCAACCGATTATTTGCCTCCAAACTCAACAAATTAAAGGGTTTGAAGCGCTAGTGCGCTGGCATCATCCCCAGCGAGGGATGCTCTCACCAGAAGAATTTATACCCCTGGCCGAAAGTACGGGTCTGATTCGCTTATTGGGACAGTGGGTGTTATACCGTGCTTGCTATCAACTCCAAGCTTGGCGCATGGCGTTTCCTCAATATCCAGATTTGATGATGACTGTTAACGTCTCACCCATTCAACTTCTGAGTCAAGATGTGCTGGCCCAAGTTCGAGCTGTTTTAGAGATCACGGGTTTGGCGAGCCAACATCTTAAACTCGAAATCACCGAAAGCCAACTCATGGCTAATGGTGAGCGAGCAATCCAGCTACTGCAAGCATTACAAAATCTAGGGGTAAGCCTCAGTCTAGATGATTTTGGGATGGGGTATTCTTCACTCAATCGTCTCAAAACTTTGCCCATCAATATCCTCAAAATCGATCGCTCATTCGTACACCAGCTTGCTGAAGTGGAGCCCAATCGCACGATGGTACATGTCATTGTGGAGTTAGCCCAGCAGCTCAATCTCCAAGTGGTGGCAGAAGGGATTGAAACTGCCAACCAATTCGAGCAGTTGCAAGGGATGGGAGTAAACTACGGTCAAGGATATTGGTTCGCACGACCCCTAACAGTTCAAGCCGCTGAACAATTCCTTGCAAATCTTGAGCCGTAGCGCAGGCATCTTGGAACTAACCTGGATTATTCATCAGGCAGGCGGGACGCACTATCCCTTCGAGAGGCTAAACCAACGATTTGCTCAGCGACTGTCTGCACTAGAGTTTTCTTGCTTTATAGTCCGTAGCGCGGGCATCTTGGCCGCCACTTGGTTAAGCTTAACGCCTAGCGATTTCGGATAAGAGTCATGAATAATACAGGCTAATTTTTGACGAGTGAGCTGGGCGCTGGCCGCTTCAGATTTATCGCTGAATTTGATGATGCATCAGAGCAGTGCATTAGACGTGTTTATCCGCTGGGGATCACAATTTGTTATTTTTTCTTGACACAGTCGCTCGCTATGATCCCACTCTGCCGTTCGCTGGCGATAAAGTCAAACGACTCAACCCTTGACCCCTTCGGGAGAGACATTCTACAACGTAGAGCATCAGCGCGTCGTCAGACCCCTTCCGGTGAACATCCAGGTCAAAACCAGACCCTAAATTCTTCCTGAAGGCTCGAGCCGACCCAGATGTAACACCATGTTGTGACAAGGCAGTAATGGTTCAAAACAGACAAAACTTAGAAGAGATGACCTTACGCCAACTCCGTAAGATCGCTAGTCTCTACAACATCTCCCGCTATAGCCGGATGCGGAAGTCACAACTGATTAGTGCCATCCGGACTCTCCAGCCAACCCGTTTAAATTCGCCGATCGTGACTAATACTCATTCATCCGCCGCTAAAACTGAAGTTGAAGCCGCCAAGTTTGAAGTCGGTTCAACCCCCTCTACCTTAGAAGCGACGACCACAACATCCGTTGTTGAAGACTTGGCTTCTGTTGATGCTGGCCTCGCAGAACTACCTCAGGGATATGGTGAAAGCCGCATCGTACTTATGCCCCGCGACCCGCAATGGTCTTATGTCTACTGGGATATTCCCAATGCTCGTAAAGAAGATGTCCGTCGTCAGGGCGGTCAAAACCTCGCTTTACGTATTTATGATGTCACCGACATTGACCTAGATGCGCAAAATCCCCACACTGTTCAAGAATATCCTTGTGATGAACTGGCTCGGGATTGGTATATTCCCATCCCCATTAGCGATCGCGACTACTTAGTCGAAATCGGTTATCGGACTGCCGATGGTCGTTGGCTAACCCTGGCGCGATCGGGTGTCGTACGCGTCCCTCCTGTTTACCCTTCCGATTGGATTGATGATCAATTTGTCACGGTGGGTTGGGAGCAGTCTCTAGAAGGCCAGTCTGTCCATCAACTGCCCAATTCCAAGCAAGAAAGTCTTGAGGATGAGATGCGTCGTCGGATGCGTGAGCTTGAAGAAGCCGCCGAAGCGAAACGCCTAGCAGGCTCTCTGATGTACGCGCAAGGCCCTGAAGAAACTTTGAGTTCCTACGTATTTCCCTCAGGGGTGGGTCGCTGGGCATCTGGTGCAGGGATGTCTGGTATGGGCATGCAAATGTCTGGCGCTGGGATGTCCGGAGCCGGGATGTCTGGTATGGGCATGAATATGTCCGGAGCAGGAATGTCCGGCGTGGGCATGAATATGTCTGGCATGGGCATGTCCGGTGCAGGCATGAATATGTCCGGTGCTGGGATGTCCGGTGTGGGCATGCAAATGTCTGGCGCTGGGATGTCCGGAGCCGGGATGTCTGGTATGGGCATGAATATGTCCGGAGCAGGAATGTCCGGCGTGGGCATGAATATGTCTGGAATGGGCATGTCCGGTTCAAGTATGAATATGTCCGGAGCTGGGATGTCTGGTGTGGGCATGCAAATGTCTGGTGCTGGCATGATGTCTGGCATGGGCATGATGTCCGGAGCTGGGATGATGTCGGGTGCTGGCATGATGTCCGGCGCGGGCATGAATATGTCTGGGATGGGCATGTCCGGTGCAGGCATGAACATGTCTGGAGCTGGGATGTCCGGTGTGGGCATGCAAATGTCCGGAGCTGGGATGATGTCTGGCATGGGCATGATGTCCGGAGCCGGGATGATGTCGGGTGCAGGCATGATGTCCGGCGCGGGCATGAATATGTCTGGGATGGGCATGTCCGGTGCAGGCATGAATATGTCCGGTGCTGGGATGTCTGGTGTGGGCATGCAAATGTCTGGTGCAGGCATGATGTCTGGCATGGGCATGATGTCGGGTGCCGGTATGCAAATGTCCGGAGTTGGGATGAACATGTCCGGTGTAGGCATGTCCGGTGTGGGCTTTTCCGCCTCTGCACCACCGATTCGCCCCCGTAAGTTTTGGCTTGTTGCCGATGCTGAGCTGATTGTTTATGGGGCAACGGAACCTGATGCGACTGTGACGATTGGTGGCCGACCCATTAAGCTCAATCCTGATGGCACATTCCGTTTCCAGATGTCATTCCAAGATGGTGAAATTGACTATCCCATCATGGCGGTTGCAGCGGATGGTGAGCAGACTCGGGCAATTCATATGAACTTTGAGCGGGAAACTCCTGCACGCAATACCAATACCAAAGAAGACGCTCAGTTGGAGTGGCTAGAAGAATAGATGGATGTTAGTTGGAGAGAGCGCGATCGCTCTCTCCAGCAATACTCTCCTCGATTTCTCTAACTTGAAAGAGAGTTTGCATATCTGTGCAAGCTCTCTTTTTTTTGAGATTGCATGAGTTGGCTTATAACTTGAGGGGACAATGGCTGATGTTTTCTGTGTTTCCGTCCACGACTATGAATAGCGAATTTGCAGTAGCAGTCTATTTTGAAGCGCAGGAGGATGAAGACGATGAATACAGGACGGATCTTGAATGAAACCAAACCCAGCGTCACCTAGAATGGGCACAGCTTTTGATAAACCAAAATATCGCTCAATAGTTTGCTCTGAATGACTGCCGGAAAACATTAACGCGAAGGGTTTGTGCCGGTGTGTCCCTGGAATCATGATGTGTGCTCCATCCATAATCCTCGTCACTGGTGTGATATAAAAATATGCGGTCATAAAGTTAAAACCTGCAATATCATAGTGGTAACGGGTGGGAGGATAAAATTTTTGCACTTCAGCTAATGGTAAAGTGGTCGGAATGCTCCAGGTGAGATGTGTCGTAATTTGAGTTGGCCAGTAGCGTAAATATCGCTGCACCACTGTGAGCAACAAGGGATCGCGTACTAGACATTGAATTTCAGGACAATGCTCGGGATGTTCAACTAGACCCCGAAAGACTTTAGTGTTCTGGAGTTGAACCTGTTTAACTTCATCAATCCGAAATGGTGTCGATCGCCCAGGTTCATAACACAGAGACGATCGCGCATAGTTAAGAATTGCTGTCGTTGTTGTTCTTGGCAGTGAGAGACCTGGTGTGATCGCATTGTGTTGGAGTCCGGCGATCGCTCGGTTTATAAAGTCAGCTCCAAGCTCGACAAAGACTGTTTTGGTATGCGGTGGCCAATATTTCGGTAGCTTATGGGCATTTCTCTGTTTCAGAGCTTGCCAATCACTATATAAATGACGAACCCATTTGAATCGTCCCAGACGCTCAAATGGGTTTTCTTTAAGCAAATCAGTGAGGAGAGTGTGGGAATATTTCGGTCGGTGACGTAGCCGTAAAAACTGTTGAGGTTGGTGATTTAATCTAATGCTCATGGCTTTTAATACAAGATCAGGAATGACTATTGACAAAAAGTTTTTTTTCTTAAGTAAGAAAGTATTTTTTACGGTTGACAAACGAGAGGGGCAGAGAGACTCAGTAATGATCATTGCTGCCATCGCTCACTAGAGGAGAAATAGAGACTGAGTTCAGAGCCGCTACATTAGGCTTATGTGCTGATTACTCCTTTTTTTTCGCAAACGGCGAAAATGATGTTTGTTTCAGAGCATTTCTAAGCAAGATGCGTATGCTACAAATTTGCAATGAGCGAAAAACTGTAACGCAGTTGGCTGATGTTGTTCGGTCAATGCACATGACGAGTACAGTGATATTGAGCGATCGCGGTTTGACACAACAGCCGACCATAACAAAGTTCTGGGGTTGGGGTAGCGGTTTATAAATGCGATCGCTGATTTTAAACCCAATCCTAGTATTAATCTCACAGCCGTAATACATATTGTGCTACAGTCATCAATAGCTCCCCAACATAGAGGATGCAGTTCTCACTGAAGGACATAAGGAGGTGTATTCAATATGAAAATTCATCAACTCATTGCGATTCTGCAATCGGTTAAAAATAAATCGAGCAAAGCAAAAACGGCAGTCTATCAACTGGCGCAGAAGGTCGAGCTGTTCAAAGGCCTCAGCCGAACCTATGAACCCCGCCAGGAGGACGGCTATATCTATCCCCCTGAATCCAAACCTGTTCAGAAACAAGCCACGGATTTGATGCAGCAGTTCCGCACCGCTTGCACTGAGCTGTTTGATCTCTGTGCCACCCAGGAAAAATCCAACACGAAAGCCAAGGCATCTGTGACAGTGGATGGTCAGGTCATTGTGGCGGATGTGCCTGTCGGCACGCTACTATTTCTAGAAAAGCAACTGGTGGATGTGCAAACCTTTATCGGTAAGCTACCCGTTTTGGATATTGACCAAGAATGGGAATACGACAGCAATCGCGGTTGTTATGCTACTGCACCGAAGCAAACGGCTAAGACCAAAAAAATCACCAAGCCTGTAGTGCTGTATGAGGCAACAAAGGAGCATCCGGCGCAGGTGAAGGAGGTCTCAGAAGATATTGTGGAGGGAACCTGGTCGTTGATTAATTTCTCGGGTGCGCTGCCCCAGGATCAGATTAATGAGATGCTCCGCCGAGTGGATAAACTTCTCAAGGCGGTGGTTATTGCCCGTGAGGAGGCAAATAGCATTGAAGTGGAAGAATTGAAGGTTGCTGAGCCGATTTTTGATTACATCTTTGATGCGTAATCGGTAAGGGCAAGTGTAGTACTTGCCCTTACATTTTTTAATATTGTTCGGTTAGGTTGACACCAGGAAACCCAACGAGGGAGTGTATTCAAAATGAATAAAATCACCCAGCTTATTCCTCAACAATAAGCATCGCTGAGTCAGTATAAGAAAAAGTGGCAGTTAGCAACACTCTCAACCCAGCCAATTGATAAAAAGAAAGTAGCTAGGACGATCGAAGTTATCTATCGAACTATTTTGCTCTACTTTCAGCTCTCTTATACCAATTCAATTCATTAATCACGCCACAGAGAATATGGCCCAGGCTGAATTCACAATGATCGAATTCGATAACTTTTGAGATAGAACTCGTATTGTCATCGATAGTTAGCTTCGATTGTAACTTGACTGGAATATCAAGAAGACAATTTGGATCAGTGCTTGCAATACTCCAGCACTCGCCATTTGTGCCCAAAGCGTCAAAGTCAGGAAATCGAGTTCCAGTTAGTTCAGTTTCCTCCGTCTGAATATCATCTTGCCAGTAAAAATCTTTTACTGTATTCCAGAATAGACGTAGGTATATAATGTTTTGCCCTAACGTGTTAGAAGATTCATTACTGAACGCATCAATAACAGTTCTCTCGCAGTCTCGGCCTAATACTCTGCTGAATGCATCAATATGCTTTCTTAATAGCAGTAAAATATCTCGAAGAGTACAGTCTTCACATAACCGACATTCTTCAAACAAACATGATGGTGCTTTCGATGTCATATCATTGCTCTTATATTGACCATCTTCGAAATAAGTATAGAGAAGTCTTCCTTCTTTTAATATTGTCAAATAGTAATGCATTCTATTGAATTGGACATAACAATATAGTTCTAGTATTCACATGATCACCGCCTACAATCTTATCCTTCCCGTTGGCACGCAAGTTGTCACCCAAATCGCTGTCAAAAACAAACAGGGTGAACAACTCTGCATTCAAGGCGCAGTGGGCGTGATCACCCAAGCCCCCACCGATAACTCCCATTCCTACCAAATTCAACTCCCCGACGAAACCACGATCGCGCTCAAACGCCACGAATTCAGTATCCGTAAGCATTTCCAGCAGCCTGATGCCAGTGAAGCCGCCGCTTACTTGGCAGAATATGACCTCAATGGTGCGGTGATCTATCGTTGCATTGTCGGTTCCCGCGCCTTTGGCCTGGATCATCCCGGTTCCGATACCGATCGCCGGGGCATCTACCTGCCTCCTGCCGCACTGCATTGGTCACTCTACGGCATTCCTGAACAACTGGATACTCCAGCGACCCAGGAATGCTACTGGGAGTTGCAGAAGTTTCTGGTGTTGGCCCTCAAAGCTAACCCCAATGTGCTCGAATGCCTCTATACACCTTTGGTGGAGACTGCTACGCCACTGGCTCAAGAACTCCTCGACCAACGCGAGATGTTCCTATCCAAGCTGGTATATCAGACCTACAACGGTTATGTGCTCTCCCAGTTCAAGAAAATGGAGCAAGACCTGCGCAACCAGGGGCAAATTCGCCCTAAACATGCGATGCACTTGATTCGGCTGTTACTTTCTGGAATCACAATTCTCAAAGAGGGTTTTGTGCCGGTTAACGTTGTTGAGTACCGAGATGAGCTTTTGGCAATTCGGGATGAACAGATGAGCTGGGAAGAAATGAATCAATGGCGCTTGGCACTGCATCAGCGATTCGATCGCGCCTTGGAAACCACCCATCTAAGCGATCGCCCGGATTATGAGGCAGCGAATGCGTTTTTGATCCATGCTCGTGCCCAGCAAGCCAGAGCTTATGAGCAATAGATGATTGACAACAAACAGTACACCCCAGCAAAACAATGGAGATGAATCGGTTATGACAACCTTAGATGAACTCAACAACGCAATCAAAATCTTGCAGGAAGCAAATGATCTTGAAATGTTGGGGAGAGCGCTCCATAACAAGGGGGTTTACCTACGGGAGTATGGCTTACAAGAGGCGGACGAACAAGCACTTGCGGATGCTCGGAAGCTCTTTCTAGAATCAGCTCAAACCTCACGACAGAGCGGAGCTGAGGAGATGGCAATATTCTCTTGTCTCAACGCGGCGATCGCTGCCCAGGAGCTGGGAGAATATCGGGAAGATGAGATGCTGCTCTCCACAGCAATCACAGAATTCCAGGCTCTTTTAGATAGCAAAGACATAAACAACAGCACAAGAGCGTCTGCCTACAACACCTTGGGGAATGCCCTCTGTGCAAGGGCACCGATGTATGAAACCGCCGAGCAATGGTCGCAGGATATCTTTCTGGCGATCGATGTCTTTAAAAAAGCAATCCCAGGTTTCGCGACTGAGGGGAATAGTGAGGCGGTGAATTTGGCTCGCCTTGGTGCAATGCAAGCATACGCGCTAATGGCTGAGTTGATGGCCCTTGATAGTATTCCTCGCATCCAAGGACAGGGTATGCAATTTTATCTGCAAAAAGCAGGCGAGCAAAAACAAATCCTTGAGGCAATCTCTGGCAAACCCAAAACCCAGTAGAGCGATCGCGTTGATGCGATTAAATCACTAGCACTAACGACTTAAACCATAAGCAACAATTGCATAATGCCGCGCGATCGCTAGCAAACCGCCTACCGGAATCACGAGCCACCATCGCCAGCGCCCGGTAAGCCGCAGGGCGAAAACGCTGAGACTCAAGGGCAGCAAGACCCCCAGCTCAATTTTGAGGTTGCTGTAGAAATAGGGATTACTGAGGCTGATTTTGCCCGCGCTCGGCAAGAGACCAAAGGGCAGCTTAAACCGATGGGCATCGAACGGCCAGAACAAAGGCAACGCGGTTACGCCTACCAACAGATCTAGTAGCACATGGGAGAGACCTGCCCCAACCAGTTGTACACCTGCAATCAGCAGGGGCTGAGCCCGAACCCTGATTGACTGACAAAAGATTCAGTCAGGGGAGTAGGCAGAAGAGTAGACCTGAAATTCAAGACGTTCAGAGCGAAGCTGATGCCCAGAGCGAGAAGCCATAGCGGGTACAGGCTCAGAATTAGAAG
>JAAHHN010000095.1 GCA_010672165.1 Spirulina sp. SIO3F2 | reverse complement strand
AGATATCCTCTGTCAACGCTGCTTGACTTTAGCCCATTCTATGCAGGAGCAGATTCGTGATCTGACCCATTTTTATTGGTGGCCTGCTTGATTCCTGTTCTCCCTTTACTTTGCGGATTTGGTATGAAATGGTGGAGTTATTGACGGTTAATCCATATGCATTGTAAATTCCTCCGCCATAACCTACGGCGAAATTTCCGGAGACGGTAGAATTATTAATGACAATGGCATCTCCATCAGTCATGATTCCGCCTCCCCTATCATTCGCAGAATTTCCGGAGAGCACAGAATCAGCGATCGTCACTATACCAAAATCGCTAAAGATTCCTCCTCCATTGCTGTCGGCAGAGTTGTTCGAGATAGTCGAATTGCGAATAATAATTGAATCTCCAGTACTAAAAATTCCACCCCCAGCATTGCTTGCTGAATTGTTCGAGATGGTTGTATTTTCAAGCGTTATCGTGCCAATTCCTGAGTGGGCAATCCCACCGCCGCTACCCGTAACTTCTCCGTTCTGAATTGTTAAGTTCTGAAGGGTGACATTGTCCGCAGAGATATTAAAAATTCTGAAAGTGGGTGTTCCACCAGCCGAACTCCGCTCAATTGTTACGTTTGTGCCATTACCTGTAATTTTGAGGTCTTCGCTAATCGTTGATAATGCTGAAGTGAGCGTAATTGAAGTGACCCCTGGTGCAAAGTAAATCGTATCGAACTGTCCATTGCCATTGGCCGAAGTGATTGCCGCCTCTAATGCCGCTTGGGTTGCGCTTCCCACTGTATACATCGCCAGCTTGCCATCCCAAGCTGTTAATGTTCCTGCCACAAATGGATTGCCTGACTCAAGACTGCCGCTAACACTACTGTATTCCAGTTCCCAATCTCCGCCATAATTGGCACTCCCGGTCACATCAGTTGAAGCGGCCACATCTGCCCCCGTCAGGTCAGCAAGACTATTCACCAACGCTTCACCCGTCGCTCCCAGGGCGGTAAAGCAACTATAGAGTAGGATGTCTGCATTCGCGGTCAACACCTCACCCCATGTCTGCAATGGGTTGGCATAATCGCCAATATTCTCACTGCGAATCCACTCACTCCCCAGCCAGAAGTTACCTGCATTCCCCTCCGCCACGATCGCCACCGACTCCAACTTACCCATAGCATCAGTGATCACTGATAACTGTTCACTGATCACTGATATCCCGTTCTCGTCTCGCTCAATAATCTGGGCAACGGTTCCTGCTTCTGCGCCATAGAGTAATGCTTGGGGATGATCAGCTCGGGCGTCGATAAACACGGCTTGGTCGGGATTTTCGCCTGTGGTGCTAAACCGAATGACGCGGGTATCGCCTTGGATCAGCGCTGCATCTGTGGGTGTGACCTGGCCTGCGACGTAGAGATCAACCTGTTGACCAGAGACTTCACCTGCAATGATGACATCTCCTAATTCGGAATCTTGTAGGGGCAATCCCCCCGTGGTTGCCCTAAAACCCGCCGGGGTAGGCACGGAGGCACTCCCCCTACCTGAACCCGTTAACAATATCGGTAAATCAGTCGATTGAATTCCAGCTACAATTGCGCCCTCGGCTACCTCCAAACTCAACAACATGCCTGGTTCAGAGAGTTTCACCAACCGCTCACCAGGCACTGCTGCTAGGGTGACATTGCCTTGGGTTGAAGCGATCGCCCCCTGATTGAGCACCGTCCCTCCAATGAGACTCAAATTTTGCGCTGTGGTGAGATCGCCAAAATTGAGAATTGCCCCAGGCTGCTCACTCAAAAACGCAAACTGATTCGGTGTACCTACCAGTGCAGCATAGTCATTGGCTCCAGTGGCATTAAACCAGCCCTGTTCAAAACCGATGCGATCGCTGGTTATGGCATAAAAATCACCCCCCACATTCAAACTTGCTCCCGAACCAAACACAATCCCCGCCGGGTTCATTAGATACAGATTTGAGTTTGCACCTATGACTTGAATCAAACCGTTAATCACTGACGGATCGCCCCCCGCGACACGACCCAGGATATTCGTAATGCTGGGATTGCTCAGAAAATTGGCAATCTCGCTACTGCTTAAGCCGAAAGCCGCAAAGGAGTGAAACAGGTTTATCCCCGCTTGAGTTCCCCCTTCAATGTGGTAGGTGTTGCCATCAAGGATTACGGTTGTACCTGTGCCATCAGGGGCAGCGGTGATCGATTGGGCGATCGCCTCTGGTGCTGCATTCTGAGCAATCGCAGGTGGGCTAAACGCTAAAGAGACAAGGACTGCTCCTCCAAACCAGGCAGAGAGTTTTGGCATGAATGATCTAAAGAAAAATTAAAGTCAGCATTGGAAATGCAATAAACCACTACGCGATCGCTCAATTAAGATGATGGAATAGTTATTTACTTAACCTTGAATTGTCACACTCCGTTTTTTTATCTGGCTAAAGTAATTAAGAATACTAAACACTTTTGAGCTTGTACCGATTCACCACGGGCTCCCCACCAGCGTAAACGCACTCCAATAAAAAGGATGGGTCAAATCCGTATCGGCATATCGCGCCAACTCGGGCGGCAAGGTTATCCCCGCCAATAAACCATTCTCAGCCGTCGCTTCCTCTCGCAGCAATGCTAGCTGTGCCTGACGCAGGGCTTCCGCCTTAATCGTTACCCCTGGATCATTAAGCTGGGCATAAAACTCCTGCATCAAGCGCATCGTGCCCAAGTCAGAAATCTGCCATAAGCTCGCTAACGTTGTTTTCACCCCTGCCTGCACCGCTAACCCTGCAAAACCCAGTTCCGCATGGGGGTCACCCAAAGCGGTTTGGCAGGCACTCAGCACCAAGAGTTCGACTTTGGGGTCTTCAAACCAGCGCAACTCCCGGAGCTGCTCCACCCCAATCTGGTCATCGCCCCAGAGCTGAATATAGGAGTTGGTCGCAGAACCGGGTCGAAATGCTGCATGGGTGGCGAGATGGACAATTTCAAAGTTGTGTTCCCGACTTTGGGTGGCGAGGTTCTCCCAGGTGAATGCTGGGTTGAGATATTGTTCGCCCGCTTTCAGGTTATTCACTACATTCAATTCGCTGGGGACAGCAGGCAGCGGGTTCAGTTGATCGAATTGGGAAGCCCCCATAGCAAGAACATTGGCATCATGAAGTGGCACATAGCTGCTATCAGTGAGGCTAAGGCTGGGGATTTGCCCGAGGCTGTATTTTTCAATGAGGAATTGGTCGCCATCATGCAAAGCTGCCATGGGAATACTACGGAGTCCATCGCCCATGGCAAAGACGAGGGTATCAATGTTGAGGTTGCTGATGCTGCTTTCGACGGGACGGATCAACCAGTTGTAGAGCTGTTGGGCAGGTTCAAGGTAGCTGGGGCTCACACTGGTGATGCGGCGGCGGAAGGTGCGGATTGTGCGGCGGAGGGTTTCACGCTCTGCTTCGGGAACGACTTTGCGTAGGAGTTGGTTGTCGGGGGTGACGACAATCAATTCGAGGGCATCGGGTTGGCTCAGGGCATAGATCAGCGCAGGCACTGTCCCGGTTTGTTCTTGAATACGCTGAAACGTTTCGCGGATGTTGGCGACGCTGTCTTCATTATTGCGATTGTCTTCCCCGTCTTCGCTAATCTCGACGGCTTCACCGTCGAGGGTTTGGTAGGGCTCACTGAGAGCCAAGTCGAGTTGGACAAATTCTTGAAAGATTTCATTGTCACCCATCGAACCGCCCAAGGATTTTTCCCCCGGTAGATCCCAACTGTAGTCAAAGCTTACTTCCCCTTCTGTTTCAACCAGTTGAAATTGGGTTTCCCCCCCAGCTTGCGTGCCGATCGCGCGAATCAGGTTTTCAGTGGTAACGGTTTGATTGATCGGTTCAACACCCGCAACGACAGTGGCAATCTCCGTTCCAGAAAACCCGTTGGTAGAAATTTGAATTCCGGGTTGGCTCCCACTTAAGAGATAAGTGTGGGGAAAGATCGTCTGCGCCCCATTGGTGATTGCTGCGGAGGTGCCACTCAAACGGGCATCCCCCACCGTAAATCCATGACCTCCATGACGAAGCTGGATTGCCCCCCCTGCGGTTTTACCGGCGGTGGAGATGCTGGCGGGAAAGTTAACAAAGGTGCTGGTCACTGTGCCGTTCACGGTGACGAAGGCATCGCTCTCAAGGGTGACGGAACCGCCTGCTCCAGTTTGGGCTTCGGTGTTGATGGGGCCAACAGTAATATTTTGGGCGGCTTTTAGGGTGACGTTGCCGCCGTTGCCGTTGCCGGAGCGGGTGTCGATGGAGCCGACTGCTCCGCCGTTGATGGTGTTAATGGAGCCATTGGTACTGGTGAGGGTGATGTTGCCGCTGGTTCCGGTGCCGTAGGTGAAGAGGTTTTTGGTGTTGATGTCGCTGCCTGCGGTCAGGGTGATGTCGCCGCCGAAGGTGTTGCCGAGGGCGAGGTCGGTGAGGTCGATGCCGGAGCCAGCGTTGATGGTAAAGGGGTTGCTGTTGGTGTTGGCGGTTCCGGTGAGGGTGACGGAACCACTGCTGCTGATGTTTACGGGGCCGGTGGCGTCTAGGGCTAGGTTGACGTCCCCGCCTGTGCTGCTGATGTTTACGGGGCCTTTGGCATCCAATTCTAGGTTGACATCACCGCTAAAGTTGGCAGCGAGGCTGCTGGTGTTGTCATACATGAAAATACTGTCTGAATTGTTGCCCGGAATCAGATCTTGGTTGCCCGTAATCACCGAGTTATTGAGGGTGACAGCATCGTCAAATATGAAAATGCCCCCGCCGCCATAATTGGACGAGCTGGGATCAGCAACAAGGGTATTATTCGAGACCGTGCTATTGGTGAGCGTTAGACCGCCAAATGTTACAATTCCCCCGCCCGCTCTCCTGCCATAGTTGCCCGAAATAGTGCTATTGGTGATGGTGGTAGGTCTGCCGAACACCCCCCCACCCGCAGCACTGCTGGTTGAATTGCCGGAAATGGTGCTGTTGAGGAGGGTGATATTGCCCCCACCATTGCTGTAGGTGACAATCCCGCCACCATTCCCGCCTGCTGAATTGTCCGAAACCGTACTATTAATCAGTGTTAGATTACCGCCATCTCTCTTTTGAATGCCTCCCCCTGAACTACCGGAAGTATTCCGGGAAACCGTACTGTTCGTGAGGATTAGATCACTAATCGCCGATAAAAAGGTATGAATCCCACCGCCGCCCCCAGCGGAATTATCCGACACGGTGCTATTCGTCAGGCTGATCGTTGTTCCAAAAGAGCTAATCCCACCCCCTATCCCTCCTGCAACATTGTTAGAAATGGTGGTGGTGTTCAGAGTCAGGTCTCCTCGACTATAAACTCCCCCGCCAAGATCGGCTAAATTGCCAGAAACGATGCTGTTTGTTAGGGTTACAGCTCCACGAGAGCCAATGCCACCACCCTTTGAGCTGTTTGAGCTGCCTGTGTTCCCTGAAACAGTGGTGTTGAGCAGGGTGAGCGTCCCAGACAAATTATTGCTGTAGATGCCACCACCGTTATCGGTCGTTGAACCGTTCTGAATCGTCAGGTCTTGCAGGGTGACGTTGTCTGCCGAGATATTAAACACCCGATTCGTGTTGTTACCGTCAATGAACAAGTTGTTTTGTCCCGTCCCCATAATCACCACATCATCGGTGATGCTGAATTCTCCTAATGTCCCATCAGTTGTGATGGTTTGAGGGGTTGCAAAAACTCCCGTCGTATCAAAAATGATCGTGTCAGTTCCGGAGCCTGTCACCCCATCAATCGTGGTGTCACCATTGGCGGCGAGTAAGGCTTCTCGAAGCGTTAAAACACCATCGTTCGTCACAATGTCATCTGCACTTTGAACCGTCAGGGTTGCCAGTTTCCCGTCCCAACTGCTTAGGGTTTCTGGACTGAAGGGATTTGTGGCTTCAATTGTTCCAGTAGTGGCTTCTAGAACCCAATCGCCCCCATAATTCCCGCTCCCTGTCACATTGACCGACGCTGCCACATCCGCCCCAGTCATCTCAGCAATGCTGGTGAGTAAGGCTTCGCCCGTTGCCCCCAACGCCGTAAAGCAACTGTAAATGAGGATGTCTGCATTGCTTGTGAGTGTGTTGCCCCAAGTCTGCAATTGGGTGGCATAATCCCCAACATTCTCAGCTCGAATCCACTGATTCCCGAGCCAGAAATTCCCCTGATTCCCCTCGGCAACTATAGCTACCGAATCCAGTTCACCCACAGATTTACTGATCACTGCTAGCTGCTCACTGACCACCGCAACACCGTTTGCGTTTGGCTCGATGATCTGACTCACTGTTCCTGCTGCTGCGCCAAACAATAAATCCTCTGGATTATCTGCTCGGGCATCAATGAAAACTGCTTGATCCGGATTCTCGCCTGTTTCTGAAAAGCGTACCACCCGTGTATTGCCTTGGATTAAATCTGGATCGCTGGGGGTGAGCTGCCCTATGGCGTAGAGGTCGATTTGTTCTGCCGCAATTTCACCCTCAACAACCACATCTCCCTGTAGGGGTAACGCCCCCGTGCTTACCCCGGCTGGGTTTAGGGCAACCACGGGGGGATTGCCCCTACCAGACCCGGTTAATAATTCCGGCAATGCCAATGGATTAATTCCCTCCGTCAGCACCTCATCCGTCATCTCTAAACTCAACAAACTTCCTGGCGTGTTGAGCTGCACTCGCCGCTCTCCGGGGATTGCGGCAATGATTGCATTACCGCCGGGAGCCGCGATTTGTCCCAAGCTCACCACGGTTCCACCACTTAGGTGAATTGATTTGCCCTTGAGCACTTCTAGCGTTCCAGCATTGATTAACCCACCGGACTGACTCTGCAAAAAGCCCAGCGTTGTCGGACTGCCTGCTAAAGTGCTGTAATCATTCAACCCAACGGAATTAAAACAGCCCCCCTCAAAACAGATCTGATCCGCTGTGGTGGCAAAAAAGTCACCGCCGACGTTTAACTGAGCATTAGCTCCAAACACAATTCCGGCTGGGTTCATCAAATATAGATTTGGGTTGGCTTGAATTAAGCCATCGATAATTGAGGCGTTGCCGCCTACCACGCGCCCAAAGATATTGTTGATGCCTGGATCGCTCAGAAAATTGGCGATCGCACCTGTGCTCAAGCCAAAGTCCTGAAAGGAATGAAAGAGGTTTGCCCCGGCTTGGGTTCCGCCTTGGATCTGGTACGTGCTGCCATCTATGGTGATGGCTGTGCCTGTGCCGTCGGGCGCAGCGGTGATGGATTGGGCTAATGCGGGCGCTGCTAGGGTGAGGGAGAGGGCTACTGTCCCTCCAAGCCAGAAGGTAGATTGCATCATCACCAAAAGTGGAATCAAAGAGTGCTTACGTTGAATGAGTCAGCTATGAATTCAGATTGCACCATTGCTCCAGTATATTTACGCGATCGCATCAATTACCACTGTAGGACGCGATCGGGTAGATTTTGGGGGAGCGATCGGGGAGTTTTCGGGGGGTTTAAGGGTGATGGGTTGCTCAGTGTGTTGATGCGATCGCCCCACACCACTTCTTAACCCCAAGCTCGACAGCACTAAAATTACGGCAAAGACTAATTGATGAATCGGCCGAGTCTCAATGCCTGCCAAAGACCTTTACAAGGCACTAGTGTTCTGTCAGCTCTAATTTTGTGTGTTGTCTATCGACAGCACTATTGCCGAGTAAGTGATGTGGAAACGAATAGCTCACAGTTTTAAGCTTGACGCTGCACTAGTCAGTATCTGCATCAACCGTGAACAGACACGTTATCTGGTAGTGGCTGAAGGCTGGGTGGGTAAAAAACATATCATGCATTGACCTTTGATGCTGAGATCTGGGAGGGCAAGATCTGGCTTCATCATGATGGGTTGGATCATGGGATTACTGAGGCCTTACTTGAGGCGGGGATTGCAAAGGAAGATATTGTGCTAGTGTTTCACACACCCCATATTCGGGCGCAGACGGGGTATGGGGTAGATTGAAGTTTTGGGCTACAGGTGGAGGGTCAACACCCAAAAGCAGGTGAAGCGTTAACCGATTCACCTGCAAGACGGGGTTAGGGGTCAATGACCTGGGCGAGGTTTATCCAAAAGTCAGGTCTGCACTCACATCAAAATTGGCGCTGTTGACATTTTCTAGGAAGGCAACGTTTTGACCTTCAACTTGCAGATATAAACCATCCGTGATGCCCATTGTTCCAGAAGCGGTGCTAAAGTCGCTAGCACCAAGAGAACCAGACTGAATACCGAAGTGAGCTTCAAATGAACTGGCTACAATTTCGATTTGGTCGTTCTCAGTTAGGTTGTTGAAATCGGTAATGACATCAATTGCAGCACTCCCACCGTTCAAGACAAAGGTGTCATCGCCTCCCTCCCCGGTGAGAATATCTCCGCCTGATGACAATGCCACAGCAACTTCCCGTACGCCAAAACCAATAATGTCTGCACGACCATCCCCATTCACATCTGCAACCTGGCGCGGATATTGCTCAAAGCTACTCCAGCCACCCCCCCGAACATTGAAGCTAGAGTGGGCTGTCTGTGCCGTACCAAAGGTGCCATCTGCCTGACCCAGTGCGACAGCAACTTCACGCAAGCCAAAGCCAACAAGGTCGGCGCGACCATCCCCGTTCACATCTGCAACCTGACGCGGATATTTATCAAAGCTGCTCCAGCCACCATTCCGAACGTTGAAGCTGGAGTGGGCTACCTGTGCTGTACCAAAGGTGCCATCGGCTTGACCCTGCGCTACAAGAACGGCGTGTTCACCAAAGCCAATAAGGTCGGCGCGACCATCCCCATTCACATCCGCAACCTGGCGCGGATATTTATCAAAGCTGCTCCAGCCACCCCCCTGAACATTGAAGCCAGTGTGGGCTGTCTGTGATGTACCAAAGGTGCCATTGGCTTGACCCAGTGCGACAGCAACTTCGCGCAAGCCAAAGCCAACAAGGTCGGCGCGACCATCGCCGTTCACATCTGCAACCTGACGTGGATATTTATCAAAGCTACTCCAGCCACCCCCCCGAACATTGAAGCTGGAGTGGGCGACCTGTGCTGTACCAAAGGTGCCATTGGCTTGACCCTGGGCTACAAGAACGGCGTATTCACCAAAGCCAACAAGGTCGGCGCGACCATCGCCGTTCACATCCGCAACCTGGCGTGGATATTTATCAAAGCTGCTCCAGCCACCATTCCGAACGTTGAAGCCGGATTGGGCTGTCTGTGATGCACCAAAGGTGCCATCTTCTTGACCCAGCGCTACAGCAACTTCACGCAAGCCAAAACCAACAATGTCTGCACGACCATCCCCATTCACATCTGCAACCTGGCGCGGATATTGCTCAAAGCTGCTCCAGCCACCCCCCTCAACATTGAAGCTGGAATGGGCACTGATGGTATCACTTGAGAAATAAACGGAACTCACTCCAGAACCGTTCAAGGTATCGTTACCATCACCGCCGACAAGGGTATTGGCTTTGTTGTCACCCGTGATGGTGTCAGCATGCTTTGAGCCAATGACGTTTTCGATATTGATCAAGCGATCCCAGCCGCCCATGCCATCCTTGGCTTCGTAGTAGAGATTATTCGTTGAATTCTGAAACGTACGATTGAGATCTACTTCAATTCCACCCGTTGAATCAACGTAGTTTGCCGTATCACTCCCAGACCCGCCATCTAGATAGTCATTACCTGCACCCCCAGCAAGCAGATCATCTCCACCCCAGCCATGGAGGTTGTCAGCATTATCAGCCGTTAGAGCAGTCTCAAATGCATCAGAGTCAAATACATCAAAGTCAGAGATGTATTCTGAGCTAGGTGCATAGCCATAGAGAACATCATTGAACTTTTCAGTTCCATGGAATATGTCTGTGTCTATACCGCCATAAAGGAACTGTGCACCCGTTGCACCAATGACGAGGTAGTTCGTGTTAGGGTTGAGCGTGTTATTGGAATCAAGCGTATTAATGTTGTGGAAATTTGATCCAATTGGCAAATCATCGTCAGTCGTACTATCAGTCAAATAAAATGAAGACTGACTTAACTGATCTTCACTGGGATGAGGCTGCTGAGCAGACCCTAGGGTTGGGTCTTCACCAAAAAAGATTTTAGCAACGTAATCCGTTCCATTATTGGTAGTGTCTTGATAAACATCGATGCCATTTCCATCAGAATTCAGCCTCCATTGGATATTTGAGAGATCTGCGTCGGCAACTGGAATAAATAGAGCATCTTCACGAATGTCAAAGTCCGTCACTTGAATATGTGCACCATCGTCTTGTGCGACCTCTGGAACCTCTTCGGGAGAAGATGAAAAGCTCTCAGCCAAATCCAGTGCGACCTTTGCTACTGATTTGAAGGATGACAACGGGGTAAAACTCAAAGCAACATCCGTTGCCGCCCTTGCAACATCCCAACCGTCATAATCTAAATCTTCCCAGCTCCAATCATCCGCAACAGCAGTATTAATATCGTTAGACGTATCGCCGAGAACAAAAGTATCTGAGCCTGCACCACCGATGAGTGTTCCCCCCACATCAAGCCCCATATCACTGGAGAACAGGAAGTCATCACCATCTCCCCCCTTTAGGGTGTCATTGCCCTTAACGGCAAAGAGTAAATCATTTCCTGAACCACCATCAATCGTATCTACGCCCTCTCCACCTTTTAAGACATCATTGCCTGAACCACCGGAGAGGGTGTCATTGCCATCGCTACCATTGATGTCGTCATTGCCAGAGTCACCAGAGAGGGTGTCATTGCCAAAGCCACCATAGATATCATCATTACCTAAACCACCATAAATGGTGTCATTGCCCCTGCCACCACTGATGTCATCATTGCCTGAACCACCATAAATGGTGTCATTGCCCTTGCCACCACTGATGTCATCATTGCCTGAACCACCATCAATCGTGTCAACACCATCGTCACCATAGATTTTGTCATTGCCTGAACCACCATCAATCGTGTCATTGCCATAGCTACCCCAAACAGTGTCATTACCTGAACTACCATCAATCGTGTCATTGCCCTTGCCACCTTTTAAGACATCATTGCCTGAACCACCATTCAAATAATCATCACCATCCACGCCTTCGAGCAGGTCATCATCCTCCCCGCCGTAGAGCTTGTCATTCCCTTTGTCGCCATAGAGCTTATCGTTACCCCTCTCTCCGTATAGCTCATCAGACGCATTGCCATCGAACCAGTCAACCCAATAAGTCTCTTCATAGGCATAGAGTGTGTCGTTTCCACTGCCGCCATAGAGCTTATCGTTACCATGTCCACCGTGGAGCGTGTCATGATCGCTGTCGCCATAGAGCTTGTCATTACCGCCGATACCAAAGATGGTGTCATTTCCTGAACCACCGTAGATGGTATCCGCACCATCCCCCCAACCGCCTTCGCTCCTGTCATTGCCACCCTTGAGATAAATCGTGTCGCCATCCCAACCCCCGTTGAGATCATCGTTGCCATTGGTACCATTAAAGGTGGCAGCCTCCGCCTCAACGGTTTGGCCATCAATCACCAAGGTGCGAGCATCATTCTCCGCGTACAACGCCGCCAACTGCGCATCCGTCATCTCATAACCCAGCACCAGATTCGCAAAGATATTTCCCTCATCCCCGGCACTATCCGTTTCATTGAGCAAGGCATCAAACCCATGTCCCATCTCTTCAAGAATCACCGCCACCAACTGCTCTTGCGTCGCTGTCGCCAAAAACGCATCTGAAATATAGATGGCATCCCACGCCGAAACATAAACGCCCTTTGCGCCCTGTAACTCCTCGCTGGAGCGCACCTCAATGCTCGGCAGGCTGCCCAAATCACCCGAACTCAACTGCTCTGTCAAGCCCGTCAACGCATCTTGGTCAACTTCATCGCCAAACGCTGTCGAGATGAAATCCAGCTCAAAGCCACCCTGCTGCACAAAGCCCAGCAACGTATTGTGCGCCGTTAAAATTGCCGAATTAAGAACCTGCTGGTCAAACGCCAACAAACCTTGGGATGTGTGATTGGATTGTGCAACCATGAGCCGAGCCTCCGAAAACAGGATGTCTGTTGTTTGCTGTGTTCACAGCATAAAAATCCAACAGGGTAAACTCCGGGGAGAAATCGGGTAGATTGGGGGGGATTTTCGGGGGATTTTCGGGTAGAGGGTTCTCTTGCCCCTGTTGCCAGAGGATATTGTGCTAGCATTTTACCCACCACATATTCGGAAGCAGACGAGGTATGGGGTGAGCTGAGGTGTGAAGGGTAAATACCCAAAAGTAGGTGAACCATTTACTGATTCACTTGCTTAACCTGGATTATTCACGAGTAGATTGACCAAGGAATCAAAAAGAGAAGAGAGAAGCAAAAAAGAGAAGAAAGAGAAAAGGAAGGGAAGAAAACCGCGAAAAAGAGCAAAAATAAGGAGGAAAAGCGACAAGAGCCCTATGAAAAAGAGATAAATCAGAACGGAGTCTGAGCAGAAAAGCGTTGAGCAATCAACTGCATCGAAGCGGAAAAAGGACAAAAAGCCGCCAACTCAACGAAAACACGGCGGCAAGAAACGCGAACCCGAGCCGCAACCTTAACCAGAGCAGAGCGAAGTCGAGAAACCAGAGCAGTAGCCAGGGCAGTGCCCTGTGCCGCCTAACGGAGAGTAATCATCAGCAGATAAGCCGCCTGAGCCAGCAGGAGACGAAACTGATTAGCGTCAAAGCGAGAACAACTGAGACGGTCAGCCTGAAGCCCAAGCTTGAGTTCTTTAATGGGATGCTCACTATCAGCGCCGCGCTGGACATAAACCGAGTCATAAACCTGCTGAGCATCAGCAGTGAGGTTAGTCAAAATAAAACGGGGATTAGCCCCTTTGGGGAGCCATTCCGCAAAAGCGAGGCATACTAAGGGATACAGCTTAGGCGGCATTATTCTTATGACCGAATTTCCTATTGATGTGTGAGTTTGGCCAATCCGTACAATCCCCCAAAACCTTCAATAAATCCAACAATAACGCTCTGAGAGTCTTGAAACAGCGAGAAATCGTTAGATCAATAGATTGCCCCAAGTCTAATTTGTCTAAACTCCAGTAATCCAGGCTAATCACTCGTTGTCGAAACCATCGCGCTCAACAACTGCTCCGGCGTCACCGCAAACGGCAACCGTGTGTCACAGCAGAGTCATGACACACAGTATGGGGGCAACCCCAGAAAGATCACCCCCACATCTAAACCCTGAACCTTGAACTCTGAACCCCTAACGTTTTGCCAGCTTCTTCGCCTTCATCTTCCGCAACCGGATCGACTCTGGCGTCACCTCCACCAGCTCATCCGGGCCAATATATTCCAATGCCCGCTCCAAGCTCATTTCCCGAGGGGTTTGGAGCTGCACCAGCTCATCCCCAGACGCTGCCCGGTGGTTGGTAAGCTGCTTGGTTTTGCAGACATTGAGATCGAGATTTTGGGGACGGTTGTGTTCCCCAACGATCATGCCCTTGTAGACCTTGGTTCCCGGTTCAATAAAGAAGACGCCGCGATCTTCCGCGTTCTTGAGGGCATAGAACGTTGCCGTCCCCTCTTCAAATGCCACAATCACACCGTTGTAGCGGGTGTCCACCTCACCCATCAGGGGCCGATATTCCAAGAAGCTGTGGTTCATGATTCCCTCACCCCGCGTGATCCGGATAAAGTCGCCCCGGAAGCCAATCAGCCCCCGCGCCGGAATCACAAACTCAAGCTGGGTGCGCCCCGCTGCGCCCACCTGCATATCCTGCATTTCGCCCTTGCGTTGTCCCAACCGCTCAATGCAAGTGCCGACGGCATCTTCTTGCACATCCAGCACCAAATATTCAAACGGTTCACAGGGCTGACCATTCACTTCCCGATAAATCACCTGCGGCTGAGAAACCTGGAACTCATAGCCTTCCCGGCGCATGGTTTCAATCAGAATGCCCAAGTGCAGCTCACCCCGACCCGAGACACCGAACTTGTCCGGTTCGCCTGTGTCTTCGACGCGGAGCGCCACGTTGGTTTCTAGCTCCCGGTAGAGGCGATCGCGTAGCTGTCGTGAAGTAACAAACTTACCTTCTTGGCCCGCGAACGGCGAATCATTAACAGAGAAGGTCATCTGCAATGTGGGTTCATCCACCTTAATCAGGGGCATTGCCTGGGGATTATCGGGACAGGTCAGAGTCTCACCAATGTTGGCATCGGCAAAACCAGCCACCGCCACAATGTTACCCGCTGAGGCTTCCGGGATTTCCACCCGAGCCAAACCGTTAAAGCCCAGGAGCTTACTCACCTTGCCCTTGACGATCGAGCCATCTTCTTTGTAGAGGGCTACCTGTTGCCCGGCGTTGATTGTGCCATTGTGGATACGACCAACGATGATGCGTCCGAGGTATTCCGAATAATCCAGTGTTGTAACTTGTAACTGGAGAGGCTTGCTAGCATCACCGGCCGGGGGGGGCACATGTTGCAGAATGGCGGCAAACAGCGGTTCCATATCCTCATCGGGGTCGTCCAGCGCCGCCTTGGCAAAGCCACTCAAACCGGAAGCATAGAGCGTGGTGAAGTCGCATTGATCATCATCCGCGCCCAGCTCTACAAACAGGTCAAACACCTTATCAACCGCCGTATCGGGTTCTACATTGGGGCGATCGATCTTGTTGACCACCACAATCGGGCGCAAACCCTTCTCCAGCGCCTTTTTGAGCACAAAGCGCGTCTGGGGCATGGGGCCTTCGTTGGCATCGACGATCAGAATGCAACCATCGACCATCCCCAGCACCCGTTCCACTTCGCCGCCGAAGTCCGCGTGACCGGGGGTATCCACAATATTAATCAGGGTGTCTTTATATTGGACGGCGGTATTTTTGGAGAGAATCGTAATGCCTCGTTCCCGTTCGAGGTCATTGGAATCCATCACACAGTCAGGAACGTCCTCCCCTTCTCGGAAGATGCCGGATTGTTTGAGGAGAGCGTTCACCAAAGTGGTTTTACCGTGGTCAACGTGGGCAATAATGGCAATATTCCGGATGGGAAGAGACATAGGAGCGTGTGGGTATCCTTGAGTAGTGAGCTGAAATAAAAATAAAGATTTCTTAACAATAGTAACCCAACTCGCTCGATTCTCGGTAGCGATTCAATGGCTTAATGAGCAAATAAACCTGTTGCCAGCAAAGGAATCAATAACACGGCCACCAACACCCAAAGCAAGGTGGCGGGGTCAACATCAACAACTGTGGTCTTGACATCATCATCGTTGGGGGGTCTACGGGGAGAATTCATGGTGTTGTAAAGGCAGAGGGAAGAAGGAGGAAGGCTGAATGTGGATTTAACAGGTGTTTGGGTCGATCTCCCGTTCACGGAGTTGGGCAGCTTTCTGGTCTCCAAGGCTATCTCTAATTATCGCGCATCAGGATGGGTTATCGGTTTGTATCTCGACTCTGAGAAACAAACATAGATTTCGGATAAGTACCTCTTTCGAACCTATGTTGGGTTGAAAATACTGGCCCTTATTGCAGGAGTCTGAGGTGGCAATTTCCACCTCAGCGGGCGGTGTCGGAGGGCTGGCCCTCTGACAACCGGGTTTGACAACGAGGTTGCTAGTTATGCGAGGCGTTTATTCGCCTGTTTAAACCGAACTGAGGTTTAAGGCGTGTCATGGCACTACTACGCTGCCAGTGGTTGGCATTTTTCGTCCAACTCAACCGTCTCTTCAGGTTCCTGTTTCTCTTGGTCTTCCACTTCTAAGCTTTCACCTTCAAGATTTTCCACCGTGACCTCGGGAACCGTTTGACAAGCCGCCATCAAGGGCACAATAGGTTCCTCATTATCATCAAGTAAATCCGCGATCGCCCCGCTGTCAAATAGATTTGTGTTTGTGGAGGTTTCCGTCGGTTCCGGAATCTTATACTCAACCGCGCCCATATCAACCGCCCCCTCCAGAATTCGCGTAACGCCCCGTTGATCCATAACCATCAGCGTCAGCTCACTATTGCCCGCATTGCGAGCCGGACTATCCGCCGCTAGGGCATGGGTCTGGGTCGAGCCGCCATAATCACCAAGGGGCAGCAAGTGCGGCTCAACATTGGTGAGATTGTTCGTGCTAGTGGTCATCGTTGCGCCCGCCGTGTCGCCAATCAGGCTGGATTCGACGGTGTTGAATGTGCCTGAGAGATCATTGCCGCTGCGATTAGCCACGTTTGTCGCCACGATCGTATTCGTGAGATTCACCGTGCTTGCATTGCGGAAAATGCCGCCCCCATCCCGGTTCGCCGTATTGTTGGCGATTGTGCTATTGAAGAAGGTGATCGTACCCCCACTTCTTCCACGGGCAAAAAGACCACCGCCGCGATCGCTGGTTGAGTTCCCTGAAATGGTACTATTTGTGACCGTCACCGTGCCGCCGCCTCGGGAATAAATACCGCCGCCGCGATTGCTGACATTGCCAGAGATAGTACTGTTCTCCGCCGTAAGATGATTTCGGAAATAAATGCCGCCACCTTTGTTCTTACTGATGTTACCTGCGATCGTGCTGTCGGTGAGGGTTGTTGTACCTGTGACATAAACACCGCCACCCAAGTCACCGCTGGAATTGTTTGAGACCACACTGTTCGTGATGTATGCTTTGCTGCTATACATCCCCGCTGCGGAAACCCGGCTGGAGTTGCCGGAAACCGTGCTATTCGTAAGCGTAATCGTGCGGTTTCGCGCCCAAACCCCACCACCATGACGGTTGCTTGAGTTGCTGGAGACGGTGCTATTGGTGAGCGTAATATTGCCACTGCGGCTATAGAGTCCCGCACCATTCCGGCGGCTAAAGTTCCCGGTCACGGTGCTATCGGTTCCAGTAATCTGCGATCGCGTCGCCACGCCGCCGCCATATTGATTGGTGGAGTTTGCCGAGATCGTGCTGTTGGTGAGCGTGACGGCTCGGTTGGTATAGATGCCACCACCTCGATCGCTGCTAGAGTTGCCCGTCACTGTGCTATTGATGAGGTTGACTGCGCCATTGGACTGGATACCACCACCTCGGTCTGAGGTTTTGCCATTAGCGATCGTCACATTCTCAAAAGTGGTTTCTGCGCCACCTGTCACATTGAAGATTCGGAAATTCGCAGCGCTGGCGTTGCGCTCTACTGTGACATTGCTATTGCCTCCCGTGATCGTTAACTCTTCCGTAATCCCCAACTCACCGGAGGTTAAATCCACCGCCGTCACACCACTAAAGCGAATCTCATCTGCGCCAGCCGCCCCATTGGCATCACTAATCGCTTGTCTTAGAGAGCCTGTACCCGCATCATTACCATTGGTGACGGTAAACAAGGCTAATTTGCCGCTATAGGTTGCCAACGTCTCAGGCGTAAAACCCAGACTGGCCTCAATCTGACCCGTCTGCCGCTCTAAAACCCAATCACCTCCCAAGGCTGCATTCCCAGTTAGGGTGGTGGAGGCAGCCACATCTGCACCTGTGAGCGTCGCCAGTCCTTGCATTAAAGCTTCACCCCCTGATCCCAAAGCCGTCAGGCAGCTATAGAGCAGAATATCTGCGGTCTCCGTTAGCGCAGTATTCCATGTCTGCAATGAATCAGCATGTTGCGCCAGATTGTTATGGGCCACAAAATCACTGCCCAGCCAGAAATTACCTGCATTGCCTTCTGAGACAATATGCACCTCGCTGACATGCTGGCCTGAAGTGCTGATCTGGGTGAGGCGATCGCTGATCTCTGCAATGCCACTTTCATCAGAGTCAACGGTGAAGCTGATGCTGCCTGCTTTGCCGCCAAATAAAAACTGTGCGTAGCCCGCCACCGTGGTATCGATCGCGGTGAGCGCTAAGGGATCACCTGCCCCTGGAAAACGCACCACTGTTGTATCACCTTGGACTAACTCGTAATCTGTCGGTGTGACTTGGTCTGTGGCCATCAGTTGCACCGTTTCAGCCTCAACCGATCCTGCAATACCCACATCCCCCGTTTGGAAGGGCGTCAGATCGCCACCGTGGGTGAGGTACACCTGCCCGTCTTCATTGACCACCACTGTATTAGCATTTCCCTGCTGATTCCCGCCCGTAAGATAGCGCGGCAGATCCGTCGGCTTAATCCCAATGCCACCGATCGCATCATCTGCCCCCATTGGTGCGGCATCTAACACTAAGTCTAGAATCATGCCGTCATGGTCAATTTTGATTTGGTGGTTTTCGGGGATCGCAGCGATCGTAATATTACCGTTCTCGACCGCGATCGTCCCGGTACTCAGAACGCTATTGCCCACCAACCATAGGGATTCACCTTCGGGAACTTCCAGCATCGCGTCATTAAAAATCGTGCCTGTTTCTGTATCAAACACGAAACTGAGGGGATTCCCGGTTAAAGCTGCATAGTCATTGTCCCCATAGGCATTAAAAAAGCCATCGTTAAAACCAATCCGTGTGGCGGTCGTGGCGGCAAAGCTTCCTGGCACATCTAAACTTGCCCCGCTTGTAAAGACAATACCCGCCGGATTCATCAAATACAGATTCGACGCCCCACCCGAAAGGCGAATCATGCCTTCAATCACACTCGGGTTGCCTCCCACCACGCGACCTAACACATTTTGAATATTGGGGTTACTCAGGAAGTCTGCGATCTCATTGGGAGCCAAGCCAAATTCCTGGAAGCTGTGGAACAGGTTTGCCCCCGCTTGGGTACCACCGCCGATCGCATAGGTATTGCCGTTGTGGGTGATGGTTGTACCTGTACCATCAGGCGCTGCGGTGATGCTTTGGGCTTGGGCGGTGGTGGCGATCGCAAGGATAATGGTTGCGATCGCGCTAGGGGTCATGAATTTGAGCAGGGCAGAGGCGGTCTTCATGGCATTTGGCAATAAAAATCCGTGGGCTTGCCAATGGGTGTTTCCTTTGGCATTCCCTGGGTTTGCTATGCCTCTATCATGGCGCTTCAGCTCTAAAATTCGTTTGACTCTGAGCGCAGAATATTTGACCGATCGCGCAGGTTTTGGCAAAAGGCGATCGGTTTTTCAGTGGAGTCTGTCCCCGGCCAGCCACCGCTGAAAGTGTTCAGCCAAATCCTGGGTGTTGAGGTGTTCAGTAATAGTTGTCAGAGTAGTGTCAGCAGTGAAAAGAGAGGGAGCTCCAGCAAGCTCTTACTTTTGTCTCGGCTTATTTAACAGATACTGTAGATACTGTTCTTACATTCTTCTGAAAGAAGACGAGTGCAACTGCTTGGAAATGCCAAAGTGGGATGCTCTCACTTTTGTCCTACACTGAGGTTTGGGTTAGGGGAAGCTGAATCTGAAACTCTGATCCTTGACCTAAGGTAGAAGAACAGAGAAGTTTGCCCTTGTGCTGTTCTTCAATAATTTGTTGTGCAACGGAGAGACCTAAACCTGCCCCTCGACCCATAATTTTCGTGGTGTAAAACTGCTCAAAAACCCGCGATCGCACAGTTTCGCTCATCCCAATTCCATTATCGGCAATACTGATCTCAACCGACGAATCGCTAATTGAGTGTGTGGTAATTTTAAGATTCGGTTGAAAATTTAGTTCACCCCCCTCTTGAATCTTGTCTTCTAAGGCATCGATCGCATTAACAATCACATTCATTAACGCCTGGTTCAATGCACCTGCATAGCAAGTAACTTGGGGCAGCTCTACATCATATTGACGCACAATTTCAATGGCAGGAAATTCTTTGCGGGGGACAAGACGATGGTTTAAAAACAACAAACAACTCTCAAGACTTTCGTGTAAGTCGATCGCTTTGCAATCAGCTTCTTCGAGGCGAGCAAACAATCGCAAAGCCCGCACAATATCCCGAATGCGTTTCGTGCCAGCAGTCATGGATTGCATCATCTGAGGCAAATCTTCCCGCAAAAACGCTAAATCAATATCTTCTGCACATTGACGCACCGACTCAGGGGGTTCAGGATAGGCTGCTCCGTAGGCATCAATCAAAGCCATTAAGTTATGGGTATAGTCCTGGGTATGTTGCAAATTGCCATGAATAAAGCTAATCGGATTATTGATTTCATGGGCTAGACCCGCCACCAGTTGCCCAAGGGCAGCCATCTTGTCTTCCTGGAGTAATTGCAACCGTGCAGTGCGGAGATTCAGATGAACATTAATGCGAGCCAGAACTTCATCACGGGCAAAGGGCTTCGTGATATAGTCCACTGCCCCCGTTTGCAAGCCCTTGATTTTGCTTTGGCGATCGTCCAAGGCAGTGATAAAAATAATTGGCACATCTCGCATGGTCGGAAGCTTTTGAAGTTGTCGACAGGCCTCGAAACCATTAACCTCCGGCATCATCACATCGAGTAAGACCAAATCCGGTGCTCGTTTGATCACGTGGGCGATCGCCTCGCTCGCGCTATCTGCCACCTCAACTTGAAACCCTTCTTTTTCAAGCAAAGCCCTTAACAGCACTTGATTAACGGTTGTGTCATCCACGACCAAGATTGATGCGCCACGTACCGCCATTAAATTTGTCTCCCGCCGGATATCCCGTTTATTGTCAACTGGGTGAGTCCATTTTGTGTTGAACTGCAAAAGAAATTCATTTCCCTTATACCAACTAAATTCCTGAGAATCAGGCGACAAACGAATCTGACCTGTGCTGGCCTGTCACTCTCGCATTCGCGGCGTAGAGCGCAGGCAGTGTTGGGGTGTTCATTGGTCGCTTTGGTTACAAGCATGGGTTGGATGAGTCTTTTGCTGCTCTAGAATCACCCTACCTATCTGTGAGTCTAAAGGGTAATCGTGAAGGAATTGTGAAGGAAATGAGTTGTACTTAAATTCAATTTTGCTGTGCCCTCTCCCAAGCCAATACCAAAAGCGCATTGACAATTGCCGCTGCGACGGGTGAGCCCCCTTTACAGCCCGCAACACAAATATAAGGGAACTCTGTTGCCATTAATGTCTGTTTCGAAACTTCCACCTGCACAAAACCCACAGGGACACCAATCACCAAGGCAGGGGGCACAGCTTGTTTTGATGCCTGAGCACAGAGCGCCATTAGAGCGGTTGGTGCATTCCCAATTACATAAATGGCATTGGGGTATTGTGTAAAGCATTGCATGATGCCAGTTTCCGTGTGGGTTTTCCCAGGCAGCGATTCCGCAACCGCCTCAACCGCAGTGATCACTGGATTGCGAAAGGTCTTACCCAGCATCGTTAAGATGCCCTGCCGCACCATCGTCACATCTACCACAATTGGGCAACCGGACTGGAGAGCGTGTATGCCTGAGTCGATCGCCCCCGCTTGAAACCGAAACAACTGATTCAATTCAAAATCGGCTGTGGCATGAATCGCCCGCCGCACGATCGCATATTCTGGCGCAGTCCAGGTATGGGAACCGATCTGGCGATCGATGATCGCAAAACTTTCCAGGGTAATAGGGTGGTTGAGCACAGTGTTTTTTTAGGGTGTAGGGTTGGGGATGTAGGGAGAATCTTAGGCCCCTCACCACGGACTACCAATCATCGTAAACCCACTCCAGTAATACGGATGGGAAAAATCTGTTGTTTGGTTTGAGACTAAATTCGAACCTAACTCAAAGACGCCAAACTGGGTTTGTAACTGCCCACCATTCAAGCGAGTTTGACCCTGGAGCAAGCTAAGCTGGGCAGCCCGGAGGGCTTGAGCCCGGGTTGCGGCTTGGCCGAGCTGTTCATAAAACGCAGTCATCAGTGACAATGTGCCCTGATCGCTAACATACCAAAGGCTACCCAACGCGGTTTTGGCCCCCGAAGCCACCGCTAGCCCTGCAAACCCCAGTTCTGCATCTTGATCCCCTAATGCTGTCCGGCAGGCGCTCAACACGAGTAGTTCCACTAAAGGGTCATCGAATTTCAAATCACGCATCTCTGTCAGTGGGAGGCGATCGCCCCAAAATTCAATATAAGAATTGCTCGGCTGACCAGGGCGAAATTCACCGTGGGTCGCAAAATGGACGATCGGAAAGGCCTGTTGACGACGGGCTTGCTGGAGATTTGCCAAGGTAAAGTCTTCATTGAGCAAGAGGGTGCCCTCGCGCAGTTCCTCTGAGATTAAACTCAACTCTAGGGGTACTGCCGGTAAGGGGCTTTGGTCGGGAAAGATCGAAGCGCCCATCGCCAGAACCTCAGCCTCTTGCAAATTGGTATAGGTTAAATCAGTCAGAGAAACACTGGGCATTAGATTAAGGCTAAAGTCTTCGATCAAGAAGCGATCGCCATTATGCAACGCAGCAAAGGGAATTGAGCGCAGGCCGGCATCAGCGACAAAGCTAATATGCTCGGTGCCCAGTTGGCTGAGTTCCGGCAGGATGGGGGCAATGAGATGGTTATAGAGATCTTGGGCTGAAGCCAGAAAGCCATCACTTCGGGTGGGACGAGATACTTCCCGTTGGAAACGACGGGCCAATCTTCGAATTTCACCCCGTGTTACACCGGCTACTGTGCGGCTTACGGGTGGCGCATTGGGACTGATGAGAATGATTTCGAGACGATCATCATTGCTCTGTTGGGCAAATTCTGGAGTGATTGAGGTTGCCGATTCTTCAAATGGCTTAGAAGGAAACTGAATTGACTTGGTCTGAGAAATGAGTCCAGCTTCTGGTTCAGCCAGACGACTTGTACCAAACGTTAAATATATAATCGCGGGAGTGATGCCTGCCTCAACCGCAGCCAATTGTAAACGTTCCTGAGTTTGAACTGGACTCAGTTCAGGGAAAGCCTCTAAGCCAAAATACTCAACAAATTCCTCGCCCCAGTCAGTATCAAAGTACTCTACTGATTCTTCTGGCGATTCAGTAAACTCAGGCTCAGTAAAATCTCCTTTACCAAATTCCTCTCCAAACTCTTCACCGAATTCCTCTCCAAATCCCCCCTCAAAATCCTCGCCAAATTCTTCTCCAAATCCCTCAAAAAAATCTTCCCAAAATCCGATTCCGTCCCCAAAAAAATCTCCACCACAAAAAGACAGCTCACAAAATTCAAATTCATTACCTCCATTAATTGTAATATTTCCCGCGCTTAAAGTTCCTTCAACTTCCCTCAACGGAGAAATCGTAAAGATCCCATTCGTAATTGCGCCTAACGTCCCATTTACTCCCGAGTCACCCACAGTAAATGGAATTCCTAACACACCACCACCGTGATTGATGGTAATTGCACCACCAAAACTACTATCAATGCTAGCGCTAGAAGAATTTACACCTGTGACTTGAATTGTTCCACCACTAAAGAGATTGATGGAGCCCCCAGAGGTTTGCACATAACCATTCACAAGCAAGCTTTGACCTGCATCTAAATTGATCTGTCTTGCATTCGTAATTGTTCCTGTATCGATACCTTGATTTGCAACAAAGTTGATATCTAATGGATCGGTGATATTCCCTGTAAAAATATTATTCCCCGCACTAGCGACCAGAGAGAATTGACCACTCCCATTAATCGCCCCAGTTGAAATGTCTCCTCCTGCGGACAAAAACAGAGTTGTGTTATTTGCTGTGCCGCCATAAGTATAAGTCCCTGAAAAGGTGATATTGTTGCTGGCTTCAAGGGAAACATTATTGGCGTTTAAAGCAGTATCGAGGGCAGCGAATGAAATATTGAATGTTCCTGAGCCATCGGTCGCAAAGATAGTATTGTCTGCTAACAGTTCACTATCATTTGCTCCTGAAATGCCAATAGTTATATTTTCCGGATCGAGTAATAACAATCCGGCTTCACCAAACGCTCCAGAAACATTAACCGCACTCAAATCTGGCAAGACCAGATTTTGCTTGCCTGAAACCTCTACAAAACCTCCATCTTGAACGCCTTGGGCATTAATTTCCCCCAAGAACCGGGTGGTATCATCTGCCCAAACAATCACCCGCCCGCCGTCACCGGAATCTAAAGCGTTGGCATTGATTACTGAATCGGAATCTACGTAGGTAAATGTTGCATTAGGGATTGTTCCCTCACCGCGATAATCGCCGCCAATGCGGATATTTCCCCCGCCTGTTGCGCCCGAAGCATCAACCTGGGCAGCAAACAAACCCACACGATCGCCCAACAGATTCACCTCAGCAGCCGTAATTTCCCCTGAGACGATATTTGTTTGGACTGCGTTGGGAATGGTTGTGTCGGTTGCGTTAACGCGCACATCACCTGCTGCCACTGTTAGCCCAGTTTCTGTGTTTATTCCTGTCAGTAATGCGGGCAAATCTGAGGCGGTAATCGCCGCAAATTCACCTGTGTTTGTCCGAGGCGGATCAACCTCCAAACTCAACAAACGACCCGACTGGGAGATGCGCACCAAGCTTTCACCTGGCACAGCGGCTATTGTTACACGCCCATCCGGTGCAGAGATGTTTCCCGTATTCACTGTTTGTCCCGCCAGTACAGTGATTTCGTGGCCAGGATCGACGCTTAAATTACCTGCATTGACGATCCCGCCTGTTTCAAGTTGATCAAAGGCAAACTGGTTCGGTGTGCCGACCAATGCGGTGTAGTCAGGCGAGCCGATCGCGTTAAACCAAGTCCCTGAATCGAAACCAATGCCTGTAGCAGTCGTCGCAGAAAAATCGCCGGACACATTCAACTGTGCCTGGGAGCCGAAGATAATTCCACTTGGGTTCATCAAATATAAATTGCTGCTGCCGCCTGTGACTTGCAGCAAACCATTAATCACCGATGGATTGCCGCCTACTACACGCCCAAGGATATTCTCGATTCCGGGTTGAGAGAGGAAGTTGGCAATTTGCGATTCAGTTAAACCAAAGTCTTGAAAACTGTGGAACAGATTTGCACCATCCCCAGAGAAGCTGCCACCGTGAATGTCAATGCGATCGCCCTCGACGGTAACTTGTGTATTCGTACCATCGTTTGCAGGGGTGATGGTTTGGGCTTTCGTAATAGATGTATTGACAAGCAATACGGATAGGTAAAACGAAAGCGTGCAAAAGGCGATTTTTGGAGTCATGGATGGAGAAAAGTTTTGACAATACGCAACAGAACCATAGAAGCAACCCTTTGCTTCTACAATGCTCACCCGCCCCATTATGGAAACCCCATCACCACGGACTGCCTATCATTGTAAACGCACTCCAGTAGTAAGGATGGGAGAAATCAGCAGCTTCAGCCCGAGCGAGGGCTGCATCGACGGGGAATTGATGGGTGGGCGTAATCAACTGGCCAGCGGCTAGACGAGTCTCACCACGCAAGAGGCTGAGTTGGGCTTGACGAAGGGCTTGGGCACGGATGGGGGCTTGGGTAAGCTGTTCGTAAAATGCGGTCATCAAGGCGAGCGTGCCTTGATCACTAACGTACCAAAGGCTCCCCAGAGCGGTTTTAGCTCCGGCGGCCACAGCCAAACCCGCAAAGCCGAGTTCGGCGTCTTCATCCCCCAAGGCTGTACGACAGGCACTGAGCACCAAGAGTTCCACCACCGGATCGTAGAGTTTGAGGTCACGGATGTGATCGAGGGGTAAGCGATCGCCCCAAAGTTCAATGTAAGAATTGCTGGGTTGGCCCGCCCGAAATTCCCCGTGCGTTGCCAGATGCACAATGGGGAAGGGTTGGGTACGGCGGGCGCGTTGGAGGTTGGCGATCGTAAAGTCTTGATCCAGAAACGCTTGCCCAGAGCGAATCTGTTCGGAAATAAGA
>JAAHHN010000094.1 GCA_010672165.1 Spirulina sp. SIO3F2 | reverse complement strand
CGACGCGTGGAAGTGCTGGCTCCACCCCCCATACCACCACCGCCAAAGCCACTAAAGATGGTCTCAAAGATATCGGCGAAACCCACATCGCCCATATCACCATAGCCTTGGCTCTGAACACCTTGCTCCCCAAAGCGGTCATAGCGAGCACGAATCTCTGGGTCAGAGAGAACTTCGTGGGCACGATTGACTTCTTTGAACTTATCTTCTGCTCCTGGCTCTTTATTAACATCCGGATGATATTTACGGGCTAGGCGACGATAGGCCCGTTTGATCTCGTCAGGACTTGCATCACGAGCAATGCCTAGAGTTTGATAATAATCACCTGCCATGGAGATATCTAAAATGGAATGGACTGGATAGATAGACTATGCCACAAAGGGCAACCTCAACTCTAGCAAATTCCTGGGTTGCACTAAACCCCAAACAAGCAAACTTTCACTCAATGCCTGCTAATCGATGGTATCGCTTAGTCTACTGGCTCATAATCGGCAGCGATCGTCGCATCATCATCAAAGTCAAAGTGGAAGTCTTCATCTTCATCGGTGTCCTCTTCAATAATTTGAGTCGGCTGTTCGCTCATGTCAACCTGGGTTGCTGCCTCTTCAATTTGGGTTGCATCATCTACTGATTCGAATTCAGCACTAACCCCTTGGTTCGCACGATTGTAGAGATCTGTTCCTACCGCTAGCACTGCTTGCTTGAAGTCTTCAAGATAAACTTGAACATCTTCGACGCTTAACTCCGTATTCTCAAATGCAGCTTCAAGGGCTTCTCGCTTCTGTTCCGCCTGAACTTTAAGATCCTCTCGGATTAACTCTGCATTGTCTTTGAGGGTCGTCTCATGGGTGTAAAGAATACTATCAGCTTGATTGCGGAGTTCCACCAGCTCGATGCGTCGTCGATCTTGTTCAGCATATTCCTCAGCTTCTGAGCGCATACGTTCCACTTCAGAGGAGCTCAACCCCCCTGTATTGGTAATGCGAATACTTTGGGCTTTGCTTGTTGCTTTGTCTTGGGCCGAAACTTGCAAAATCCCATTAACATCAATCTCAAAAGAGACTTCGATTTGGGGAACCCCCCGAGGCGCAGGCAGAATACCTGTGAGCAAAAATTTCCCCAGACTTTTGTTGTCTCGGGCCATAGCTCGCTCTCCCTGAAGCACATGAATCTCCACAGATGTCTGGCCATCAATCGCAGTGGAAAAGACCTGAGATTTACTAGTGGGAATCGTGGTATTGCGCTCAATAATCTTGGTAAACACCTCCCCTAAGGTTTCAATCCCTAAAGACAACGGTGTGACATCCAACAGAAGAAGATCTTCGACTTCTCCACCCAATACCCCACCTTGGATCGCCGCACCTAAAGCAACCGCTTCATCGGGGTTGACGGAGCGATCGGGCTCTTTGCCCCCGAAGAATCGCTTAATGGCATTACCCACGGCTGGAATTCGCGTTGAGCCCCCCACCATGAGAATGCGATCAATATTATCAGTTCCTAATTCACAATCTTTGAGGGCTTGTTTAACGGGTAAGATTGTGCCTTTAATCAGCTCTAAAGCCAACTCCTCAAATTTGGAACGAGAGAGTTCTGTTTCAAGGTGCTTAGGACCGGTTTCATCAGCGGTGATAAACGGTAAGTTAATGGAGGTATTACCCACACTGGAGAGTTCAATTTTGGCTTTCTCCGCTGCTTCCCGTAGTCGTTGCAACGCCATCTTATCGCTACGGAGCTCAATCCCCTCCTGAGCGTTAAAGTTATCCGCCATCCATTGCACAATCACATTGTCAAAATCGTCACCGCCAAGGTGGTTATTACCAGAAGTGGCTTTGACTTCAAACACCCCATCTCCAAGTTGGAGTACCGAAACATCAAAAGTCCCCCCCCCTAAATCGAAGACTAGAATATGCTGATCTTGATCTTGCTTATCTAGACCATAAGCCAATGAGGCAGCGGTTGGCTCATTGATGATTCGGAGTACTTCTAACCCAGCAATTGTGCCTGCATCCTTGGTGGCTTGGCGTTGGGCGTCAGTAAAATAAGCAGGGACTGTAATGACAGCCTGAGTTACTGATTCGCCAAGGAACTGCTCAGCATCGCTTTTGAGCTTCTGAAGGATCATGGCAGAGATTTCTTGAGGGGTATAGCTCTTACCTCGAATCTCCACATCCACAGTGTTGTCTCGCCCTTTGACGCAGTTATAAGGAACACGCGATCGCTCGGTTTCGGTATCTTCCCAACGCCGGCCAATGAAGCGTTTAATGCTGTAGATGGTATTTTCTGCGTTCGTAACTGCTTGGCGCTTAGCAAGCGATCCCACTAATCGCTCACCTGATTTATCAAAGCCAACCATACTGGGTGTGGTTCGCCCACCTTCAGAATTCTGGATGACCAAGGGCTTACCGCCTTCAAGGACGGCAACGCAGCTGTTGGTTGTACCTAAATCAATACCAATAACTTTTCCCATAACACCCAGGGTCGTATTGTAATGTGCATAAGACTCTTCTCAAAGACAGAGCTTGGCATATAGCCATAAAGTTTGGAGCAGATTGCTATCGATTGTAATGAGATTTCTGGTTGAGGGGAAATTTTCCCCGACAATCTTTAGTAATGACTGTCTTTATCGAGAGTGTTATTAAATCTCTCTTCATCATTCGTTCTGAGCTGCTGCACCTGCATCTGCTGCTGCCGTTGGTAAATTGTTATCGCTCTCTACCCCTCCAATTCCAGCTTCGGTGACCTCAGGGGGAGCAGCAACTTTGACCATGGCATGACGAAGGACACGATCGTTGAGCAAATATCCCCGCTGAAGCTGCTCAATGACTGTCCCTTCAGGATGAGCATCGGTCTGTTCCCGAAACATGGCTTCGTGGAAGTTGGGATCAAAAGGGTCTCCTTCAGGACGCATTGCCGAGACACCTAAGCGCTTGAGGCTATCGACAAGGTTCTTATAAACCCCCTGATAGCTCCTGTGTATGGTCATTTCCCCATCGCTCTCAGGTTTAATCTGTGCTCGTGCACGCTCGAAATTATCCACAACGCTCAAAATTTCGACAATTGTGTTGCGCTTGATAAGGTATTCAAGCTCTTCCTTTTCCCGTTGGGTGCGCTTCCGAAAATTGTCAAAGTCAGCTGCAATTCGAATAGATTGGGTTTTCTGTGCATCAAACTGTTGGGTCTGCTGAGCTAAAGTTTGTTTGAGCGCATCGACTTCAAGCTGTAAGGCTTCAATCACTTGCACCTGATCGCTGCTAACTACAGTAACGGGTTCAGGAGCAGACGTTTCGACGGGGTCTGAGTGAGAAACCACATTAACCACACCATTGGGGTCGAGTCCCTCAACTTCTAATGTCGAGTTGGCACTAGAGGGATTCGATTCATCCAGAAGAGTAGATTGCTCTTGCTCATCAGCTAGAGCGGCTTCAGGTTGTTGGGAATCGTTGGTCATGACGGTCTCGCTGTGCAATGATCACCAATCTACCAAAAATGGCTGATCTGTTGAAGCATTTTCTCCTGTCAACTAACTGTGTCTGCCCATATGTCAAGCTTGGACATCGTACCAATATCGTTTCAAGATGCTTGTGCCATCGAGAGTTGGGTTGAGGTTGAGACTTCGAAACCCATACTTATAGACCTGTAACGCAGGCAAGTTTATCTCGCAAACGATGACTTAACTTGGATTCTAAATTGTTTTGAAAGTCATTTGATATGAGCTGAAGATGTTTTGATTCTTGACTTTAGAGCCTTTGGCTGCGACGGGCGTCAGTAGGAAAAGGAGATTGAAGGCTGTGTCCGTGAGACTTCAGACTCTGGTTGTGACTGACTGACAACTTCTCGCTCTGTTTGTTGGTTTAGGCGCTCTATCGCTTGTTCCGTCAGACTTAATAGTGTTAACCAACTACACGTCCGAACTGAGCTGGCTGAGCTTAATAAGAATTTGTACAGCTTGCCTTGGCTGTCTCAATTCATAGCGAAAAGTCCCCAATCTCCAAAATAAGCGGTTTAATGAGAAGAATAAGACTGTGTGTTCACTAGCCCGAACAACTGGCTATCTTAAATGTCCTTTCTAGAAGTGGTCATTTCTACAACGGCTAACGCAGACTCTCAAACCAGCGGTTATGACTCAATCTTCCTCCAGACGCTCATCCCGACGGCAGAACCGTAACTCTCGTGCTTTAACGGTTCGCAATGACCTTTCTCCCTTTGGCAACAAACTTGTTGAGGCAGGCTATGCTGATGCCCCACAGATGAATCAAGCATTGGCAGAATCGCGTCGCACTGGCCGCCCCCTGACAGAGGTTCTGGAAAATATCACGGGCCGTCAGCTCACCCCCGAGCTACAGCGTCAGTACAAAAAGCAACAGCTTTTTGAGCTTAAGATTCTCTACGGTGTTGATTCGATCGATCCGGAAATTAATCCGATCGAAAACAATCAAATGGCTGATCTTATCGAAGCACTGATCCCGATCGAAGTCTGTCGCCGTCATCGATTTGTGCCCCTTTCTAAGAATGACGAAGATGATCCGCCTTCTGTTCTGGTTGCCATGGTTGATCCAGACCAGCTAGATGCGCAGGATGATCTAAAGCGGATTTTACGAGCACAGGGTCTGAGTCTGCGTCGAATGGTCATTACTGAGCAAGACTATCAACAGATGATGGCTCAATACCTGGATGAGCAGGTGAAACGAGAGAAGGCCCAGGAAGATGCGAAGGCCGTGGATGTATCAGGTCTGGTGGATGATCTGGGCTCGTTAGAAGCGGCACCAGATGAAATGGATGATGACCTGGATGCTGCTCAAGATGCTCAAGGTGCGCCCATCGTCAATTTGGTGAATAAGATCTTGATGCGAGCTTTGCAGGAAGGCGTTTCTGATATCCACGTTGAACCCCAGGAAGAAATTCTTCGAGTTCGGTTCCGGAAGGATGGCGTGCTCCAGCAGCCCTTTGATCCCTTCCCCCGCAAAATTGCCCAAGCGGTGGCAGCTCGTTTCAAAATCATGGCGGAGTTGGATATTGCTGAAAAACGGATGCCTCAAGACGGCAAGATCCGCCGGATGTATCAAGGCCGTAAGGTAGACTTCCGGGTGAGTACCTTGCCAAGCCGCTATGGTGAGAAGGTGGTGTTGCGGATTCTGGACAACTCTGCAACCCAGCTTGGTCTGGATAAGTTAATTACTGATCAAGACTCTTTAGAACTGGTGAGGGAGATGGCGGCTCGTCCCTTTGGTCTGATTCTAGTAACCGGCCCAACGGGTTCAGGAAAATCAACAAGTCTTTACTCAGTGTTGGCTGAACGCAATGATCCAGGCGTCAATATTAGTACTGCTGAAGACCCGATCGAATATTCCTTGCCGGGGATTACCCAAGTCCAGGTGATTCGAGAGAAGGGTATGGATTTCGCGTCCATTTTGCGTTCCTTCTTACGTCAAGATCCAGACGTGATTCTGGTGGGCGAGACACGGGATGCTGAAACCGCTAAAACGGCAATTGAGGCGGCACTCACGGGTCACTTGGTTTTAACCACTCTACACACTAATGATGCGGCAGGGTCGATCGCACGCTTGGATGAAATGGGCGTCGAACCTTTTATGATTTCTGGGGCACTTCTGGGGGTACTTGCCCAGCGCCTAATGCGTCGGGTTTGTAGCGAATGCCGAATCGCCTACGAGCCAACCCGAGAAGAACTCGCTCGTTTTGGGATTTCCGCTTCTGCAGATGGAGAGGTTACCTTCTATAAAGCTAATACCCTCACCCCCGAGCAACGTAGCCAAGGGGGAGTCTGTGGCAAATGTGGCGGGGTTGGCTACAAGGGCCGCGTTGGGGTTTACGAAGTCATGAAGATGTCTGAACGCCTGCAAATGCTCATTAATGAAGGTGCCCCCACAGAGCGGATTAAGGAAGCCGCGGTTGAGGAAGGGATGAAAACCCTGCTGGCTTACAGTTTGCAGTTAGTTCATGAAGGACATACTACGCTTGAAGAAGTGGAACGGGTTACGTTTACGGATTCAGGTCTAGAGGCAGAGCTGAAAGCCAAGCGTAAGAGTGGTTTGACCTGTCGCACTTGTAGTGCCGAACTGGAGCCGGATTGGGTCGATTGTCCTTACTGTATGACGCCGCGCTTTGCGGAAGCTTGATTGATTCTGGCTTCAGTTTGGGCATCCTCGTTAGGGAGGAGAAAGTATTTTGAATTCAAGTGGCGATCACGCTAGCCAACACTTATCTCCATTCACTCAACTTAAGTTCATAATTCTTGATTTGCAAGGAGCAGACTTCCCATGGAATTAATGATTGAAGACGTACTCGAGCAGTTAGTCGAGATGGGCGGTTCGGATGTTCATATCCAGGCTGGTGCACCGATCTATTTCCGAATCAGCGGTCATCTACAACCCTTTGGGGATGAGCCCTTAACCCCTCACGAATCTCAAAAGCTTATCTTTAGTATGCTCAATAACAAGCAACGAAAGGAGCTGGAACAAAATTGGGAGTTGGACTCTTCCTATGGTGTAAAAGGCCTTGCCCGTTTTCGGCTGAATGTATATAAAGAGCGAGGCTGTTGGGCGGCTTGTATGCGAGCACTCTCTTCAAAAATCCCCAACTTTGACATGTTGGGACTGCCTGATATCGTTCGCGAGATGTCAGAGCGTCCCCGCGGGATGGTGCTGGTGACAGGTCAAACCGGGTCTGGAAAGACGACCACAATGGCAGCCATGTTGGATTTGATTAACCGGACACGGGCGGAGCATGTTCTCACGGTTGAAGACCCGATTGAATATGTCTTCCCCAATATTAAGAGCTTGTTTCACCAACGCCAGAAGGGAGAAGATACCAAAAGTTTTTCCAATGCGCTCAAGGGGGCGTTGCGACAAGATCCGGATGTAATTTTGGTTGGGGAGATGCGGGATATTGAAACCATCTCCTTGGCAGTGTCAGCGGCAGAAACGGGACACCTAGTCTTTGGTACCTTACACACTAATTCAGCAGCGGGAACCATTGACCGGATTTTGGATGTATTCCCTCCGGAGCAACAAGGCCAAATTCGAGCACAAATGTCTCAATCACTGCTCGCGGTGTTCAGTCAATGTCTGGTACCCAAACATAACCCCAAGCCCGGTGAGTTCGGACGTTGCATGGCGCAAGAAATCATGATTGTTACCCCAGCGATCGCCAATCTCATCCGAGATGGCAAAACCTCACAGATGTATTCTTCCATCCAAACCGGGATGAAGATGGGCATGCAAACCATGGAGCAAGCCCTTGCTGAGCATGTCAAGTCGGGCAAGGTCGCCTTTGAAGATGCCTTGGCCAAAAGCGGTAAACCGGATGAGCTGGGTCGCTTAGTGGGCGGTGCAGCAATGAAAGCAAAGCGCTAAGACAATATCCTCATAAACTCTCTCGTTATCCCCTCTCCCGTCTAGAACCATGCCCCAATTTATTGCCGAAATCAAAGACTCAGAAGGCAAAATTCGTAAAGAGAAAGTTGCAGCAACGTCTTCTGAGCAGGCCCGCTTAATCCTCCAAAACCAATACCCTACTGTGGGCTCAATCAAACGAGCGGGGATGAGCTTTAGCTTGGCTGAACTCAGCGAGATGATGACCTCGGTGACTGTGAAGGATAAGGCAGTCTTCTCCCGCCAGTTCTCGGTAATGGTTAATGCAGGGGTAGCGATGGTGCGATCGCTCGATATTCTGCAAGATCAATGTCCCAACGTCAAGCTCAAGAAAGCACTTGTTGGAATTAGTGGTGATGTACAACAAGGCACGGGTCTCTCCGAGTCGATGCGTAAGTACCCGGAATGCTTTGATAAGCTCTATGTTTCAATGGTTGAGGCGGGTGAAGTAGGGGGGGTATTGGATCAAGTACTCGATCGCCTCGCTGTGCTCCTAGAGAACATGCAACGCTTGGCGAACCAAGTTAAATCAGCGATGACTTATCCAGTAGCAGTAGGAGCTTTGGCCGTCATCGTCTTCTTTGCCATGACCATCTTTTTGATCCCAGTTTTTGCGGGGATTTTTGAAGAACTAGGTACAACCTTACCTGCACTCACACAGTTTATGTTGTTCTTGAGTGCTCTATTCTTAACCTGGTGGTTCTGGCCAGTTCTCCTGGGTTCAATCTTTGCTACGGTGACAGCGCTCAAGATCTATTACTCCACTCCCGCTGGTCGCTTGCAAATTGATGGCTTTATGCTCAAAGCTCCCTTATTTGGTGATCTCAACGAGAAAAATGCTGTTGCCCGATTTTGTCGTATTTTTGGCACGTTGACTCGCTCTGGTGTCCCCATCCTTAATTGCTTAGATATTGTGCGGGACATTGCTGGTAATCAGGTGATTGCTGATGCTGTTGAGCGTGCGAAGGCAGAAATCCAGCAGGGCGGTATGATTAGCATTGCCCTTGAAAAGGAAGGGATTTTTCCACCACTGGCAATCCAGATGATGAGTATTGGTGAAGAAACAGGGGAACTGGATTCGATGATGATGAAAGTTGCCGACTTTTATGAAGATGAGGTGGAGCAAGCCGTTAAAGCCCTGACCAGTGTGATTGAGCCCTTGATGATGGTCGGGGTTGCAGCAATGGTTGGAGTGATTCTTCTCTCGATGTATCTGCCTATGTTTGCAGTATTTGATGAATTGGGCTAATTGTTGTCAATACCATGACTGTTAAACCCTCTCATTACGAAACACTGCTGGCTGAATACAGCAATCGAGATGCGGCGATTGCGCTCTTGCGTCAACATCGCCCCTATCTCGAAATGCTCCCAAGTCTGCGCCGTCCTTATGAAAGTTTAATTACCTTGCCCCTCCCAGTGGTTCGTTTGCGTTTACCCCAAAGTGAGGGGTCTCTAACTGCTCGATTGACTCAAACCCTGACGCTTCCTTGTGATCTTGCGTTTTTAATGTGTGATCCAGAATGGAAAATCAAAATGGGCGTTGAAATTCTGGTTTTTATCTATCGACCTGGTGAAGATTTTTCGGATTTGCTCCTACGCTGGCGGCATAGCCAAGTCCATCTGGATCAAGATTATGAATGGCTATTGCCCCACCGTTATGAGCACCTGATTGCGGAAGGTTCAGAGCAAATTCACCCCTTGTTTGTGGTGTTTCCCGAAACACCGGAGCGGATTCAGCGGGGCCTTGCTGGAGCAAGCTTACCTTATGTTGTGCGTCAGCCTCCACAGGTGAATGAGGAGATAGCCCAATGGGAATTAGCTAGTGATGGTGAAGATTTGGGAATTGAGGGTTTGGGCAGTTAGGGCTCTTCATACCGAGGTTTTCCAAAAAAAACAAACCCCCTGACATTTGTAGGGGGTTTTCTGATTGCTCCGCTATCAACACAGCGTTATTTATTTCTTTCGATTTTTCAGTAGTGCTCCCGCACCCAGCGCTAAGCCAGCACCGATCATGGAGAAGGGCTCAGGAGCAGCATTAGCTGGCGTCCCACTCAAGCGGAAATTCACGCCGTCACCTGTGCCATTAGGGCTATCGTTTCCGAATGTGACGGTGATGGAGCTAACATCAAAGAAGGTACGGGTCTGGAGATTGTTGTTGCCGCCCGGGTTAATCCAGGAACCATCAGCCTGACGAACATCTTGGCCATTAAGATACATAATGCCAGTGCCACGGGATTCGGTGTCGAAGAAATCGATGCTTAGCTCAGAAATGACCCGGCTGAAATTGAAAGTGTAGGTTCCCACTTCAAGCTGGCCTGTCTCTTCAGAGTAGTCGCTACCCTCGTTGTATTCAGATGGACGGAAAAAGAAACCCCCGTTGTTGGTTCCTGCATCTTTGGTCTTGAAAAATAGTTCGTTGCTGCCACCCGCGTTGTAGGTGTTAGCGGTTGAGAGATTATCAACAAACAAGCGACTGCGACTGCCGCTGCTGGAATCAGTTAGGGAAACAATGCTCTCGAAGATGGGATCAAGTTGGATGCAGTTGTCGTAACAGCCCAGGCCGACGTCAATTTCGCCTTCTTGCTGGGGGACAAAGTCAAAAGCAAGGGCTGGGGTTGCGTAAATACCAGTAGCGACAGTTGCAACCGCGACGAGGGAAGAGAATAGCTTAGTGTTCATGAGTTTAAACAGTCCGGTTAGAGGGATGAATGATCTGGTGTTAAGCTGCGCCTAGCAGGACTCAACTAGGTTGGTAGTCCGTAGTGCTCACATTTATAAGTCTAGGGAAAAATCCACCCCCGAGTTTAAGGCTTTGGTAAAGATCTGCTCATTTTCTTTTAAGTTTCTATGAGGTGTTTAACCCCTCAACAGCCTAATGCCATTCATCACTCTAATGGGTTAAAGCGGGTTCGGAGGTGTAGCAAATTCCCGATTCCTTAAAGCGTTGTAGGGCTTCGCCAAGGCGATCGCAATCTGCGATCAAGCTAATCCGCACATAGCCTTCCCCACATTCCCCAAAAGCGTTGCCCGGTGTGACCACAACCCCCGTTTTTTGCAGCACGTTGAGGGCAAAATCTGTGGAATTCATCCCCACCGTACAGGGAACCCAGAGATACATCGTGGCTTTGGCTTTAGGGATTGTCCACCCCAACTCCCCTAAGCCTTCGATCAAAAAGTCGCGCCGCTCTCGATAGCGCTCCTGGGCTTCTTTAATATAGTGATCGGGGAGTTGTAGGGCAGTTTGGGCAGCGGTCTGAATGGCAGCAAAAATGCCATAATCTAGATTTGTCTTGAGGGTGCGTAAGCCTTGGACGATCGCGGCATTGCCCACCACAAAACCAACCCGCCAACCTGCCATACTATAAGTCTTGGAAAGGGTATGAAACTCAACGCCAATTTCTTTTGCATCAGGAATCTCTAGCAAACTGGTGGGTTGATAGCCATCAAACGCTAACTCGGCATAGCAGAGGTCATGAACGAGCAAAATCTGATGGCGACGGGCGAAAGCGACAATGTCTTCAAAAAATTCTCGAGGGGCGGTGGCAGTGGTGGGGTTATTAGGATAGTTGAAATACAGGATTTTAGCGCGATCGGCAATCTCGTCGGGAATTGCCGCCAAATCAATCAACCAATTATTGTCCGCGCTCAAGGGGAGTTGATGGAGTTCAGCCCCGGCGATCAAAGGACCTCGAAAATGGGCAGGATAGGATGGACTGGGGACTAACACCAAATCGCCAGGGTTGATATAGGCGAGGGCTAAATGACTGAGACCCTCCTTGGAACCAAGCAAGGGCAACGCTTCACTGTCAGGGTTGAGTTCAACACTATAGCAGCGGTTGTACCAAGCAGTGATCGCGTGACGGAAGTCGGCGGTGCCTTCAAAGGGGGGATAACCATGATTGGTGCGGACTTGGAGGGCGGCGATCGCGGCATCAATAACCGGTTGAGGGGCCATACCATCAGGGTTGCCCATACCGAGATCAATTAAATCTAAACCCTGCTCACGGGCACGCGCTTTGAGTTCATCTAAACGAGCAAAAACATAAGGAGGTAGGGCACTCAAGCGATCAGCGGGCGCGATCCAGTCTAGGCGCATGGCAACACCAATAAAAGTTTCAACATTAGAATGGAATCACGCCAGCTCACGATTGACCAGTTAACCATTGCATCGCTCACTTGCTCAACTAGAAAGGACTCCCCTTTTCCAGCCATCACAGCACTGCGTAAGTCCAAGCAGTAGGCTTTTGATCTTAAGCGGGTTTGGGGCTGATCGCAAGGTTGCCCCGTTTGATTTGCGCCTGTTCGATCGCACGAAACAGAGCATGAAAGTTGCCTTCACCAAACCCTTGGGCTTGTTGTCGCCGTTCGATAAATTCCCAAAAAAAGGTGGGCTGGGCAAACATCGGTTGACTAAAAATTTGGAGCAGTAGCCCACCTGTGGGAGGACGATCGATGAGGACTTGCTGCGATCGCACCTGTTGCCATTCAGCACAACTCAGAACTGTTTGACCATGAGCCTGCGCATAATACAAATCTGGCACAGCCAAGAATGTCATACCGGCTTGGCGCAAGGTGCGGACAGTCTGCACAAGATTCGGAACATGCACGGCTAAATGCTGGACACCTGCCCCACCGTGATAGTCCAGAAATTCTTGAATTTGCGACTGGGGAGATGTGGGTTCATTAATGGGCAGGGTCAGACCACTAACAGGGTGGGTCAAGACTTGCGATCGCAATCCCGATTGACCTGTTTCAATTTGAAATGTTTGCTGTCGCTGGAAGCCAAACACATTTTCATACCAGCATACGGCCGGTTCAAGCTGGCCAGCAGGAACATTGAGCACAAGATGATCCAGCTCAGGGGATGTTACAGATTGCGGTTCATCTTGCTCTGGGGACAGCAATTCATGGCGAATGCCAAGGGGGGAAATGACGATTTTGCCTGTTGGTTGTTCGAGGAGTTGACCCCCATGCTGTCCGAGTCGTGGTGCGATCGCGCTCCAATTTGTACTGCTCAAGCCAATGGTGCCAATACCTGGGCTATGGGTGCTGAGAAATTGGGTTGCAATGGGGTCAGGGGGCGAGGAGAGCCGTAGTGTAATGCTGCCCCATTGAAGGGTGTGGGTGGTGTGAGGGTTTTGGGTGGTGAGGGTTGTGCCGACGAGGGTTTGAAGAAAGCGATCGCGCCACGTGTTGGCATTGTCAACATAGAAGTGAACGTGGTGCAGGTGCATGGTTGGGCAAGTTATGGAAGCAGCACTTTTGATCCTAACCAGCTTGATTGGAGAGTTTTGAAGATAGCACTGAAGTCTTTAGTTTTTAGTGCTGATATTGCGGAAATTCAATGTTTTCTCAGGTATAACTTATGTTGAATTCATGATTTTGGGTTGCCAAATACAAACATGAACAACCGCAACAATGAGAAAGTAAAGGATAGAAAACTTTTTAGAATCTTTATTTTTATCGTTTGCATGTTGGTATCCTGCTCCACCACCATATTGGTCTCTAGCCTGCAAGAATCAGATACTGAACCTCAAAATGAGGTAGAGCATAATTTCCCAACAAGAGACTCCGCAGAAAGAATGCTGACTGAATTTTGGGCGAATCAACAAAGAGCCTATTACCTTGAACATGGTAAGTTTGCCAGCACATTAAAAGATATGGGACTTCTAGACTCTATGGATGATAGCTATAGTCGTTTACTGATTTTTGAATCCAGCCCGACAAAAAATGTGCATATCCTCTCAAAACCAAACGTACGCCAAATACCGCTCAGAAGTTACATCACATCAGTATTCGTGATTTCGATAACAGATGAACCGCTAAAAATGGTGAGTGGAGCTTGTGAGAGCGAGATGCCTCAAATTACTTCGTCTGTGATGCCCCAATTATCTGCTAATAGAAGTACTATTGATTGTCCGGAGGGCTTTTCTCGGGTAAAGGATGGACAGCTAAATACTGAAGATTTTTGATAGTGCAAGCTGTCGTATAAGTCTTAGGAGGAGAATTTTCACATCACAGACATTCCCCCTCAAGGTTCACAACTACTTCCTCATTAAACTGTGCGATCGCCTGAATTTTGCTCAATCCCCCTGTGTCCATTCCGACCCTCTGAGATCGCTATTCAATCAAAGGTATTTTTTGCTCTGCCATGATTCCTGTTCCTGAAGCTGAAACCCAACTGCTTAATCTCACCCAACCCCTCACCGAGACTGAGTTGCTACCGTTTGACCAAGCCCACAATCGCATCTTAGCTAAATCTGTAATAAGCACTGCCCCTTTCCCATACTGGGACAACTCCGCGATGGATGGTTACGCCGTGCGGGCGGCAGACGTGCAAACAGCTCCAGTCACTTTGGAGGTGATTGAAGAAATCCCAGCAGGAATCCCGCCCCAGAAAACGGTTCAAACAGGGCAAGCCGCTCGCATCTTTACGGGTGCAATGCTACCGACGGGGGCAGATACAATTGTGATGCAAGAGGACACTCAGCGAGAAGGCGATCGCGTTACCATCCAAACCGTGCCCCAACCCCAAGCCTTTGTGCGTCATCAGGGTAGCTTTGTGCAACCAGGAGATATTGTGTTACGTCCAGGTTGTAAACTGGGCCCCGCTGAACTGGCGATCCTCGCCACTGTCCAATGCACCACGGTGGAAGTCTATCGCCGTCCTCGCGTAGCCATTTTTTCCACGGGTGATGAATTAATCACACCAGCAGGGGAGCTTGCACCTGGCAAGATTGTGGACTCGAACCAATATGCTTTGGCCGCTTTTTTGCAACAGCAGGGGGCAACCGTAGTGCCACTTGGGATTGTTCCGGACGACCCGAAATCGCTTCGGGAAGCGATCGCCACCGCAACGCAGCAGAGTGACTTGGTGCTTTCAACAGGTGGGGTTTCTGTGGGAGATTACGACTATATTGATCAGCTTTTGGCAGAGCTGGGCGGTGAAATTAAAATCCAAAGCGTGGCCATTAAACCGGGTAAACCGTTGACGGTGGCGACATTTCCCAACTGCTTATATCTCGGGATTCCGGGTAATCCTGTTTCAGCCCTGGTTTGTTGCTGGCGATTTGTGCGGTTAGTCTTGCAAAAAATGAGCGGTCAAGCGGCGCCTTGGATACTGCCCTGGCAAATGGTGCGATCGCGCGATCGCCTCACCGCAGGCGGCCGTCGGGAAACCTATCTCTGGGGTCAGCTTCAAGGAGAAGAGTTTGTCCTCTCTGGCGGCAGCCACAGCTCCGGAAATCTGATGAACCTTGCTCAAACCAATGCCTTAGCAGTGCTTCCGGTTGGGATAACTGAGATTGAAGCGGGGGCAATGGTTCGTATATTAAGGGTTTGAGCTTGGGAAGATTTCTGTGGGGATTACAGTATGCTGACAATAGGTTCTATTTCCATAAGCCATTGTTGCATTATGAATATTCTTAGCCGCACAATTGCTTCTTCATTTCTTCTCGGTACAACAATCTGCCTCGGAGCAACACCTACACTGTCTGAAAAAGCGCAAGCCCTCGCCCCAGTTTATGACACCTATCGAGCGGGCAATTATACTATCACCATTGGCGGAAATCATCCCGCTACAGGCTACACGTACCGAGGCTGTGATACCCAACAGCGCTGTATCGACCTTCAGTACGGGACATCCTGGTATGACGGTCATCGTCGAGGAATTACCTGGGAAAATGGAGATCATTATTATGCTGTGTCTTGGCAGGATGGCGCACGCTGGGACTCAATGGTGTTGGTGGTTTACCAAGGCGATCGCGTTCTATTGCAAGAGTCAATGGTTCCAGTGCTTGAGAGTTAAGCTGGCCAACCATTAACGTTCGGGTTCAATTTTATGGACGCAGGCAAGCAGCTTAACGCCATTGCTTACCCAAGGTTGAAGCCTTGAGCCACTTGAGAAAACTTTGTTGATCTTCATCTGGCATATCTTGCAAGATTTCGTCGAGTTCACTGGCAAAGTTGGTATTGCCGAGAAAGTCCTTGCCAAGGCGATAAGTCTCCTGCAAAATCGCAATCAGGTGTTGGTCATTCCATTTGGGTGGCGTAAAACTCCCGAGAGGATCAACATTTAGGAGCTTATCCATATCTTTATCGGAAGTGATTTGGGGAATTTGCCGTCCCTGTAAACCCTTCGTGATTTCCTTTTGGAAGAGTTTTGCTTGCCGTCCCCCCAAGAGTTCTTCAATGTCGAAATACACCACTTGGGTAATAATCAGACAGGCTTGGATATGGGCAGTGGGAACAGAATCACCTTCCGTTGCGAGTTGATCAATTTTGAAGCGACCCCAAATACTGTGGCGATGGTCTTCTTGGAGCAGCACACAAAACTTCCCCTGATTATCTGTGAGATCTTTCCAGACGTTTTTAGCTTCCTCTGCCTGAGCAGCCTCAAATACACTAATCAAACGGAACGTCTGGTCTTGGTACTTGAGGATCGGGATTTGCTGTTCTCGTTTGGGGTGTTGAATGTTCGCAATTTCAACATCCTGCCGTTGGAGAATGAACATAGATTTGGGTGAGCGACTCCTGAGCGGGGTAGCAGAACTTCTGGGATGAAGAAGGGGAGCACTCCCCCGTCAACTGATATATTAGTCTACCGCAGACGCAAGAATCGTATTTTTAGGGTTGCTGATCTGTGAGCTCCAAGCTGAGTTGATAGATTTGGCGGCGAGGAAGTTGAGTTTGGATTGAGAGGTGGCGACTGGCTTGCGATCGCGTCATGCCCTGATTCAACAAATCCCGCAATTGGGTTTTGAGCTGTTCCAGGGAAATCGTGACGGGTTCAACAGATGCACCCGCCACCAGTAGGGTGAATTCTCCCTTGGGGCTGTGCTCACCGTAATAGGCGATCGCCTCAGTCAGTGTTCCTCGCCAAAAGGTTTCATGGAGCTTCGTCAACTCGCGGGTGATCACCACCGAGCGATCGCCCCCCAAAACCGTCGTCAAATCCTGCAACATCACCAAGAGTCGATGGGGCGCTTCATAAAAAATCAGGGTTTGGGGCTGGTTTGCCAGGGTTTGTAATTGGGCCAAGCGGGGTTTGGATTTGGCGGGTAAAAACCCCTCAAAACAGAAGCGATCGCTCGACAACCCCGAGGCGGCCAGAGCCGTAATGGCCGCCGTCACTCCCGGAATCGGCACAACAGGAATTTGTGCTGCCACACAAGCACAAACTAATTCATAGCCCGGATCAGCGATCCCTGGCATGCCCGCATCACTGACGAGGGCAATAGTTATGCCTTGGCGGAGGCGATCGCAGAGTTCAGGAGTGCGTTGGGCGCGATTGTGGTGGTGGTAGCTAATTTGGGGGGTAGTGATGCCAAAATGCTGGAGTAGTTTCCCCGTGCGGCGCGTGTCTTCGGCGGCAATCAGCTCAACGGTTTTAAGGGTTTCCACCGCTCGAAACGTCATATCTCCCAAATTTCCAATGGGAGTTCCCACAATATAGAGTGTGCCTGTCATGTTTGTTGCGATCGCCAAGATTCGCCTCTAGGCTACAGCAAATGGATCGAATTGTAAGAAGATATCACTGTATTGAAGTATCCGAAATCACACCTTGCGACTTGTCCTCTGCGAACTTAAGCCATGACCTATCAACTGCGTATTGCTGATCTGCCGACCGATGAACGTCCTCGGGAACGCCTGTTAGATTTAGGGGCGGCAAACCTCTCAACCGCTGAGCTGTTGGCAATTTTGTTGGCGACGGGGCAGGGGGCAGGGGGACTTTCAGCCGTAGGCTTGGGGCAATTGATCCTACAAACCCTCAGTGAAACGGGACAGCAGGCTGGCCTCGATCGCCTCCGGGATGTGACCGCGAGTGAATTGACCACAATTAAGGGTGTTGGCCCGGCTAAGGCGACTAGCATTTTAGCTGCGATCGAGCTAGGCAAACGCGTCTTTCAACTGCGCCCTGCCCCCCGCGCTGAAATTAGCAGCCCTCAGATGGCTGTCGATGCCCTGAGCCATGACCTGATGTGGCAACCCCAAGAACGTTTTGCGGCTTTGCTCCTCGATACCCAAAATCGTTTGATTACCACCAAGGTGATTTCAATTGGTACTGCCACAGAAACCTTGGTTCACCCTCGGGATATCTTCCGTGAGGCGATCCGCCAAAATGCGACCCGGCTTTTGATTGCCCATAATCATCCCTCTGGCAACTTGCAAGCCTCTCCAGAGGATATTCAGCTCACAATACAAATCCTAGCGGCAGCGCAACTGTTGATGATGCCAGTTCTCGATCATTTAATTGTTGGCCAGGGAGATTTTTGTAGTCTGCGGCAAACCACAGCCCTTTGGGATGACTATCCTCAGGGTGATATCAGCTAGAATGGGAGCGTTGTTTCGAGACGATGGGCCCGATTTTGTCAGCTTCTCAGTTGCCCGGACGCCTTTACGGTATTAGTGTGGGCACCGGGGACCCAGAGTTAATCACCCTGAAAGGCTTACGATATTTGCGTGAAGCAGATGTGGTGGCATTCCCGTCTGGCCGCCACGGCCAACCGGGGATTGCTGAACAAATTATTGCGCCTTGGCTTGCCCAATGCCAAGTCTTACTGGCCTTGGAATTCCCCTATGTACAAGATGAGACAGTTCTCCAAGTGGCCTGGAAAAAGGCTGCAACGGAAGTTTGGACTTATCTAAAGCAGGGCAAAACTGTAGCGTTTGCTTGTGAAGGAGATGTGAGTTTTTATAGTACTTTCACTTATTTGGCCCAGGCGTTGCACCACCATCATGCAGATATTCCGATGGAAATTGTGCCAGGGGTTTCATCCCCCTATGCGGCAGCCGCCGCACTGAGAATTCCCCTCACAGTTTGGGGACAGCGGTATGTGGTGCTGCCCGCCCTCCATCAGTTGCATGAACTCGAAACCGTATTGGCGTGGGCGGAAGTGGTAGTACTTCTCAAGGTGAGTTCGGTTTATAGTCAAGTGTGGCAAATTCTGCGTCAGCGGAACTTGTTGGCCCGGAGTTGGGTCGTGGAACGAGCGACTCATCCCAATCAAGTTATTTATGGTGATCTAAGCGATCGCCCCACGCTACAATTGAGCTACTTTTCGTTGTTGATTATTCATAATTCCCCACCCCATTGAGGTTGGGAAGGTCTAAACCGAAGGTTGAACTATGCCATCTTCTGCTCTTTGGTCAGGGGTTATTGCTAGCCTCACAAACCCCACATCCATTGCTGCCTTTGCTTCAGTCGGAATGCACGCGGTGCTGGGTGTAACGTTGCCCTCATTGCCTTTTTTTGCAACAGCTACCTTTAACGAGGGTGAGCCTCCTGCTCCCAGCGGAGTCGAGATGCGGACAATCAGTGCCCAGCAATATAGCAGTTTACCCTTGGCTGTCCGGAACCCGGGACTGCTGCGCACCGATCCCAGCACCGTGTTAGGTGCATTACCCAATCCTCAGATAGGTCTCCCCGGTTTTAGCACTCTTCCCCAACCCAATTTTTCTAACAATTCGCGACAAGGTGCAGCGCAACGCTCAGGTCATAATCGTTTGTCACCGCCTGTCAATCCCTCGCGGGCTGTGCCATATGGGAATCGAAATCGAACGAAGCCCCGTGGGAATCCAGCTAATTCTCGTCCTAGAACAGAGAAAAACATCAAACAGCCCCTTGCTAATCCTACTTCCCTAGATGAAGCAATAGCGAACAGCAATTATCAGATCGATCAAAGAATTCAGATTAACTCCCAAGAGCCCTTCAAGATTCAAAATGCTCCGAATCCTGCTTATTGGTTGCAACGTCGTGAAGATCGTGCCCCGATCGCAGCAGCTCCTGAACGGGCTTCAGACTCCGCCGCCAGTGCGCCTGCCCGTCCCCAAGCGAACAACCCCTTTAGCAGTATTGAAGAAAGTCGTCTAGCCTTGAGGCAGGACACAGAACAGACTCGCACTGAAGCTGCTGAGAATCATCGGCGATGGCAAGCTAGCCCAGAGCGAGCCAACAGTCAGCATTACACTTTGAGTGGTACTTATCCAGTGGAGGCTTGCCCATTACAAGCTTCAGGAACAGCAACCTATCGTCTAACCTTACAACCCAATGGGAGTCTCACTAATGTGGAGCTTATCCAAAATGCGGGGCGAGCGATTTTCAACAGTCGAGCGCGATCGAAAATCCAGAGCTACGATTTCCCAACTGTTGAGCAAGCCACGCCAGCCGTTGCAAGCGTAACTTTTAACTACAGTGCCAGCGGTTGCCCAGAACTGTCTGTTCCCCCAGTGCAGCCTTCTGCCACCCCACCGACACAGACGCGAGCAAAACCCCAACCCCAACCAAGTCCTAGCCCAACCCCCCAGGTTGTTCCTGGCTCTGCGGCTACCTCTACAGAAGAGCAAAGCCCCAGTCCTGAAGCCGAACCGACAATTGTGCCTCGCGGAGAAGTCAGTGACCTCACCCTGCCAGAGACGGAAACGCCCGCGTCTGAGGTAACATCAGAGTCCGCAGCAGATGAGGTTGCGCCTGAGACATCGGATGAATAACGCATATGACTGATTTTGGGCAATTTGCCCCCCGCTTGAGTGCTGCCGCTCCTGAGCTATTTGCCTTGCTCGATCGCTTTGCGGAGATTCCGCTGTTGGTGGTGGGGGATCTCACTTTGGATGAGTTTCTTACCGGCCAAGTGGAACGCATTTCCCGTGAGGCTCCGGTGTTGATCTTGCGTCATGAGCAGACCCGTCAAATTCCAGGTGGGGGGGCGAATGCGGTCTACAATCTTGCCAAATTAGGGGCGCGGGTGCAAGTAGCGGGCATCATTGGCGATGATCCCCAAGGCATTGCTTTGAAAACAATTTTTGAAGATGTGGGTATTGATACAAGTGCGATCGTTGTTGACCCGAGCCGCCCCACTGTCACCAAAAGCCGGATCGCTGGTCATGCCCGCCAGTCTGTAACCCAGCAAATTGTGCGTCTCGATCGCAAGTCCGATGAATTGCCATCTACCGCAGTTCAAAACCAGCTTGCTGAGGCGATCGCTTCCCGCGTCCCCGATGTGCCTGCTGTGGTGTGCTCAGATTATGGTGAAGGGGTATTTACCCCCCCAGTTATTCAAGCAGCTCTCGGGCACGATCGCGTGATTGTCGATGCCCAAAAAGAGTTGCAGCGCTACCAGGGCGCAACGATATTTACCCCCAACTTACCTGAAGCAGAACGAGCGGCAGGCTATGCCCTGACAGAGACAGCCACGGTGGAACAAGCGGGTCAGGATTTACTCCAACTCACTCAAGCGCAACGAATGTTGATCACCCGAGGGGAAGAGGGTATGAGCCTCTCCGCAACGGATGGCTCAGTGGAGCATATTCCCGCTTTTAATCGAACTGATGTGTTTGATGTGACAGGAGCGGGTGATACGGTGGTTGCCGCTTTGACATTGGCGCTCTGCGCAGGGGCGGACTATTGGCAGGCGTCGGTGTTGGGGAATTTGGCCGCGAGTTTGGTGGTGCGGCAGTTTGGTACAGCCACGACGAGCGTAGAAGAACTCAAGGCAGCGTTGACGGGTTTATTAGAGACAATTTAGCAGTACATGACTGATTGAACCTGTCTCACCCAGATTTTCTGACTTAAACCGCTTGCAATCATCACTCGATCGCTGAGGAGCTTGATCATCAATGAATTTCAATACATCAGTTATTCGCCAACGATTGCTTAATGCCCTGAATGCAAGTGAGGATGATTATGGTTCGGCAGAAAACTTAAGAGATATTGCTTTCCATATGACCGATTGGCTAAGTGACCTCAAAGAGTGGGTTAAATTTTGTCAAAATCCAGCAGCATTAAGTGACGATGAGGTCATAGATGTTCTGATTGGCTTTCTCTGCCATGTTCCAGAGCATGTGGCTGCTGCCGCAAAGTTGTCAATTGACCAACCTGTTCGAGATATTTTTGACATTGGTGCTGTCGAAATCATGAAAAATGATAATGAGTAGAGAGATATCGTGTAGGGTGGGCATTGCCCACCATCTGTGTGAACTGAAGACTGTTTTCAGTTCACGCTAATGATCATGATCCCATTACTCATCACCGGAACCGATACCGAAGTTGGTAAAACGCTGCTGACTACAGCCTTGATCGCCTATTGGCAGCAATATTGCGATCCAGCGCAGTTGGGCGTGATGAAATTGATGCAAGCGGGTGAAGGGGATGGGGAACTATATCAGCAACTGTTTGATTTTGCCCAACCTGCTGAGACATTGGTTCCCCTCAAATTCCAAACGCCGATCGCGCCCCCCCTGGCTGCTGAGCGTGAAGGGCGATCGCTCGATTTAACTCCCGTTTGGCAAACTTATCAGCAGTTAACCCAAACCTATACCCAAGTCATTGTTGAAGGGGTTGGTGGTCTCGGTTCACCAATGACCCATGAGCTAACCGTAGCTGATATTGGGGCGATGTGGCGCATGATGGCGGTCTTGGTTGTGCCCATTCGGTTAGGGGCTGTGGGTCAAGCCGTGGCCAATGTCGCCCTGGCCCGACAGGTGAAATTGCCGCTACGGGGCTTGGTGTTGAACTGTCCTGAACCCCTGACTCCAGAACAGCAAGCGGATTGGGCTCCGATCGAGCTGCTGATGAAGTTAACCCATTTACCAGTGTTGGGAACGCTGCCGTATCTAAATGAAGGCGATCGCTACAATAGAGCTAGCTTGGCTCAAGCGGCAGCTCATCTAGATCTGGCGTATTTGGGCATTCCGACCCCACGCATTTCCCTGGTTTCATCATGATGTTTTCTCGCCGCGTCTCCCTTTGGCTCACAACGATGTTAGCCAGTAGTCTGTGCTATGTTGCACTTCAACCTGCTCGGGCCCAACTAGATGACGATGACTTTTTCGATCGTGGTCGGGACATTTTAGAGTCAGAAATTGACCGCCTGGAAAACGCGCCGCCCGAGATTGACCTTGATGTTCCAGATGGGCAAGCTGCTGAGACGCCCAATTGGCATCAATTGGTTGCCGAGGGGGCTCAATTTGCGGTGGCTGTACCAGGGCCACCCCAAACCTATGATGAGGTAGCGATCGACACGCCAGAAGGCCTTTTGAACTTCGTCGGTTGGCTAGCCAACTATGGCCAAAGTCAATTTATCGTTGCCTACAGCGAATATCCTACTTCAACGCCCCGTCCTGCTGATCGCCTCACCGCATTGCGCGATCGCATGGTTGAAGATACAGGGTGGACAATCACCGAAGATGCCTCCAATCCCTTCGGCGTTTACCCTGGTCGTAAGTTTATCCTCTTCAATGAAGCCCAGATGATTGCCTATCGCTTTTATTTGGTGGAACAGCGGCTGTATATCCTTGGTGTTCTGCAACCGCCGGAATTGGATTTGGCAACTGAGTCGGCGGCGTTTTTCAATTCGTTTCAACTCTTGCCACCCGATTTTGAGTTAGAGGATATTTTGCCGCCGGGCTCTATCTCTGGTGATGAGACTCAACCGGAATAATGGATGTTGATTATGACTGATTTACGGGCGTCCACTAAAAACCGATTGCAACCCGTTTGAAGTATTACAGTAGAAACGGCAAGTCCTGTCACTGTTACGATCGCTCCCAATTGACCGCCCATGAATGTAAATCCACTTTGGCTGCCTCTTTTAGGTCTCACCACCAGCTTAAGCATCAGCTTGATCGCTATAACGCCGCCTAGTGAGTCGATAGCGTTGCCCTTAACTGTGGCGCTAAACCCCGATGAGCAAGTGCGCGTTAGGCTCTATGAGCAAGCGAGTCCAGCAGTCGTAACGATCCAAACAGCAGGCGGCAGTGGTTCTGGAAGCATTATTTCAGAAGCAGGCTTGGTCTTGACCAACGAACATGTGGTTCGCCGCACCTATCGTGGTCGTGTTGAGGTGCTCACTGCCGCAGGCGATCGCTACCCTGCCCAAGTCATTGCCACCGATCGCACCCAAGATCTCGCAATTGTGCAAATTTTTAGTCAACGGGAGTTTCCCACCATTCCTTTGGGCCAAGGAACCACGCGTGTGGGTCAACAGGTCTATGCGATCGGCAGTCCCTTTGGGCTTGCTGGGACTTTAACAACAGGAATACTCAGTCGGATTGCCCCCAACGGTGACTTGCAAACTGATGCTGCAATTAATCAAGGGAATTCAGGCGGGCCGCTGCTCAATTCTCAAGGCGATTTGATTGGTGTCAACAAAGCGATCGTGACTCCCAGTCGGGGCAATGTGGGCATTGGGTTTGCAACGCCTGTCGGGGGTGTGCAGGCATTCCTTAGCCAGAACCAAGACGCGATCGCCCAAGCCACAGCCCAGGCGGGTCAACCCACGACTACCCGTCCCCCTAACCCTGTGCCGACACCCACACCTGCTGAACCTGTGCAGCTCGGCGTTGAAATCACCGCAGATCTGATCGTCCGTGGCGTGGAACAGGGGTCAATTGCCGAGCGCATTGGCCTGCAACCGGGCGATCGTTTGATTGCCATTAATCGTCAGCGCATTCGTTCGGTGCGTGACATCCAAATCTTTATGGCGGGTCAACCCCAGCAAGCGTTATTAACCATCGCTCGCTACCGTCGTTTGGCAACAGTGCAAGTTGATTTCACAAGCCCCTAAGCTGCGACTGCTTTGGTCACATATTGCGCAGCAGCGGCAAGAATCTTCTCTTTAACAATCGGCTTGCTCAAAAATCCGGTGGCCCCCACCATCTTGGCTCGGACGCGATCGACAAGGCCGTCTTGACCCGTCAACATCACGACTGGTAAGTTAGCAAACCCTTGTATTCGACGAATTTGGGCACAAACTTCATAGCCATTCGCCACCGGCATGACTAAATCTAAGAACACCAAATCGGGCTGGTGTTTGAGTAGTTGAGGCATTGCTTGGATGGGGTCGGTAATCGCTAGAAACCGATAGCCCGCGGCTTGGAGTAGCGTTTTTAATTGTTCTTGGATTACGGCGTTATCCTCAATACAAGCCACGAGGGGGGCATCAGAAGCAGACTGGGTGGGCGTTGTCGATTGGGGAGGGCGGGATGCTGCGGTACAGTGGGCTACAGATGTTGCATCCGGTACAGGCTGAAGCGCGATCGCCTTAGCACGGATGTAAGGCAGCAGCAACCGCACAACTTGGAGCGTTGATTTTTGCGTCCGGCAAGCAATATCCCGGAGGGTCTGTTGACCATTGAGGAGGGTAATGAGCTGCTTGTAAGCAGAAGGCGTAACTTTTTGTCCTAAGGATTGCGCGTCAACAATCTGGGGAGCCACCTCAGCTAAGCAATGGGTTAATCCAGAAGTAACCCATTGCTTCCACTGCATTTGGGTCTCTTGCATCAGTTGCGCGATCGGTAGCATCGCTTCCTGGGGCAACATTCCTGTGCTGGAGGGGCGTTGACTGGGTTGGCTTTGCATTGTTACCGCCATATCAGATGATTGCTGTAGAGCGGTAAGACTAAACTGCTGGTGCAGATCAAATAAGCGCTCACGGGCAATGCCCAGCATCAAATTTTTGAGCTGGTCTAGAGAAGCCGACTGCCGCAGCATCATTAAGACCAAGAGATGGTATTCCAAACTGGGAATTTTTGTGTCACGGCGAGTCCCAAGCAATGCTTTCGGTTTGATTTGAATCCCCTGCTGGCGTAAGTGGCGTTGCCATTGGCGCTGGGGATGCAGCCCGCCATCAATCCAAAGCACCCGCCCCAAGTGTAGATAGACTGACCATGCTGACCCATTAGAGAATTTGAAGGTTAAGCAGCCGGTGAAGCGATCGCGTAGATAGGGCTGCAAATGTCCTAAAAAGTCCTCTGCGCTGAGACGCTCGGCGAACGCGCCAGCAGACGGATTAGATTGGACGGTGGATGGGTGAGTTACAGGCTGCATCATGGCAAGTTGAGACGCGTTGGAGTACTAGGTTGGCCGGGTTCGACAAACTAGGCCGGGTTCGCTTATCTCATAGCCTAGGCAGAGCTTGTGAAAAACTTGTGAAGGGAGGAGATTAAATCATTAATTTAAAATTACAGGCACTTATTTACGTTGGATATGACCCTTGAGGGAGCTGTATTTACAGTGCATCGAATCAATTTAACGACTCACCAATTTAATGCTTCGATCACCAAGGTACCAAGCTTAACGGGATCAAATGGTTTCATGAGCACTGCCTTCACACCCAGTTCAGCATAACGCCGTTGCTCAGCTGCTTGTACTTTCGCTGTCAAGAAAATCACTGGGATTGTCTGGGTTAAGGGATTATTCTGTAATTGCGCCCAAGTACTTGGACCGTCAAGATCTGGCATCATTACATCTAGCAAGATGGCATCAGGTTTTTGGTATTTGGCCACAA
>JAAHHN010000093.1 GCA_010672165.1 Spirulina sp. SIO3F2 | reverse complement strand
CCACTGCCGCAGATAATGGAGTATCCCTCGGGTTACCAGCCCCGGTAGCCCTCGCCCCATCGGTGAGCGCTGGAGATAATCGAAGGTGAGATCCCATGCGTTATGCCTGGGATCTCACCTTCATAGGGCGAACTCATCCATTCATTGAAGCGCCGCCGCGAAATCATGCCCCAAAACCACTGCTCATCTGCAATAATCACACCCGGCAGCCAAGGCTCTTGTTCAAACTGCTGGGCCACTTTTTTGCCCAGAGATTGGGGTGAAACTTGAAAATAATGTAATGGGAGTTCTCGAAGGGTAGATTCAGCCGTGCAAAGCGGCAGAGAAGGAGGCATAAACGCGGCAAAAAGAGAGTTGAGTCCATTCTAAGGGCCAGAGCCTTGGCCTCGGCAAGAAAAATGGGGCAGAATTATTTTCTTTGTTCAGAGTTTTTTGATTCAATATTTTGTGAACGACTGAGAATGAAATGCTGTCTATCCTTAAGTTTGCAATCTACCATTTTGTCAAGGGGTCAGCCCTCTGTTGAAGCAGAAATTGCCACCTCAGACTTTTGCGATGTCGGCCAGCATTGTTTTCATGCTGATGTCCAAAGGACTTGCTGATTCTCAAATTCAGGTTTATGGAAACTACCGCATCTTCTTGAGGGAATCCTAGCGATCGGTCAAAAAATCCACACAAATCGCAATCACCGGGCACGTACGCTAGAGTCAGTCGTGATAGGCTTACTGTTTGGTGATTTGTGCAGCATTGGCAGGGTAATAATAAATCGTGTGCCTTGACCCAGAACTGAGTCACATTGCAAATCACCGCCATGTCTATCGACAACGACTTGATAACTAATGGAGAGACCTAGACCTGTGCCTTTCCCAATTGGTTTGGTTGTGAAAAAAGGATCAAAGAGTTGGCTGAGAACAGATTGCTCAATCCCTGGCCCATTATCTGCAATAGTAATTTCTAACCAATTTTCAGCTTCCATCGGCAGCATATCATTCATTTGCAAACGTGTGGCCGAGCAAACTGCTGCTTTGGAAATAACCTGGGTCTGAATAAAAATATCTAAACTCAAATCAGTGTTGTGATGGGCAGCTTGGGCAGCATAGTCGGCATCCAAGGCATCAATGGCATTGACCAGAATATTCATGAAAACCTGATTGAGCTGGCCTGGATAGCAATAAAAAGGAGAAAACGCACTGTAATGCTTATGAATATGTATTTCAGGACGTTTAGCCTGTGCCGTAAGACGACTTTTCAGGATCATCAAAGTGCTATCAATACCGTCATGAACATTAGACTCTTTCAACTCTGCTTCATCCAACCGAGAAAACGTTCGTAGTGAGGTAATAACCTCCCGAATCCGATTCGCGCCCAACTTCATTGAGTTCAGGGCATCTGTTAAATCTTGCTTGAGAAAGTCAACCTCCAGCGCTTCATAGAGTTCTGTGATTTCATTATGGGGTTGAGCATAGTGGCGTTCATAGCAATTAATGACTCTCAAGAGATCGTTGATATAGTTAGTCGTGTGGGTTAAATTTCCGAAAATGAAGTTAACCGGATTGTTAATTTCATGGGCAACTCCTGCCACCAGTTGACCCAGGCTAGACATCTTCTCATTCTGAACGAGCTGGCCTTGAGCTTTTTTGAGTTGTGCAAGGGCATCGTTAAGTTGAGTATTAGCTTGAGTGAGCTCGGTTGTCCGCTCAGTCACCTTCTGTTCTAGGGAAGAATAAGACGCCTTAAGCTGATCAGCCATCGTGTTAAACTCATGGGCAAGCTCTTCAATCTCATCATTCGTCTCAATTTTTAGCTGTTTATCTAATTGGCCAGAACCCATTTCTCTAACACCAGCCTTGAGTTGTTTAATTGATAGTGTGATGGGAACAAAGGTTGTTCTAAATTGGATTAAAACGACTACAACTGCAATAATGACGCTACTATAGCGGGCAATAACTAACCAGAACAACAGATTGTCAAGATACGCATCATTTTTTTCTTCTTGTTCTGAAAGGTCATTGGCAATCAATTCAAGAGCATCAATGATCTCTCTACTGTAGGCATCAATTAAGCGTAGCTCTTCTTTTATTCCAGCAATGTCAACAGCCTCGGGCTTAAGCCCATTCTCTAAATTCAGAAGTTGACGATGGAGCGTTTGAATCTTATTCAAATCTTCTGGGTCGCCCAGGATATTGGCTAATTTATCTAAGTTCGTGAGAACCACAGACTTGTTGGATTCAAAGCGAGAGAATGACTCATTGTCTCCATTCAATAGAACATAATTCTTGAGGGCAGATGCTTCATCCCGAACTGTAATTCCCAGTTCAGCAACAATTTCTAACCCTTCATCAGTAATATCATCTCGCTCATCAAATCTTTCTTCAAGGTGTTTGCCGAGGAAGGTGATGCCGCCAAAAGAGCCAATAATAACACCAATAATCAGAACTGATGAGTATAGAAATTTAGTCTCAATTTTCATCGGATATTTTTCTCTCAAAAAAGTCTAATCGAATAGAAAATATAGATTGGCAAAATTCGAGAGAAAGTATGCCCTCATCCAGAATTGTGGACAACACATTTGCTCACATCTGCCTATAGAATATCTAAATTTCTTGATATATTCACCCAATGACAGATTTCATTAATATTGAATTTCTGTACTATTCCCAAAATGGATATTCTGCTGATTGTGGGGTAAGTTCCCTACCAGTCGAAGTAGATCCTATGTACTTTTTTGACTAGAATCAACTCCAGAACGATCGCTTTAAGGATATTGCTGACTCAACCACGCGATCGCTTCCCGAATCCAATCTTCTGGATTTGTTTGTTGTTGCAACTGTGGATTTTGGCTTAGAACGCTCAACGCTTGCTGAATTTCTTGCTGAGAGTAACCAATTGCCAATAGCGTTAGCTCAATTTCTTCTTGCAACTGCATCGCCACACCCAACGACTGCTCCGGCAAATTCGTTGCTCGCCGCCATTCCGAGAGCTTCGCTTTGAGTTCCAAAATAATCCGTTCAGCAGTTTTCTTGCCCACTCCTGGGGTTTGGGTCAACCGCCGCACATTCCCTGACACAATGGTTTGCACCAGATCCGTTAGGGGCAATGTGTCGAGAAGGGCGATCGCCATTTGCGCACCAATGCCACTAACCGCAATCAACTGCCGAAACAGATCCCGCTCGGCGGCGGTGGCAAAACCATAGAGCACCAGTTGATCATCCTTCACCTGCTGGTGAGTGAATACCTGGAGTTGCTCCTGAGTCGAGGGCACAATGCTATTGGCCCAGCGGGCGGGCACTTGCACTTCGTAACCCACCTGCTGCACTTCCAGCGTGAGTAAAGTCCGGTTGTTGCCTCGCTGCCAAATGCTGACAGGATAACCTTTGAGATAACTAATCATGGTGTGGATACCCTATTGCTTTGACACGCCCCAATCCGTGCAAACTGTAGAATCCCTAGAACCCTAATTTGGTGGGCAATGCCCACCCTACGCAACCTAAAATTATTGACCATGATGAATACCCTATTGCAACGCTTTTTCGAGCTGCTGTTGTCGCCAGAGCTCTTGATAGAGGCCTGGCTGGGTCAGCAGTTCTTCGTGAGTACCCATTTGGACGATTTCACCCTTGTCCATCACAAAAATGCGATCGGCGGTAGCGGCGGCAGAGAGTTGGTGGGAGATAAACAATACCGTTTGGTTTTTAGCTTGGTGGATCAGGCGATCTAAGATTTCAGTAGCAGTTTGGTTATCCACACTAGAGAGGGCATCGTCTAACACCAGCACAGAAGCTTCTAACATCAGGGCTCGGGCGATCGAGGTACGTTGGCGTTGACCGCCAGAGAGGGTAATGCCCCGTTCCCCCACGATCGTGTCGTATTGGTGCGGGAAGTTAAGGATCTCAGGATGGATTCGAGCGGCTTTGGCGGCCCCTTCCACTTCAGGCTGTTCTGCGATCGGGCGGCCGTAGCGGATGTTATTGCGGATCTGGCTGCTAAACAAAAAGCTCTCTTGGGGCACATAAGCAATCGCCTCTCGCAGATCCTGCAACCGTAGCTGCGTAATATCATGACCATCCAAGAAAATCTGCCCTGGCCCCACATCCAGCAAACGGGGAATTGCAGTAGCCAGGGTAGATTTACCCGAGCCGATCGGCCCCACCAGGGCCACCGTCTCACCGGGCTGGATTGTGAAATCAATGTTGCGCAGGGCGGGTTGGGTTTGCCCTGGATAGGTGAAGGTCAGGTTATGGGCAGAGAGCTTACCGGTAACGAGTTCTGGCGGTAGCGCGATCGCGGCTTCGGCATTTTGAATCATCGGCTCAGCGTCCAAAATTGCTTCAATTCGGTCAATGCTGACCTCACCCCGTTGGTAGGCGGTGATGGTGAAGCCCAGCAAGGCGGTGGGAAAAACTAAGCGCTCGACATAGATTAGCAAGGCGACAAATTCCCCCACTTGAATCTCGCCGGCCGCGATCGCCTCTGTCCCCAACCACAGCAGCACTAGCAACGAAATTGAAACCAGTCCTTCCACAATGGGAAAGAGCAGATTACGGCTGCGGGCCAACCGTAGATTGGCTTTGAGTAGCGATCGGTTTTGCTGGCCAAAGGCCAGACGCTCACTCCATTCCTGGGCATAGATCTTGATCAAGGCAATACCACTCATATCTTCCTGGATCAGTTGGCTTAAGTCTGAGAGTCGCTCTTGCACCTGTTCTTGTTCGTGGCGGAGGCGATGACTAAATAGTTGCACTGCTGCCAACATCAACGGGTAGACCAGCAGCGAGAGTACCGTCAGCTTGACGCTGATCGCCAACATAAACGGCAGGGTCAAAGCATAGACAAACAGGGAGTTCACCAGGCTTAAAATCGCAAAGCCCAGTAGGCGACGAATATTGTCCACATCGCTGGTGGCACGGTTAATCAAATCGCCAATGCTATTGGTGCTGAAGTAGCTGGGTTCGAGGCGCAGTAGGTGCTCAAAAATCTTTTGTTTGAGTTCAAATTCCACCTGTCGCCCCACCCCAAACATCGAGAGCCGCGAAAACATCCGAAAGATCCACATCAAGGTGGCGTAGAGCAGCAGCCAGAAGACCAGGTTCAAGATGCCGCGAAGGTTCTGGGCGCTTTGCAAGGCATCAACGCCGCCACCAATCAGCAGGGGAATATACACCCCGATGGTGTTGACAATTAGCAGGGCAATAATCCCTAGCGTGACAGTGATCCAATGGGGACGGAGATAGCTCCCTAATTTTCTGAGGCGTGGGTTCATGGTGGCGATGCAATGCAGGTTCAGATCGACACTATAACAATCTGGCTCTGGCTGGGGATAGGGCGGGGGCGTTCGCTCCGCAGGAAATGCACAATCAATCGGGTCAGGTTTCGCCTGTGGCATTTCCAGACGTGGCGATCGCGGTGCAGCGATTAATGAGGTCTTAATCCCAGACTAAGTAGGTCGAGGTAGAAAATTTCACCTAAGTTGTGCAATGCAAAGAGCCTTTTATCCCATGCCAGTCAAGGGTTTGGGGTTTGCTTACAAACAGCAATAGAGTTGCTCATTTTAAGCCTAGCCTACTGGGGAGTAGGTGTTTTTTGCAGAAGGTGGGGCAGTGGACAAGTCCAAGGCGTTCCATCAGGTTCTGGGCGGTGTAATCGTCTTTGTTTATGATGGTGAGAGGCTTGTGAGTTTGGTTGGTGACTGGGAGCAATGGTTTGATAATTGAAAAGCGATCGCGTTTGGGTCAATATCGAGAGCGATCGCTTTTCCCACGTCTAGAGCTAGTTATTCTGTTGATTCTCATTAGGGAAACTTAGTTGAATACCTGCTCCGTAAGCGGACAGACTAAAAACGTGTTTCCCTGACGGGCACAAATTTTCACTTTGTCTCCAACCTTAAGCCGCCTATCATGCGCTGGCGCATGATAGGCGGCAAACCAGCTTACGCCATTAACTCGCACCCGTCCCCGTAAATGCTTTTGTATTGTTCGCTCCATTGTTCCAATTAACAATTGAGGTCGTTCAACCGGAATATTGGAAATACTCATTCTACAAGTCCTCTAATGTTTGACAACTAAATTAAGGTGAATGCCAGATATAAGTTTCAAGTATCTGAACATTTTTTCATCTGTAACCCATCAAGTAATTACTTTGGTTTATTGGCTCCTCTTTAAATTCAATACCTTCAGGAATTGGGATTGATCCTTGAGGAGGAACGCATCGTTCAAAACTCGGTTCTCCTTGGAGAGAAATCCAAAAATCATTGTCATTGGTATACATCGTAGGGTTATTTGTAAGCATCGCTGCCTCCGCATCTAATCATCTGCAATTAGCCTAGCGGATTTTTTTGATCTCTTTGAAATCTTATACTTTCTCTGACTAGGACAGACTCATATCAATACAGAGCATTGGAGTCAGTTAAACATCAAGCTAATTTATGAATATAGTTCAGAGATGCTGAGCTATAGGTTGGATTGTATGGAAATATACAATTAAGACACTTTTTGTATAATTCTATATATCATTAATAATCGTATTTTAAGAGCATCTTTGTTTTCTGTTGCTCTGGAATTGAAATAAAAGAGGCAGGGTCTTCTGAATATAGGTAATTTTTTACTTTTAAAGCACGGGATATCAAGGGTTACAGCGCTCAAATTTCGTTACAATTGTATCCTACGCTACATTTTCTATCTCAAACCCAGAGACCGAAGAGACATAATACATACTTCATATCGTATTCTTTCTTTCCAAACTAGGACAGTCGAGTTTACACAGAGACAAAATAAAGATGTAACAAACTGTCAAACTTAACTGGGATCAGGCAAAGCAGACACTAGACATAATGCATGTTTTTTGTAAGATTTCAGCTCTTAAGGATTTTTTCAGCTTAGAATGACAGACATTGTTATTTAAGCTTCAGGAGATACATCGTTATGTCTCGTTCGATCAAAGTCCACTCCAGTCATATCGACGAGGTCAAACAAGCCGTCAAGAAAGCAGGCTTCAAAAAACAGCAAGCGCTAGCTGAGGCAGTAGGGGTGACACGGCAGACAGTTAATCGGTTTCTGAATGGCACTGCTATTGACGCTTCTAATTTTTTTGATCTCTGTGAGTGTCTGGATGTGGATTGGGCGGCTGTTTCCAAATCATTAGCAAATGTTCCAGTCGAAATAACGCACGAAGGTCAAACCCAACGCCGCGACTGGGGTAATGCCCCAGAAGTGGACTTCTCTGGCCATGACCGAGAGAAAGAGCAACTTAGTCAATGGATTGTAGATGTAAACTGTCGCGTGATCACGATTACGGGGATCGCTCGAATTGGTAAAACCTGTCTGGTATCTCAAGTTGCGCGAGCCGCGGCGAATCAGTTTGAATTTGTGTTGTGGCGTAGCGTTAAAAATCGTCCTGAGCCAACTCAACTCTTTGAGGAACTCAGCACCCTGATCAAAGAAAATGAATTTCCAACCGAATACCCAGCGGCCAGCTTAATGCGCTGGCCACTTGACTACCTCAAGCAACATCGCTGTTTGATTATCCTCAATCAGATGGAATCTATCATGCAGCCAGGGGAAGCGATCGGCAAATTTAGAGCTGGGTATGAAGCTTACGGTGAATTACTAAAAAATATTGGAGGAAAAAGCCACCAGAGCACTGTTCTACTGATTGGGCAAGAACCCCTGAGAGAACTCACCCCGTATGCGGGTGATAGTCGACCCATTCGGCATATGGAAGTGGCAGGACTCTGTCACAAAGAGGCACGAAAGATTCTGGCTGAACATAAAATTCATGGTTCTGCTCACAAGCTCGACGCCTTGATTGATCGATATGACGGACATCCTCTGTTCTTACGTATTGCGGCTCAACATATCCGCGACCTAACACAAGGCAATATTGACCAGTTTTTGGCTAAGGATGATGCCCCTACTATCTTTAATGGTCTTGAGCAATGGCTTGATGAGATCTTTGCGCGTCTATCCCACTCAGAAAGGACATTGATCAATTGGTTGGCTATCAGCTTTCAACCCGTCACAGAATCATATCTGCACAGACTTGTTCAGGTTCCCCCTGAACAACTTCGCCACACGTTGCTCTCTTTAAAGCGTCGTGGTCTGATCAAACTCACACAGGATGGGCATTACGAAATTGCAGAATATCTTCGAGAATATCTCATTTACAAAATGCGGCAAATGCTGATCGAAGAGATCAGAACCCATCAATTCAACCTCTTTGGGCAATATCCGTTGGTCATTGCTCAATCTGAAGACAAGGTACGGGAAGGGCAACAACAATCTCTAGTTTCACCGATCCTAAAAGCTCTCTTGAGTACGTATGGTAATCCCCATTACCTTGAAAAAATTATCCAAGATCTACTAGAAACAATTCGTGCTCAATTCAGACATAAGTCAAGTTATGCTGCTGCGAATTTACTCACCTTACTCAAATATATTGAGATTCAATTTAATACCCATCAGAAACCAGTACTTCAAGACTATGAATTTTCTGATTTGATGGTGAAACAAGCTGACCTTAGAGAGATTGGTTTGCAACGTATTAACTTCACCCATGCTGATCTTAGTCAATCCATTTTTTATGAGCCATTCGCAGGCATTCTGTCCGTTTATGTGAGTCAAGATGGTCAATTTTTAGCCGCAGGTGACGCATCTCAAAATGTTTATGTCTGGAAGCTAGACGGACGACGCTTCAAATTTTATCGTCGCTACCAGGGTCATACCCATTGGGTGAGAACCGTGGTGATTAGTCCCAGTGGCCGATATCTGGCAAGCGGTTCTGAAGACCATACGGTACGCGTTTGGAATCTAGCGAACGGTGAAAGCATGGCAGTGCTCAAAGGTCATGAGCGTCGTATTCGTTCCCTTGTTTTCACAGCTGATAAGAAATATCTGATCAGTGCTGGCGATGATGGTACGGTAGTGCTTTGGAATACCAAGACATGGCGGCGGGTTGGAACCTATGCGGATACCTCTACTGAGGAGCGACAACGGTTTCGAGAGGTTGTATTTGACGCTGCTCACAACATTCTGATTGCAGTGAATCAACGTGGTGTCGTCCATTTTTGGAATATTACCCAAGATCCTGAATTACAATACCCTGAGTTCCGCCACTGTGGTGATGAAAAAAACCTTGTCCGAACTGTGGCGATTCACCCTGAAGGGCACACCCTCGCAACCGGCAGCGATGATGGGAAGGTCACGCTCTGGCGATTCCCATCAGGTGAACTTTTGCAAGAACTGTCTGCCCAAGGGGGCCAAGAGGGTTGGATTCGCAAAGTAATTTTTAATCAAGACGGCTCTCTGGTTGCGAGTAGCAGCGAAAGCGGGGATATTTTGGTTTGGGAGACCCAAAACTATCAACTCAAATGCATCATTGATGCCCATAGCAGCCGCACTTGGGAGATTGCTTTTAGTCCGGATGGCAAGACTTTAATCAGTGGGAGTGATGATCGGTTTATCAAACTCTGGGATCTGGAAACAGGGGAATGCTTAACTCATTTGCAAGGATACACTTGTCGGATTCGAGCGGTTGCATTTAGCCCTGACGGTCAACAGCTTGTCAGTGGGAGTGATGACCAAATTATTCGGGTTTGGAATGTTGAATCTGGCGACTGTGTCAAGGAATTTGCTGGACATAAGGGGCGGATCTGGGCTGTAGCTTTTTATCAATCAACCCAGGATGAACTCTATTTGCTCAGTGGGAGCGACGATCGCACCGTAAAAATCTGGGATATTAACACTGGTCATTGTCTTAAAACGGTTAGCATCCATACAAGTTGGGTGCGTGCCATCAGTAGCGTTTCTGGTCATCCTTGGATTTTGAGTGGTGGTGATGACAAAGTTGTGCGGGCTTACAATTTTGACACACGAGAAGAACGAATACTCACCCCTGAACATAAAGATTGGATTTTGAGTGTTGTGATGACGTCTGATGGTCAGTTGGCGGTAAGTGGCAGTGATGATAACACCGTGAAAATTTGGGATGTTGCCACAGGCGAATGTATTTATTCTATTGAGCAGTTTGAGAGTGGTGTTCGGACTGTGGCGATCGACTCGAATAACCGCTGGTGTGCCGCTGGCGGCAAAGACAAAACCATACGCTTATTTGACCTAACGAATAACTACAAAGAGCATCCCCATTCCCCTCTCCAGGGCCATAATGGTTGGGTTCGATGTGTAGCGTTTCATCCCAATGCCAAAATACTTGCCAGTGGTGGCTATGACCAAAACGTGCGGGTGTGGGATTTAGAAACAGGCAAAGTTCGCCACACCCTACGTGGCCATAATGAAGCCATAATTTCGGTAGCATTTAGCCCAGATGGTCAAACACTAGCAACGGGTAGTGAAGATGAAACCATCAAACTCTGGGAGACCGAAACGGGGAAACTTATCCGCACCATCTCAATGCCCAAACCCTACGCCGGGTTAAATATTACTGGTGCTCTTGGCATCAGCCCAGAGCAACGCCAGAAGCTTATGGAACTGGGTGCAATTGATGAAGAGAGCCAATACGGTTGGTGCTTATGATTCAGACCTCTCCCAGCAACCCAGCTTATTGCTCCTGCTCAATCTGCACATCACCATAGTCAATCTCCACACTGCCTTCATCACCCAACGACGACAGCGGTGCAGCACAAGTGAAGAAATCCCCCTCCCCCTGGCTGCCAGAATTGCCAATATTCCCCAATTGCTCAACCGTTCCCCCACCCGCAGCTTGGGCTCGCAATGGACAAGAGTCTTCAAACACCTCAGCCGTGTTGAGCGTAACCGTGCTCGTCGCCGCAGCAGTCGTCGTAATCAATTCAAACGCCCCGATATCAAACGAGCCGCTGGCCCTCGCTTCGCCCCGTTGATCAGTGGTGATGCTGGCGATATCGGCCCCGCCATTAATTGCCGGGCTACCCGTCAGCAGCGCATGGGTTTGGGTTGGCCCGCCGTTGTTTGCCAACGGCCCTAAAACTGGGTCGAGGGGACTGGCAAGCGTACCAACCAAGGTACTGTTTGTGAAGTTGGCGCTCCCCTCATTGATGCCAATCAGGTTATTGCCACTATCGACAAATGTTCCGGAAACATCTGGGTGGTTGCTAACAGCTGTATTGCCGTCAGTATTGCCAGCAATAATACTGTTCTGAATCGTGAGTGAAGTTCCGCTATAAACCCCACCGCCGTTACCAAAACTAATAGTATTACCCGCTGTATTGTTGGTAATTGTGGCGTTGGTAATTGTTCCGTTGGCAGCGTAAATGCCACCACCATTTGCACCTGAAGAATTGCCGGAAACGGTAGTATTGACGAGGTTAATTGGGCCAGCACTATTTAGACCGTAAATCCCTCCCCCATTGCCTCCCGCAGTGTTCCCAGTTACGGTGCTGCCTTCAAGGGTCAGCGTTCCGGTACTTAAGTGGCGAATTCCCCCACCACTACCCGCGATACTCCCATTTTGAATCGTCAGGTTCTTGAGGGTCACATTTTGACCGCCACCCGCATTATTAATTTGAAAGACAGTGAGATTCGGCGAACCATTAACAACAACCTGGTTTGTTTGCCCATCAATCGTCAAGTTTCCTGCATCATCCCTGATATCTAGCCGTGCTGAGGTCAAGTTAATGGTCATACTGCCGCTAAAGCGAATTTCATCATCAGTTCCGACCCCATTCGCCGCAGTGATTTGATCCCGCAGTGAACCCGTACCCGAATCTGCATCACTGGTCACCGTAAAGATCGCGAGGGTCTCGTCGTAACCTGCCAGGCGCTCTTGTTCGAATGCTAAACCTGATTCAATCGTGCCGGTGTTGGCCTCTAGCAGCCAATCACCACCGAAGGTCGCTGCCCCGGTCAGGGTTGTGGACGCCGCCACATCCGCCCCAGTTAAATCGCTAATCGTCTGGATCAGGGCAGTTCCTTCCGTACCTAACGCCGTATAACAGGCATAGAGCAAGATATCCGCCATGGAGGTTAAAGAACTGCCCCAACTTTGCAGCTCGGCACTGTATTGTGCGATCGTCTCGTTGCTGACAAAGGTGTTCCCTAGCCAAAAGTTGCCCTGGTTCCCTTCCGAAAGGATATGTAGCGCATCAACGTCCGTAATGCCCTGGAGCGTCTCGGTGATTTTGGCAATGCCATTTTCCTCGGGGGTGACAACAACCGAGGTGGTTCCAGACTTGCCGCCATAGAGGAAGGTCTCATAATCTGGCACCGTGGCATCAATAAAGACATAGCTGATGGGGTCATCTGCGTTCTGGGGAAAGAGTCTGACCGTAGGGGCACTGTAAGTGCCGTCGCCCGTGTGTATCCGAGGCGAACCCGAAGCCAGGGGCTTCACACGGTTGGCGGCGTTAAGGCTGACCGTTTCGCCCCAAATCTGGCCGCCCAAGATCACATCACCCGGAGCGATCGCCACCTCGCCAAGGGTTGCTGTGCCGTTGGCTGCGATGTTAATTCCTGTGTCCGAGAGAGCGGAATGGGCCAACAAGACGGGTAAGTCTGTAGGTGTAATACCCTGCGCCAAAGCATCGGCTGGAACGTCGAGACTCAGAAGACTTCCTTCCTGAGAAATCCGTGCCAGCTTCTCGCCCGGAACTGCCGTTACGGTGATACTGCCACCAGGAGCGTTGATCGTTCCGGTATTGATCACGGTTCCCCCGCTGAGGCTAAGATTCTGGCCGGAGTTAACACTCAAGTCGCCTGCATTGATAATGGCTCCGGGTTGAGCATTCAAAAAAGCAAAACTCTGGGGCGCACCGACAAGATTTTGATAATTATTGCTACCCACGGCATTAAACCAACCGTCTTCAAAGCCAATGCGATCGGCCGTTGTGGCCGTAAAGTCCCCTGACACATTCAAACTGGCATTCGGCCCAAAGATCATGCCCGCCGGATTCATTAGATATAGATTTGGACTGCCACCCGTCACTTGCACCAGACCATCAATAACCGATGGATCGCCACCCACAACCCGACCTAAAATGTTGCGAATGTCGGGTTGGACCAGAAATGTAGCCACTTGCTGGGAAGAGAGGCCAAACTGTTCAAAGCTATGGAATAAATTCGCGCCATCGCCAGACAGGGAACCACCGTCAATTTTGAATTCGTTACCATCAATAGTGACAACAGTGCCTGTGCCATCGGTTGCGGCCGTGACGGATTGGGCAAAGACTGGAGCGGTGAAATGCAAGAATCCCATACCCCAAGTGATGACACCTGTGTAATAAAAAATATGAAAGAAGCGGGATTTCATGGGTGCAAACTCCATAGAAGCAAACCGGGGCAAAGAAAAACGCCCTAACACGATATCTCAACAATCTCAGTGCAGGATAAAAACGATGAACTGTTGGTTGGGTCGGTGCAGGAAAGTTAACACAAACGCTGTAAGCTTTACGTTATATTTTCCTCGGTTAACCCAGCCCACAATTCTAAACTTTACATTCCGTACTTAGTTCGTTCTACTATGCCAAGCAAAAGTAAAGATCTGGGGAAGAGTAGGGTTTCAGCTTGTTAGGGTATGCCATCAGTTAATACCAGAAGTTTTATGGGATAAGGGATAGAGCGCCCAAGCCAAAAGAGTAGGAAAGGGGCTATAAGCCAGTCACAATAAGGGTTGGAAATTTGACTGACGACAGCCCCTAGCATGATGAGTCTGTTAGGTTCGACGCCTAATTCTCAATCGGCTCCAATCGAATCAACTGGCCATTGCGCTCATCCGTCAACACATAAATCAACCCATCCGGGCCCTGGCGCACATCCCGCACCCGCTGCCCAATGGAAATAGCACTCTCCTGCACCACAGCCCCCGACTCGTCCACTTCTAGGCGGCGAATTTCTTGATTCACCAACGCTCCCGCAAACAAGTCCCCCTGCCACTCAGGGAAGGCCTCACCTCGGTAAATGGTAAGACCCGAGGGCGCGATCGACGGCGTCCAAATCACCTGTGGGTCAATCATTCCCGGCAGCGAGGTTTCGGGCGAAATCAGCCCTCCCGAATATTCCCGGCTGTGGGTTGCCACCGGCCAACCGTAGTTTTCACCCACTTCCAGCCGATTCACCTCATCACCGCCCCGCGCCCCATGCTCCGTAGCCCATGCCTGGCCAGTTTCAGGGTCAACGGCTAGCCCTTGGATATTGCGATGACCATAGCTCCAAACCTCCGGAGCAGCCGCTGCATCACCCACAAACGGATTATCAGTGGGAATCGAACCATCATCATTGATACGAATCACCTTACCGAGATGGCTACCTGTGTTCTGGGCTTGTTGACGGATCAATTCATTACCCAGCGTGATCGGCGGGTTGCCGCCATCACCAATTGAGGCAAGCAACGTACCATCCGGCAACCAAGCCAGCCGTGAACCAAAATGTTGAGCGCGGGGCTTAGTTTGAGAAACTTCAAAAATAACCTGCCAATTGCTCAACATCTCACCATCGAACATAGCGCGGGCGATGCGAGTACGATTAGCATTGATTTTGCCGTGGGCATAGGCGAAATAAACCCAACGGTTTTCTGCGAAATCTGGATGCAGAGCAATATCCAGCAGCCCCCCTTGACCCTCAGCAAGAACTGCGGGAAGCCCAGTAATCGGCGTCGGATCGAGTACGCCATCGCGGGCAATGCGCAAACGCCCCGGCCGCTCGGTAATCAGCACATCACCATCGGGCAGCCAAGCAATGCCCCAAGGATGCTCTAACCCGTCTAGCACCTTTACTGTTTGAAAGCCTGGATTGCCATCTGATGCAGGGGTCTGGGCGATCGGCGTTGTCTCGCCAGTCTCAGTTACTGTCTCGCCGGATTTGACCTGAGCAGTGCAGCCTGTTGTGGTGAGGAGTGCGATCGCACTCCCAATCGCCAGCCAGTTACTCAGTTTGGTTGCGATAGACAGTTTGCGAGCCATGAGGGAACATGGTTTGTGTTGTGGGAAATTGGGGTTAATTTAGAGTCTAACCCTCTTTTGTCACTTTAAGCAGAGGAAAATGAGAATTGCCCAGAAAACGTTGGTGAGAATATCGAAAACGTAATGTTGTTCACCAGTAAAATCAGCTCAGAAAACCCTAAAGATAACTCAGGATTGGGAGATAGGTGTAACCAAAACTCCAGAAGATTAAAACAGATGAACGAGAGCAGCAGCATTCTTGCTTTGTTTAAAATTGACTTTCAATCAGAGCTATTCCCCTGACTGAATTCCTGATGAATTGCTTGCATGAAATCTTGCTGGATTGGATGCGTTTGAGGGGAACTATCTTCGAATATATTCAGTGCTATCAGAGTAATTAGTGTATAGGCACTGCAAACCAGCTCCCACCATCTTTCTCTTTGAAAATACTGGGTAACACGAAAATCTGCCCAGCCCAATTCTGACTTACTCTGCCGAAAACCATATTCCACCCATGTTCGGTCTCCATATCAGAGCGAAGCTGATGCCCAGAGCGAGAAGCCATAGCGGGTTCAGGAGCAGAATGAGAAGAAAAGGCCACGTGGCGAATCAAGCGCCAGCCCTGGAAGAGAGCTGCCCGAATCCACTCAAGACCAAGGCGAAAATAGCTATTGCCGCGAAACCAGTGAGGGTCAACCCATCGACGCCGACCAGAGTGGACAACATCAAGACCTTGAGCCGAGACATCAAGAGTAGCCAGAGCCAGGATGAAAAAGAGACGGGAGAGAACACAGACTGAGCGGAGTTGAGAAGACTGGAGGTGCCAGCCCCCTGACTGGTCATCCCGAAAAGACTCCTCATACCAAATCCGCATAGCAAAGGCTAAACTCTTACGCAGGGTGGGCATTGCCCACCAGATATGGCTTTTGAGCGATCACAAGGCGAGCATCATTCTTACTCCATACAAAACGGATTTGGTATCAATATCAAAGCGGAAACCATAGTCTAAGAAAGTCTGGAGGCTGGTGGGTTCATCGCTGATAACTGCCTAAAACTCCCCATTGACATTGTTACGACCGAAAATGACATGGACTGGGCCATACCATTGGCGTTTGTGGAGTTTGACGTTATGCCAGCCAAAGACTTCACCGGGTTGGAGGTGAAAGGACTTGGGCTGACTCCACCCCTTGCTTGAACGCCAGAGCCAGACATCGTTTTTGCAGCGAATGCGATAGTGCCAACCCCAGGTTTTCACTAAAGTCAGGGTAAACATCCTGGCTTTCTCATTCTCTTCTTTTGTCAGTCAATCAGGGGCCAGCCCTCCGACACCGTCCGCTGAGGTGGAGAGGGCTACCGATCAACTCCTGCAATATCGGAGCCAGTATTGCTAATTCTGCTGAGTTTCAAAGTCTTTCGCCATGTTTGCTTATCCAGAACTCAGATTGGGTACTAACTTTCAGGATGAATCATCTTCCGTCTTAGATAAGGTTGCAACACCTCCGGCACTTTCACCGTCCCATCCGGCTGCTGATAGTTCTCTAAAATCGCTGCCATTGTGCGGCCCACAGCTAGCCCCGAACCATTAAGCGTATGAACATATTGGGTGCCTTTTTTGCCTGCTTCCTTAAAGCGAATATTCGCCCGCCGTGCTTGGAAATCCCAACAATTCGAGCAGCTTGAAATTTCCCGATAGGTCTCGGATGCCGCCAGCCAAACCTCCACGTCGTAGCATTTGCGGGCACTAAAGCCCAGATCGCCCGTGCAGAGTTCAATCACCCGATAGGGCAACTTCAGGGCTTCCAGGATTGCTGTCGCATTACCCAGCATCGATTCTAGCTCCGCTTCGGAGGTCTCCGGATGCACAATCTTGACCATCTCTACTTTATTAAACTGGTGCAGCCGAATCAGTCCCCGCGTATCCTTGCCATAGCTGCCCGCTTCCCGGCGGAAACACGGTGTAAAGGCACAGTGGTGGATCGGTAAGTCTTTGCTACTGAGCACCTCGTCCCGGTAGAGATTCGTTAGGGGCACTTCAGCCGTGGGAGTCAGCCAGAGGTCATCTTCGGCACATTTAAAGCTCTCTTCGGCAAACTTAGGGAGCTGTCCGGTGCCAGTGAGGCTAGCGGTGCTCACAAGTACAGGGGGCATGACCTCGGTGTAGCCTGCGGCTACTTGAGTATCAAGCATAAAAGCCGCGATCGCCCGCTCTAATGCAGCTCCTACCCCCCACAGGTTCACAAAGCGACTTTGGGCAACCTTCACCGCCCGCTCAAACTCTAGAATGCCCAGATCTTTGCCCACTTCCCAATGAGCCTTAAATGTGTCGCCTTGGGGTTTATGCTCATCACCCCAGCGCTTGACCTCCACATTTTCGGTTTCATTGGCTCCAACCGGTGTATCTTCCCCAGGCAGATTGGGCAGGCTCAAGACCAGTTGCTCAATCTGAGCCTTGAGATCTTTTTCTTGGGGTTCTAATTTAGCTCGCTCCCCTTTGAGTGCATTGCCTTCGGCCTTCAAGCTCTCAACCTCTGGCCCTTTGGGATCACTCCCCCCTTTGATTTTGGTTTTAATCTGCTTGGCAATCTCGTTGCTGCGGGCCTGTATTTGGTTGCGGGTGGTTTGAATCTCCCGTTGCTGCTGATCCAACTCCAGGATGGCTTGGAGGCTATAAGTGCCGCTACGCTGGTCAAGGCGCTGTTGTACTTGTTCGGGGTTCTCGCGGATAAGTTTGAGGTCAAGCATGTAAGGTTACGGGAGATGATCCGTGATCAGTTATCTCGGATTCAGGGCAGTGCTGTCAATTAGATGATGGGGTGCAGTGTGTATTCATCAGTGCAATAGAAAACGTTAGCCATACTCCAAAACTGAGCCAAAGCCGCCGATAGTTAGGTTAGAACCACTCTTTCCCCACAACAACACTCAATATGGATAGTAAACCCCTAAACTCTCCCGAGCCCCTCTGGATCACCTTGGGCATTATCTACACCGCCACGCTGATTTTTATTGGCTGGTCAGCCTACACCGACAACCTCCCTGCCTATCTTGATGCTATTCCCTATTACGATACGGCGGGTCACTTTATTATCTATGGTGTTGCCACTTACCTCGGGCAGCGGATTTTTCAACGGAGTTTTCTTAAACTTGGTTGGCTCCAATTGCCTTTGTTTCCGTTAGGATTTGCGCTGTTGACAGTCATTGAAGAAGGCTTACAATCTCTCTCTCCTGTACGGACATTCAGTTTATTGGATTTGGTGATGAGTGGAGCAGGATTGAGCCTGGGGTATTATCTGGCGCGATCGCACCAGAAACGAGCATCAACCCAGCCCGCTAAACACCAATAAAATAAAATCAGTTAGGTTAGTACAGAACGGCAGAAATAAGCCATCCATTCAAAATTCACAGAATGCCTGTTGTACAAGCACTTTGAACTCTGAACTTTGAACTCCGCCTTGCGGTACTAGCTATCACAGTCACAACAGCATGTCTAATGAATGAGTTTGAGCTTTTAGTGCGTCTCCATCAAGCTGGCGATCGCCAAGGCCCTGGCGATCAAGCCCAAACCAAACGTGCAATGGAGCTAGCGGGGCTATTCAACCGGCCGACTCAACTCAAAATTGCTGATATTGGCTGTGGAACTGGCGCATCCACGTTGGTTCTCGCCGAGCATTTGGGTGCCAGCATCATAGCGGTTGATCTGTTTCCAGCGTTTTTAAATATCTTGCATCAAAAAGCTGAGGATGCTGGGGTTGCCCATCAGATCCAAACCTTATCCTGCTCAATGGATGATTTACCGTTTGACGCAGCCAGTTTAGATGTTATTTGGTCAGAAGGGGCCATCTACAATATGGGGTTTAAGGCAGGGATTGCTTACTTTAAGCAGTTTCTGAAACCGGAGGGGATTTTAGCAGTATCTGAACTCACTTGGTTAACTTCAAACCGTCCGGATGAACTCACTGCCCATTGGCAGAAGGAGTATCCGGAGGTTGATACGGTCTCAGAAAAGATCAAAATTCTAGAAGCGGAAGGCTTGATGCTGTTAGGGTATTTCCCGTTACCTGCGAACTGTTGGCTGGAAAATTATTACATACCTTTGCAAAGTCGGTTTGCTGATTTTTTGAATCAACAAGACAGTGAGTTAACTCAATCAATTGTTGAGAATGAGCGCAAAGAAATTGAGTTATACAAAGCATATTGTAATTATTATAGCTACGGTTTCTACATCGCCAAAAAACTCTAAAACTTATCTCTGAGCCTCTCTTTTGTGATTGTACAGATTGCTCAGTAATCATATTCAAACAACACCTGCACCCATTCCGGAGGTCGTGGAATTGGTGTTTTGAGGCGATCGAACATCACCAATGCTACCAAATGCACGGTGAAGAGATAGAGCACACTGTTGAGCATAATCAAAGCGATCGCCGCGAGTTCGATCCAGATGCGCTCGGGTTGAGCCAGCAAGCCCAAACGCAACACCAGCCAATTAACCCAGACGGTGACTTGGTTAATGGTGTAACGCCAGAGGTTTTGCCCCAGCAGAAACGAAACCAACCCAAAAAAGAAAAAGGAGCCCATGGTTCCGAGCAAGCTGCCCATCAACATCGAAACCGTCCAGTTATAGCCCCGCCGCCACAATGCCCCCAATTGCACCCCCATTAAGGCGTAGGGCATTACATAGAGAACACTCCGGGTGGGCCCCATCAGCACTGAGAGCAATAAGCCCGAGACGATTGTGCCCATCCAAGCGGCGCGATCGCCCCGTCGTAGATAGAGCAACGCGATAGGAATCGGAAAAAAAATCCGCAAAATCGGCCCCAACGGAAAATAATAGTTAATCAACCAGATCAAACTGGCGGCACTAGCCAGAAAGGCAGTTTCCACCATCACCAAAGGAATTTGGTGACGCTGCTGAGGGGGGTGGAGCTGGGGTGGGGTTGGGCTGGGGCGAGGGTCATCGCCTGCATCCACCCAGTTCACTTCATTCTCCCAAGGGGATGGCGTCATAAATTTGGCTAATTTTAGCTAATTTGGCTCATTCTGCTGGTGTTGAGCAGCATTCAACGGTACAACTTTTAAAGTCTAGATTTCAGGGTACAGAACAACAAGCATTATGAGCAATTCGAGCCGAGTTTCAGTCAGCTATGCAGATATTCAAGCTGCGGCCGCCCGTCTAGCGGGAATTGCCCACCAGACCCCTGTCCTCACCTCGCGCCTGATTGATGAACAAACCCAAGCGGTGGTCTTTTTTAAAGCCGAGAATCTGCAACGCACAGGGTCATTTAAGTTTCGGGGGGCGTATAACGCGATCGCCCAACTCACCCCCGAACAGCAGCACTGTGGTGTTGTCACCTATTCCTCTGGAAACCATGCCCAAGCGGTGGCGCTGGCGGGTCAGCTCTTGGGGGTTAAAACGACCATTGTGATGCCTGAAGATGCCCCAGCTGTAAAGCTGGATGCCACCAGGGGCTATGGCGCAAACGTGCTGCTCTACGATCGCGCCGAAGCCATCCGAGAACAAGTGGCTCAGCAGGTTTGCACGGAGCAGGGCGCAGTCTTAATTCCCCCCTATAACCATCCAGATATCATTGCGGGCCAGGGCACCGTTGCCAAGGAATTACATGAGGCGGTTCCCGATTTGGATCTGTTGCTGGTGTGTTGTGGTGGGGGCGGTTTACTTTCGGGCTGTGGCATTGCCACTAAGGCGATCGCGCCCAACTGTCGGGTGATTGGGGTTGAGCCCCAAGCAGGCAATGATGCAACACGATCGTTCTATAGCAAAACGCTCCAAACCGTAGCGAATCCTCAAACGATCGCCGATGGCGCACGGACGGCCAGCCTAGGCTCACTGACATTCCCATTGGTGTTGCAGCATGTGAATGCGATGGCAACGGTCAGCGATCGCCAATTGCTGAAGACCTTGTTGTTTTTGGGAGAGCGACTAAAGGTGGTGGTAGAGCCAACAGGGGCGTTAGCGGCGACCGCTTTGTTGGAGGAGGTGGTGACTGCCCCCAAACAACGGGTCGGGGTGATTTTGAGTGGAGGTAATGTGGATTTACCCCAGTTGTTGCAGACAACGGCTGAGTTGCGGGATTGAGCATTAGGAAATCGGCTTGCTTTGCTCAGTACAGGACGGACGTTATAGAGGCAACCTACAAACTCATGGGCGTTTCAGGCAATTTCTGCTTTTCGTTCTGCACTCAGCGTCGCTTGACTTGCCCTAGGGATGAAACGTAATGAAATTGATGGTTTCTTCCAGTCGGCCATCAATATAGATTTCAATGGACTGATTTCCTGAAGGGTCATCCTCATGATTCCCAAAGTCCATGCACATGGAACTGCTATCACTGACAATGGGGCTAGAAATAAGTGTATGTCCATTATCTTGGACTTCAAAACTCGGCCCCACCGTCTTGAAGGGAAATTGCGATCGGGCAATATCATAAATCGTAAAACGGCTTCTCTCGGTTGTAATCTTATATCCCCATTGAAACCCTGTACTAAGTGGATGAAGAGGGATTTCTCGGGTTTCTCGATAGATTTCACAGCTACCATCATCCAAATACCGCAGGAAACCAAATTTGATATTGATATCACTGCTTTGCGGTATTGCTACAGCAGATAACGGCAACAGGGTGAAGATGAATGTTAATAGGATTTTCATGATTCTGTGATCATTGAAATCATCGATTTTTAAACATTGTCTTACTTTTTGCCGATACTGAGCTGCAACCGATGGGAAATAATCTCATGATGCGCCCGACTCTGAGCAAAAACGGTAAAATAGATACTCATCTTTGAACGAATGCTCGTTGAGCACATGGCAGAGCCATTGACGTTCAAGCAACCGCTGCCCAATGTCGATCGCCTCCTCCCGAGACACATTGAGATGTGCAACAAACCAATCTACAGCTTCACTGCCCACAAAACATTGGGGATAGGTTGTGAGTCGATATCGACGGTCTCGAACTTCAACTCCCTCGGGCGATCGCATCACGGCCAACAGTTCTTCTAAGTCTAGGGTCGAAGGGGCTCTAACTGGGGTCGCAATTTGATTACAGAACTGATAAAACAAATAATCATCCTTAAAATCATGGGCATTGAGCACATGGCAAATCAAGTTCTGGTCGAGCAAATTTTGACCAATTTGGATCGCATTAGCTCTAGAAACCTTGAGATATCGCTTCAACCAAGTCACCGCCTCGCGCCCCACAAAGCATTGCGGATATTGACTTAAATTACAGGTGCGATCTTGGATTTGAACACCATCTTCCTTTTGCATGACATTAGCAAGCTGCGGTAAATCCACATCCAACGGTGAGGTAATTTTTCGGAAGGCGGGGTCATGATACCAGAGGGTGAGTTTGCTCTTGTTTTCAACTAATAATGGGGCAACTTCATGACCCGCCAGGAGCGTTTCACGTGCTGCTCGAATGGCAGCAGGCTTATCTTGTAAAGCATAGGTTTTACCTTTGATATAGAGCTGCTTCTGAAACTGTACGCCTAGAACGCGTCGTGTTGAGTCAAGGGTTGGATTGTTTAGTAGACAATACTTAACTTGATCAGCATTCAAAATAAACACGAGACTGGTCTCTCACCGTAATCAATGGTGACGATATTTCTAGCGAGGAAGCCTGAATGCTGGCTGAAATTCGGCTGAAATTCTGGCGAGTGGCTGCGTGGAAGATGATGGGGTGCATGAATTGGCTGCCACTCACTGCTTAATCAAAACGGTGGATTTTACCGATCGCGGGATTTTTGCGCCCATGATCTGAGGTGTCAAACGCGATCGCATTTTTCCTCAACCCAACCATGCAAGACTTCAATTGGTCAGCCCTCCAAAATGGCTCTGATATCCGGGGGGTCGCCCTTGATGGTGTTCCTAACGAACCCGTGAATCTCACCCCAGAGGTGGCCCAACGTTTGGGGCAGGCCTTTGGCACCTGGCTGGCGGACAAGCTAGGCAAACCGACGCAAGATTTACAGCTTGCCGTCGGCCGAGACAGCCGAATTTCTGGCCCCGACCTCATGCAGGCAGTGATGCAAGGCATAACCACGCTGGGGAGTGCTGTCTATGACTTTGGCATGGCCTCAACCCCAGCCATGTTTATGAGCACGGTGACACCGGAGTTTGGCTGTGATGGTGCGATTATGCTGACGGCGAGCCACTTGCCGTTTAATCGCAATGGTCTGAAGTTTTTTACGGCCCAAGGGGGTTTGGGTAAACCGGATATTAAAGCAATTTTGGCGCTAGCGGCGGCAGATGAATTCACCCCCAGCGATGCGGCCGGTGAAATCACAGCGCGGGACTTTATCTCGGTCTATGCTGACCAATTGGTACAAAAAATTCGCACGGCGGTAAGCCATCCGACGCAGTTTGAGCAACCGTTGCAGGGTTTAAAGATTGTGGTGGATGCGGGCAATGGTGCGGGGGGCTTCTATGCCAGCAAAGTCCTTGAACCGTTGGGGGCGGACACGACAGGCAGCCAATTTCTGGAGCCGGATGGTATGTTCCCCAACCATATCCCGAACCCAGAAAATCAGGCGGCAATGGCGGCGATTCGGCAAGCGGTAACGGCGAATCAGGCGGACTTTGGGATTATTTTTGATACGGATGTTGACCGGGCGGCAGCGGTGGACTCTCAAGGCCAGGAACTCAATCGAAATCGGCTGATTGCGCTGATCGCAGCGATCGTGCTCCAGGAGCATCCGGGTTCAACGATTGTTACGGATTCAATTACCTCTGATGGTTTAACCCAGTTTATTGAGCAGGCGTTGCAGGGTAAGCACCATCGCTTTAAGCGGGGTTATAAGAATGTAATCAATGAGGCGATGCGGTTGAATGATGCGGGGGAGGAATCTTGGCTGGCGATCGAAACCTCCGGTCATGGGGCCATGCGGGAGAATTATTTTCTCGATGATGGGGCGTATCTGATTAGTAAGTTGTTGATTGAGCTGGCCAAAGCGAAACAAGCGGGTCAGTCCCTCACAGATTTAATTGCGACATTGCAAGAACCGGCCGAAAGTCGAGAGGTTCGGATCAAGATTCAAACCCCTGACTTTAAGCCGCATGGAGAAGCGGTGATCGAGCAGCTTCAGGCATTTGCCACAGCCCAGACCGATTGGGCGATCGTGCCGAATAATTATGAGGGGATTCGGGTGGCTTGTAATGCTGCGGAGGAGCAGGGCTGGTTCCTGTTGCGGTTGTCGCTCCATGACCCGGTGTTGCCCCTGAATATTGAATCGAATGTAGCGGGAGGGGTGGCGAAAATCACAGGGCGGTTGTTGGGCTTTTTCGAGGCGATCGACGCGCTGGATCTCACGGCGTTTGCAAGTTAAACCCTATCAGCAACGCCAAAATAGAGCCCATTGACTCTGCATTATTCACCCATCAGCGCGATCGCACATCTCATCCTCTCTTCTGCTGATTGTGCTGAGTCGATGGGCAGGGTTTCATCTTCCAAACAGCCCATCAGTTCAAACCCTGCATTGATTGGCCCTCTTTTTGGCTACGCTCGTACTGCCGAAAAATAAAAAAGTAAGGGTAACTAAACAGAACCAGGATAACTTGAGACCAGAAGCCTGGTTTTTGATCAATGTAGCGGTTTCCTCCTCCCCGTACCCGTTCTGCCCAGAGATCATTGCGAACAACTAACCACGTAGCACTAAACGAAACCACATCTAAGGAGACTGCATGCATCGCGCCAATTCCTCGCGGTAGTAGCTTGTGGAACAGCAGCAGCATTAAGACTTTGCCGTAGACCCAGCCTAAACGAGTTGTGGGTACTACGACCAAACCAAGCGCGGTAAGGAGAAACCACGAAGGCAATACGAAATTACCCAGAGGAGAGAGTAACCAAAAGCCCAAAATTACACCGCCAAATGCACCCAACCAATGGCCAATAAATGCAACGATCCCTGCTTTTTTGCGTTGAGATTTGCACGAATTACACATGGGGACAGAAAAGCTGCTGGTACGGATTCGCTTTGACTGTTGATATTGCCCATGAATCCGGATTTGTGATGAAGTTGGGGCATTGCAATTGGGACATACGGGAGGAAGGCCTAAGCCAGACTGGTCAAAGAGAATACGGGTTACCATAATTTGTCTCAGTGTTGGGTAATGTGGGATATAAAGACTGGGGATGTCATCCTAAACATTGGTTTGACTCACCCGCACAAAACAATATCATCTCTCTTCTTGACTTCAGCTTGCGTTACCAAAAATGCAACCACCCTTGCATTTTTATGAGCATCGTGTATTGCTTGTAATATGCGAACTTCAAAATTGCGCACTGGAGTTCAAATCCCTGCGGTGCTATGGTTCGGGTTCTGTATACCCGGCCGGTGCAGTATCACAAAAGTAAGGTGTGTTCGGCGGGTTGGAATTTTGAAATATTTGTGTAACTTAAATCCGCCGTAACGCACCGATAGGAGCAGATTTAAGTTGTGGTGCGTTACGCAGGAAATCGAATTGTGCCAGTTCAATGAATCCCTTTTCCTGCTAACGCACCCTACACAATCTATTGTGTTATGACTAGCCATTGATTTTGCCCACCTTACTATTACCCAGAATTGGATTTCACAGGTATCGTTATCTTAAACTCTGTTCCTTCACCCAGTTTTGAGTCCACATCCAAACTCCCATTATGCTTATCGATCACAATCTGATGAGAGATTGATAAACCTAAACCTGTTCCTTTACCAACCGCTTTAGTGGTGAATAAGTGGTTAAATATTTTATTCTTGACTTCATCTACCATCCCCACACCATTATCTTTGATGCGTATCGTTGCAAATTTCATTTCAGCATCTAGACTGGTCGTAATCCTTATTTGGTTAGGATTTAATTTAATCTCATGAAAGCTACGGTTCTGATTTGACTTTTCCAACGCATA
>JAAHHN010000092.1 GCA_010672165.1 Spirulina sp. SIO3F2 | reverse complement strand
TTGGAGTTGGGGAATAGGTACAAAGATTGGCGAGGCGATCGCATATCCTCAATCATGGCAAAGTCTACATCGCTTGTCTGTGTTCATCCCTAGAAATAATAAATTGGCAGAGATTTGCGATCGCCCCCTGAGCCAATTAATCGTTACTTAAAAAAATCGCCAACTATTGTGCACCATACTGTTGCAGCAATGCCACCATTTCCGGATCATCTCGCTCATAGGCCAAACTCATCAACGTACTGCCAGATTGATCAAACCCTGGGTTAGGATTTCCTCCACCATCTAGGAGAATTTTCGTAATTTCTCTATCAATATTGGTGGGCTGACATTCCCAAGCAATATTGGCTTCCTCTGATAAGCCGGGTAGATCTAAAGCGACCGAAATACAACCTGAAACGGCCCAATGCAAAGGGGTTTGTCCAAAGTCATCGATCGCATTCACATCACTCCCGGCAAGTAACAACGCTTGAACAGCACCAACATCTTTGTAACCCACGGCTTGATGGAGTGGTGTCGCACTGGCAATCATGACCAAACCCTCACCGTCTGCCAGTTGATCACTCACAGAATTAATCCAGATAAATGCAGGCATAATTGCCAATAGAATACCCGCCAAAATTGCCCCAATCATACGTAAGGGTTGAGGGTCGGTTAAATTAACTGCATTACTCCGCCGACAAGCAGCACGGAAACTCCGGAAACCAAAATAGCCAATAAGCATGCCAAATGCATAAATAAGCAATCGACCGAAAATCGGTGAAATAATATAGATTGCGAAGAGAATAACACCAACTGCTGGGCGGACAATATTACTGCTGGGTGCTGCCCAAGAGGCCCCTTTAATAATCGCTAGGGTGAAGAGTAATATCCCCCAGATACCCAGCACTGCAATCGAACCAGAAGCCAACCAACTCAGTACTAAAACCAGAAAAAAAGTTCCAACTAATGACAGGATTTCTTCCTTGGAAAACCCATTTGTGGATTTGGTGGGTCTGGTCAACGGTTTGCGTGCCTTGGCAGCACGACTTGATTGCCTTTGATATTGTGACGTGACCATCTCATCCGCTGAACCACTTGCTCCTTCTGACTCAAGTAACGCTTCCGGTTCGGGTTGCTTGATTTCGGGTTCATCAACGCTGAGTTCTTCTGGCGGTAATAGTCCTACCAATGTTTTGTTTGCCCAGGTTTTAAGGGCACTGTTGGTACAACTGTTGAGTTCGCGGCAGCGAGCGATCGCGGCTTCCACCTGCTCTGTGGCAATGTAGGCCTTCACCAGCGCCATCTGGGCTTGCAAAAAATTTCGTGATGTTTCTGAGGGTTGACAGCGCAAATAATCGGTCAGTAACTCAATGGCTTCAGCATGACGGGCTTTGCGATTGGCTTTTAAGCCCGCTTCGAGCAATTTTGGATCTTCGGGGGTGGGTTCTGCTGGAGTCGGCTTCGGTTCAGGAAAAGCAGACTGCTCACTGTCAGGCTCTGGCTCACTTGCCCCCAACTCACTCAATGGCTCTGTGGTGTTGAGTTGGGCTGTCAATTCATCTAGAGTGTGCGTCGCCCAGGGTTGAATTGTGGGGTGAGAAATTGTAGCGAGATGCTCGCACAAGGCGATCGCGGGTTCGAGCTGCTGGGTGGCTCGGTAACATTTGACCAGCCCCATTTGTGCTTTTGCCTGAAGCGGCGATCGCGCATCCGAATGCTCTTGACACCATTGGTCAAGCTGTTGCAGATATTCAATCGCTTGAGCATATTGCTTGTTTTTGAAGGCTTGAATACCAGACTGATAGAGCGTTTTAGCGGAATCGGAATGCGCCTCTGCTACCCCTAAAGCGGTCAAGGTCTGGTGTGCCCAGGCGTTGAGTTGGGGGTTAGCGCTTTTTGCCAATTTACGGCACAAGGCGATGGCGTTCTCGGTTTGCCCTTTGGCTCGATAGCATTTGATCAGACCAATGCAGGCTTGAGCGGCTAATTTAGAGCCTGGTTGACCGTTCTGCTTGCACAAGGCAGAGCACCGTTGAAAATAGGTGATTGCCTGATCGTACTGTTTCTGTTTAAAGGCTTGACCTCCAGATTGATAAGCCCGTTCTGCTGATGACATGATCGTATTTACGCAGCGTATTTATCCACCTATGCTATCAGTTGTGTGAACAGAGATTGATTTTTTTTGCAAGTGCAGCTCAAGCCGCCGATCTTGGATGATTCATACAGGACAGAAGGTCGGCAAGAGGAGCATGGGCAAGGCTTGAAAGAGAGCATTGAGCAAGGCCGACGGCAGGAAGCCTTCGCGATCGCAACTCAACTTCTAGATGTTCTTAGGTAATGCAGCAATCAGTTAAAAAAACAGGTTTAATCATTGCTGATATTGCCCAGCTTTGTTCTGATCAAGCGTCGTCAGCCACTCTGACTCAAAGAGAGTATTAAGAACTCGCCCCCTCACCTAAACTTCAGGTCAGAATGAGGCATTAGCGTGGCGCAGTTCAACAGGAGCAATAAAGTCCCGTGCAAACCAATATCTCCCCGTCCCAGCAAAGTATCCAAATTCGGGTGGAGGATGACCGCACAGGCATGAGTCCCGAAACACTCAAGCGAGCCTTTGCCGATAACCTCTTTTACATCCAAGGTAAATATCATGAGTGGGCGACTCCCAATGACTATTACATGGCGTTGGCCTACACCGTGCGCGATCGCCTGATCCATCGCTTCATCAAAACGATGAGTACCTACGATGAGCAGAATGTCAAAGTGGTTTGTTACCTCTCAGCAGAATTCCTGATGGGGCGGTATTTAGAGAATAATCTGGTCAACCTGGGAATCTATAAAGAGATTCGGCAAGTGGTTGAATCAGCAGGTCTGGATTGGGAAACGGTGATTGAACAAGAACATGACCCCGGTCTGGGGAATGGGGGTCTGGGTCGTTTGGCCGCTTGCTTCTTGGACTCGATGGCTACGTTGGAAATCCCCGCGATCGGTTACGGCATCCGCTACGAATTTGGCATTTTTCACCAGCAAATCCGTGATGGCTGGCAAGCAGAAATCCCCGATAAATGGCTACGCTACGGCAACCCGTGGGAGATCCCTCGCTTAGAATCCACCGTGCAGGTTAAATTTGGCGGTCATACTGAGCTCGCCCACGACGAGAAAGGCCATCCTAAAGTTACTTGGGTTGCAGGGCGTACCGTGACCGCTATTCCCTACGACACCCCTGTTCCTGGCTATAAAACCAACACAGTGAACCCCCTGCGCCTCTGGCGAGCAGAAGCAGGTGAGGATCAAGACTTTAACTTTGATGCCTTTAATGCTGGGGACTATGATGGCGCAGTCGCTAGCAAGATGTCTTCAGAGAACATCTCCAAAGTTCTGTATCCCAATGACAACACTCCCCAAGGGCGGCAATTGCGCCTAGAGCAGCAATATTTCTTCGTTTCGGCGTCTCTGCAAGATATTATTCGGCGGCATCTGCGCATTCATCCCGATTTGAGCAATCTGCATGAGCATTTTGCGATTCAGCTCAACGATACCCATCCGGCAGTGACAGTTTCAGAGCTGATGCGCCTGCTGGTGGATGAGCATGATATGGATTGGGAGAAAGCCTGGGTGATTACCCAGAAAACCCTGGCTTATACCAACCATACCCTGATGCCTGAAGCGCTAGAACGGTGGCCCGTTAGCCTCTTTGGTTCCTTACTGCCTCGCCATCTGGAAATTATTTACGAAATCAACCATCGCTTCCTCGATAACATTCGCATTTGGTTCCCGGAAGAGGAAGATTTGGTGGGCTCACTCTCGATTATTGAGGAGCATCCTGAGAAGGCTGTGCGGATGGCAAATTTGGCTTGTGTTGGCAGTCATGCCATCAATGGTGTTGCGGCTTTGCACACTGAGCTACTCAAACAAGACACGCTCAAGCATTTTGCAAAGCTTTGGCCAGAGAAGTTCATCAACAAAACCAATGGGGTAACGCCTCGGCGTTGGATCTTGCTCTGCAACCCCCAGCTCAGTGAGTTGATCACGGAAAAGATTGGTGAGGGATGGGCGAAAAATCTAGAACAGATGCGCCAGCTCGAAAACTTTGCGACTGATCCGAGTTTCCAAGCCCGTTGGCGAGCGATTAAGCAGGCCAATAAGACATCGCTTGCGGCGTATATCCAGAAACACAACAACTTGGAAGTTGATCCCAACTCGATCTTTGATGTGCAGGTGAAGCGGATTCACGAGTATAAGCGCCAGTTGTTGGATGTACTGAATATCGTGACCCAATACAACCGCCTTAAGCAGAACCCCAATATGGAAATGGTGTCGCGCACCTACATCTTTGGGGGCAAGGCTGCACCGGGCTACTTTATGGCTAAGTTGGTGATCAAGCTCGTGAACGCCGTGGCTGAAGTGGTTAATAATGATCCGGATGTGCGCGGTCGGATTAAAGTGGTCTTTTTGGCTAACTTTAATGTGTCTTTGGGTCAACGGATTTATCCGGCGGCGGATCTCTCGGAGCAAATTTCCACTGCGGGTAAAGAGGCGTCTGGCACGGGCAATATGAAGTTTGCGATGAATGGCGCGTTGACCATTGGTACGCTTGATGGCGCGAACATCGAAATCCGGGAAGAAGCCGGGGCGGAGAATTTCTTCTTGTTTGGCCTGACTGCCGAGGAAGTGATGACTCTAAAAGCCCAAGGTTATGACCCGATGGCCTATTACGAGAATGATGCTGAACTCAAAGCGGTCATCGATCGCATTGCGTCAGGGTACTTCTCCCACGGCAACCGGGAGTTGTTCCAGCCGCTGATTGATTCGCTGCTTTATCACGATCAATACATGCTCTTTGCGGATTTCCGTGCCTATGTCAATTGTCAAGATCAGGTGAGTGAGGCTTATAAGGATCAAGCCAATTGGACAAAAATGTCGATCCTCAATTCGGCGCGGATGGGTAAATTTTCTAGCGATCGCACGATCGCAGAATATGCGGCGGAGATCTGGGATGCCAAGCCAGTGAAGATTGAGCTGGAAGAATACAGCCAGGAGAAGGCGGGCTTGTTACTCCAGTAACATCACGGATTAATTTGAATAAACCACAGGGTAGACCTTGATCGAGGACTGCCCTGTTTTTATGTAGCATAGTCGGTTTGGCTTGGAGCGGTATGGCAACAGAATTAACCTTAATCGCAGAAATGGCAACAGTGATGGGCGCAGCTACCCTGGGAGGTTGCATCGCCAGTCGCTTGCGACAGCCAGTCTTGTTGGGCTATTTGCTCGGCGGCATGTTGATTGGCCCCACTGGCTTGGGCTGGATTACGCTGGAGAGCGATATTAAAGTGCTGGCTGAGTTGGGGGTTGCGCTCCTGCTCTTTGCCTTGGGCGTGGAGTTTTCCCTTAAAGATCTGCTGCGACTGCGGAAAATTGCCCTAGGGGGCGGCACATTACAGATTGTGTTGACGCTCTTACTCGGTAGCGGCTTAGTCTATGCAATGAGCTGGGTTGAAACCGTGCCCTCAGCGGTATTTTTAGGGGCGGTGCTCTCTCTCTCCTCGACGGCAGTGGTGCTCAAAACCCTGATTGAGCGCAACGAAGTTCAAACCACCCACGGACAGATTATGCTGGCAATGCTGATCGTCCAGGATTTGGGTTTGGGGATTATGTTGGCGGTGTTGCCAACCCTGGCCGAACCGCTAGAGACAATGGGGATGGCGATCGTCTCAGCTCTACTCAAACTCCTGCTCTTCCTGGGTTTGGCGGTGTTGTTGGGGAGTTGGCTGATTCCCACCGTAATTCGGATGGTCGCTCGACAAGGGTCTCAGGAGTTATTTCTGTTGAGCATTGTCGCCCTCTGCTTGGGGATTGCTCTGCTCACCTCAGTGTTGGGGTTAGGGATTGAAATGGGCGCTTTTGTGGCGGGTCTGATGATCGCCAACATTGAATATGCTGATCATGCCCTCGATCGCGTTTTACCGATGCGCGATGTGTTTGCCACACTCTTTTTTGCCTCAATTGGGCTGCTGATTGACCCCCGCTTTTTGCTCGATAACCTCTGGGTGTTGCTGGGGTTGGTCTCCGTCACCATGCTGGGTAAAGCAATTCTGGTCACCGCGATCGTACGGCTCTTCGGCTATTCGCTCAAGACAGCGCTGACTGTAGGGACTGGGATTAACCAAATTGGGGAATTTTCCTTTGTGTTGGCCAATGTCGCCCTAGGCGCTGGACTCTTTTCCGATCGTATCTATGGTCTCACGGTAGGGACAACCGCTGCGACCCTATTGCTTACCCCCTGGCTGCTCAAGCTTGCCCCTGTTGCCTTACGAGTTCTGGCGCGATCGCCCCGCACCCGTCATTGGTTTGGGGAGCAAAACCCTCAACTGGTGGGCATTCAAGAGAGTGAACTGCGAGGTCATGTGATTGTGGCCGGATTTGGTCGGGTTGGGCAGACTTTAATGCGAATGCTCTATTTTCAGGGCCATCCCATGCTCGTGATTGACAATAATGAAGCGGTGTTACAAATCCTGCGCGATCGCCAAATTCCCTATCTGTTCGGCGATGCGTCTAGTGATTTGGTACTGGAAAAAGCCCGCGTTCGTCAAGCCAAAGCCATGGCAATTACCCTGCCCGACCCCATGGCCACTCGCCTAACACTCAACCGTGCCCTCTACCTTGCCCCTGAACTCAATGTGACGGTTCGAGCCCACCAAGACGATGAAATCGAGACCCTCTATCGACTCGGGGCTCAGGAAGTGGTGCAGCCGGAATTTGAAGCTGCTTTAGAAATGGGGGCACATATTTTGCTCAATCTCAATGATCCCACCTACTTAGTGCAGCAAGTGGTTAACCGCTATCGCTCCCGGCGTTATCGGGATATTGTGCCAGAGCGGGCGGAATATTGGGGCATTAGCAACCTAGAGCGCTCGGTTGAAGGCCTGGCGCATCATTGGTATGTACTCGAAAGTGGCAATCCTTTGGTGGGCCAGAGCATCACGGCTGCGAACCTGCGTCGTCATACGGGAGTGTCGATTATGGCCCTGGAACGGGAGAAAAAAGTCATTCGCTATCCTGTGGGCAGCTTGATTTTAGACGTGGGCGATCGCTTGCTTGTGGTGGGCAGTCCGGAGGAACAGGTGGCATTTGATGATTGGATGCGAGCTTAGGGTTCCGCCCTACCCATCCCGAGCTTATGCAGCAGCCACCGTTTAAGACAACCCAAACAAAACCGTAGGGGCGGGGCTGCGATTAATCCTTCATAATAGGCGACCGCTTTTTGGTGCATCCTCACTTTGGTTTCATAACTCAGGGGATGGGCTAAATCAAAAATGGGTTGGGTTAAGGCTTGTAACTGCGCCAATTGCTCAGGCGGCTGCGCTCGATTAACGAACAGAAACATATTTTGTTGGTAATACCAAGCCACATCAGGATGTTGCCAAATTTGGGGTCGAATAACGTCTAAGCAGTCGTAACCATTCTGGTCAAATCGCTCAATCCAATAGGACTGCCATTGCTCATTGATATGGTTTGTCCCCCCTTGATGTTTAACTGCGGCACTAAACAACACCACATTTGCTGCTTGGCAGAGAAATTGAATAAATTCAGTAGCGCGTGCTGGTGAGATATGTTCGGCCACCTCCAAAGAAATACAAAGATCGTAGGTTTGAGAAAGAGATGGTAATTCCCCTTCAAAATCCACTGCTTGAAAGTCAATGTGCTGACTTGCCAACTGTGCTGGTTTGACCCAATGCCCATCTAAACCCTTCAGCAGGCTTGCACCCTGCACCTCAGCAGCAGCTAGCCACACGCCTTGACCACACCCCACATCCACCACGGATTGGGACTGATAATGGCGATAAAGCCAATCCAAAATAATTGCCGCCGATCGCGGTGTTTTTTCGTTGAGTTGAGCAAAGAAGGCTGGATCGTAGGGATTGTGAGGTGTTTGGGCTGGCGTTGTGGTCATGGTTAGACTACCAAAACGAGGTTTGTATTGATCAATGACGCGATGTGCAACTAATTTTTTGGACAACTGAAATTACAGTATCCCCTTTAGAATAAGGGTTTCAAGGCAATTCTTAGTCGTCCCCTTAAGGGACTGAACTGATTTGCAAGCAGTCATGCAAAGTATTGAGGAGGTCGCTAGTATCAATAGGCTTGGGCAGGAACGTATAAAACCCCAATTGCTCAGTCTTGCGAACCATTTCGGTAGACTGTAAACCGCTGATCGCGATCGCTTTAACATCAGTATCGAGTTGTTGGAGAGCGGGCAGGGTGGCACTACCGTCGAGGGTGGGCATCATCATGTCAAGAATGACAGCATCAATGGTTTGAGCCTGTTTGGCGTAGAGGGCGATCGCATCCAAACCCTGTTCTGCGGTCAGCACCCGATAACCGTAAGTTTCTAAGGTGGTTTTAATCACCTCTCGAATCGTCGCCTCATCATCTACCACCAAAATGACTTCACCATGTCCAGCATAGATAGCGCCGGCATCATCCTGAGCAGGAATGGGAATCAGGTTTGCCGGTAAATAGATCGAGAATTGACTGCCCTGCTGGGGTTGGCTCTGGACATCGACAAACCCCCCATGACTTTTCACAATACCCAACACTGCGGATAAGCCTAAGCCGGTGCCCTTACCAATTGCTTTAGTGGTGAAGAAGGGGTCAAAAATACGGTGCACCACATCGGGAGCCATCCCAACGCCCGTATCAGCGACCGTGATCTGCACATGAGGGCCGGTGACTGCATCCAAATGCTGCCGAGCGAGGTGCTGATCCACCACCACATTTTGGGCGCCAATGCTCAAGGTTCCCCCTTGGGGCATGGCATCACGGGCGTTCACACACAGATTCATCAAGACCTGATGAAGTTGGGTGACGTCGCCATTCACCAACCAGAGGTCTGGCTCAATATTGATTGAGATATCAATGGATTTTGGTAAGGTCTGGCGAATGATCTGGCGAATCTCCGTCAGAAGGTGACAGATCTGTACTCCCACCCGTTGACCATCGAGTCCCCGAGAAAAAGACAAAATCTGCTTAATCAGTTCACTCCCTCGCCGTGCACTGGTTTCAATAATGTTCAAGAGATTTCGGTTGTGTTCATTGAGTTCTGGGAACTTCAGGGGAAGGAGCTGCGCTACCGAGAGAATGGGGGTCAAGATATTATTCAGGTCATGGGCGATACCGCTGGCTAATGTCCCCAAACTTTCTAGACGCTGGGCCCGTAGAAATTGCGCTTCTAGCTGTTTTTTCTCAGTAATATCCATATGCAGACCTACCATTCGGCGGGGTTGGGTCTGCGTCGCCGGAAACATCCGACTGGTCACAGCAATCCAATGCAAGGTGCTGTTGGGCCAACGGGTACGAAATTCAGTGTTGAGTCCTTGAGTAGTCCTGAACGACTGTTGGATTGCCGCTTCAACTTGGGGGCGATCTTCGGGATCAATGCGATCGAGCCATGGGGAATCGCGATCGCCAAAACTCCCCTCTTCTAGTCCATATAGTGCTTCTAGTTCCGCAGTCCAGCATACTTGAGCATTGTCAATCAGCCATTCAAACGTGCCAATCTTACCGACCTGCTGGGCTAAGGTGAGCCGAGCTTGCACCTGCCGTCGTTGAGCAATCTCTCGGCGAAGGATTTCATTGGTTGTTTTCAGCTCGGCTGTGCGTTGTTGCACCCGTAACTCCAAGGTTTCATTGGCAATGCGGAGGGCTTCTGCTGCATGTTTTCGTTCTAGGGCATAACGGAGGGCTCGCACAACGGTATCCGGTGTGATGTGGCGCTTGAACAAATAGTCCTGGGCACCATGGCGAACGGCTTGTACCGCCAGCTCATCATCATTGCTATTGGTCAGCACCACAATTGGCACCTGGGGGGCCTGAGTTGCTAAGGCATCGACTGACGCCAGACCATAGCTGTCGGGCAAGGTCATATCTAGTAAGATCATTTGGATGGATTCAGCTTTTAAAATGGCTAACCCATCCTGTAAGCGGGTGGCATGATGCCAACAGCTTCGACCCAAAACACTGCCCTTGAGCACCTCCTGCAAGAATCGGGCATCGCTTAAACTATCCTCAATAAGGAGTATCTCTAGGCACTGGGGGGGAGTGGTTCTAGATTGTGGGGGAGTGTTGCAGTTTCTAACCAAAATTCCTTAATCCTCCGGGCAATTTGGAACAGTTGGTCGAGATTTCTAGACTTTGAGATAAAACAATTGACGTGTAAATGATAACTTTGCATGATGTCCTCTTCACTGCGCGACGTTGTCAGCACAATGACCGGAATATGCTTGAGGTCAGGGTCTGACTTAATATCAGCGAGAACCTCTCGCCCATCTTTGCGAGGCAAGTTAAGATCCAGCAAGATCAGATCAGGGTACACCCGCTCGTTTCCTTCACTCCCCCGGAGGCAGCTCAAGGCTTCAATGCCATCCCGAGCGATGACCATATCGAAACCGCCCTCGACATCCTTAAGTGCCTCCTGAATCAGACGAATATCGGCTTGATTATCTTCAACCAAAAAGATGGTTTTGGGTTTTACGTCGATGCACATAATGGCGCTCACGACCTCCTACCGGTAGGGTGAAATAAAAGGTTGCCCCTTGGCCCAGCTGCGATTCAACCCAAATCTGTCCGCGGTGGCATTCCACAATCTTCTTGCAAATAGCGAGCCCCATACCAGAGCCCTGATATTCATCTCGGGTATGGAGACGCTGGAAGATAACAAAGATGCGATCGTTAAACTGGGGGTCAATCCCAATCCCGTTATCCTGCACCGAGAAGAGCCAGTGGTCTTCTTGGCGCTCGACACCAATATGAATCTGGGGGGACACATCTGCCTGCCTGAATTTAATAGCATTCGCAATTAAATTCTGAAAAAGCTGCCTGAGTTGAACGCCATCGGCAACAACCATTGGCATTTCATCTACGGTGATCTGAGTTTGCGTTTCCTTAATCCGACTCCGGAGACTTCCCAGCGCCCGCTGAATTGATCCATCCACATTGGTCAGTTCACATTCGATGCCCTGGAGATCAACTTTAGAATAGGTCAACACATCATCAATCAGCGTTTGCATCAGCCCCACCCCATTCACCGCATAGCGAATGAACTCTTTCGCATCCTGATCAAGGGCTTCGTTATAGCGCATCTTCAGTAGCTGCACATAGTTTGAAATCTGATTGAGGGGCTCTTGTAAATCATGGGAAGCAATGTAAGCAAACTTCTTCAGTTCAGCATTAGACCGCTCTAAATCTTGGGTGAGCAATGCCAGCTCCTCGGCTTGGCGGAGCACAATGTTGACAATCGCCTTACGGAGTTCCAACACAGCCTGGCATTCAACGTTCTGCCAAGGTAAAGCGGTCAACTGAACCGTTTCTTGCCAGAGGGCAAATGATTGACGGGGGCAAAGTTTCACTTCACCGTTCGCTTCTTGAATATGGTAGGCTTCCTCTGGATTCCCGCCCCAATGGACGGTTTGGAGCACTTCTGGCCGGAACCACAGCACAAAGCTATGCTTGGCAATCGGAATGGCGAGTAAACCACTGACTAAACCCTTAAAGCGTGCTGCTTCAAAATAAACGGTCGGCAAAGAATTGGTTGCAAAAATTTCTTCCTCTTCTCCTACCCGCTTGGTTAACCACTGTACTAAATAGTTCAACTCCTGCTGTGCAGGGGTCTCCCCTAACGTTGTCCAATGACCATTGAAACAGATGGCTGCCCCTGTCGCATTCGCCAGCTCCAGTAGCTGGGTTGGATGACTCACCAACCCTTGGATAAAGTTTTCCGCCTTAGACATACGCTCAATGAGCACCGACTGCACCCGTGCCAGCTTCACTTGGTACTGATAGTCTGCTTCTTCTTCCTGGGTTGAAATCTCAGTAAACACCACTCGCCCCAAAAACTCACAGGCCTTGCGAAGTTCATAGGGAATGAGCTTGGGGGTGCGGTGGTGACAGGCAATCAAGCCCCATAATTCCTGATCCTTCATCAGGGAGATAGTTAAGGATGCACCAACCTTCATGTTGTGCAAATAGTCCAAATGACAAGCAAAGGGGCTCCTCAGAACAGAAAGGGTTAGATCTGTCGGCTTGCCAGAATTGGGATTTACTGAGGGATATAAATCAACAGGTTCAGCCGTTGCGTCAGGGATGATTCGAATCCAGTTGGAGAGAAAAAGTTGGCGGGCGGGTGCGGGAATATCAGATTCCGGAAAGTGCAATCCTAAATAGGACTCTAGTTCCTCAACTTTATCCTCGGCCATAACCTCCCCGTGGTGATCTTCATCAAAGCGATAGAGCATCACCCGATCAAACCCCGTCATTTTGCGCACTTCCTGAACAATCACTTGGCAAAAATCCGAGAGGTTGGCTGTACCATCCAGACGATTAATGGATGTCTTAGCCAGGTGGTAAAAGCTCAAGAAGGGGATATTCTCTTGTTCAACTGCGGGTTCACATTCCATCACTAAGAGATGGTCTGCCGTGCGATGGAATACGGCATCAAACACGCTGTAGTCATCCCCCTGACGGCGAATCCAGATTTTCTGAGGATTCAAGACATCTAAAACTTCATTCTTTAAGCCACTTCTGATTTGATCCACCTGAAAAGAGTCCAGGATCTCATCCAACTTACGATTCAGAACTTTTTCGGGTGCTACACCCAGTAAATATTGCGTATTGTAACTAACTTGGAGAATCGTCAGATCCGGCTCTTGCAAAACAAACAAAACCCCATGGGGCTGGACTTTAGTGAGGTTATAAATTGTTGGTTGCTTGAGTTGACCCAGATCATAGGTTTGAGTTGTCAGTTCAAGATTAGCCATAGTGACTCACTCCGTGTTGTTGCATTGTGATGGTAATAAAAATCAATGCCGAGGCATCTGTCCTGACACCTTAGAAATTATTAAGTTGCACTGGTCTTTAAGCCTGATCTTATGCAGCTATAAAGTAGCAAAATAATTAAAAAAATCTGAAGCTTATCGTGCATCGTAAATAATTATCATGAAGCTACACAAACTGATACAAGAGTTAAAGTAAAACGTCTTATAGGTGATTTTTTTTATCTGCTTTAATTTTTTACTGAGTATTCACTTTTATTAAGGCTTTATAGATTTAGTATTGCTTTAAAGAACATCAAGCTTCTTTATTTTTATTGCCTTAAATATGAGTGAATACATTCATCTAGATAACGCAAAGTTAACAGTATAGGAAGATCGCTCAACCAACATCGCACAACTCAAAAAGTACATGAGAAAAAAGGCGTTGCTGAATCCCGAATGGATTGAGCGACATGCGAAACGAATCTAATGCATTCGCAGTACGCAAATATTGAGGTCTCCATTCCTATTCCAGCAACACCAGAAAAACGCGATCGACTCGATATGATCTGAATGATCTGACTTAAACTCACGCCAAAGTCTGCGATCGCGGCTCAAACATCATCCGGTTCCACATCGCGCCGCCATACTCGGCCATTGTGCCCATCAATAAAGGGGGGTAACTGTTCCAGAGCGATCAGCTCTAGAGTCTGAATATCATAGGTGGTATAGGTGGTTAGTTCTGGGCGATCGTAGTAAATATCGAGGACTGTAATCGTTTTGCGAGGAGGGAGGGAACTCCCCACATAGGGCCGGGGGCCAGATCCCAAAATACCTGCGTGCAATAGTTGTAATGTGCCCTTGTGGCCAGGGTAATAGGCATGTTGATGCCCACTGATGTAGGTATGTACATTGTGGCGCTCCAGCATGGTGCGTAGCCCATCAGCGTTAGCCAGAACTTCGCCAGGTTTATCTCGTCCGACCGCGACTGCATAGAGCGGCAAATGCCCCAGCAAGATCTTGAGTTTGGCAGACTGGGCTTCAGGACTTTCTAGGGCTTGTTCCACCCAAGCCAGTTGATGGGGTGGAATTTTGAAGGTGGAACCATCCCACGCCAGAAAGAAAATATCGTTGTGTTTGAAGGTGTAGTAAAACGGGAAATCGTAGCGATCGCTAAATTCCACACCTGGATCATGGCCAGGTTCCTGCCAATAAGCGGTGGCGACCTGTCGTTCTCGTTCAAACACAAACTGACCTGAGTTGGTAATCGCCCCTGAAGCGTCATGGTTGCCGATCGTGAAGCCGAAGGGAATATTCATCGCTCGCAGCGGTGCAGTGATATGAGTATCAAAGGCGGCCCACATGGCCTTCAGTTGGGCTTCGGTGAGTGTGGACTTTTGACCAGCCACCATGTCGCCGCTACAGATAACCATATCTGGCTGCCAGAACGGCAAGAGCGCGATCGCTTTGTCAATCTCAGGATCATAATCAGTAGAGCCGTAAGCGCTGTTGAGATCACTGATCACCACCAAACGCTCATCGCCTCGGGGTGGGTTAAACAAGTCATTGGGGCCAGCACTGGTGACGATCGCTTGAGTCTCAGGGGGTAACGTTGTATTCTCAGTTTCCTCAACTTGAGCTGGGGGATTTGGCGCTGGTGAAATGGTGGGTGTCTCAATCGATTGGGATTGACAGGCGTGGAGGCTCAGGGCTAAACCCAGTCCGAGCAGTAAGACTAAACAATGATGTCCTAGCGATCGCCAATCTCGAATCATGTTTCCCATCCCGCCCATGAAACAACGCCTCTGACTCTATCATTTTCTGCTCCTTGGCTCGTCCGCACAGCCAAGCCCACCCTTATCATGAACTAATCTTCAAATTTTGTTGCGGCGTTCTACCATGGCCGACCTCACGCCTAACCTTTACCAAGACTGAATGACACCCATTAGTCAGCGCCTTAAAAGCGGTCAAATTCAAGCAGCCAAACGGCTCAACACCACCATCCTTGAAACCTATTGGCGGATCGGCCGCGACATTGTGGAATTTGAGCAAGCTGGCCAGTTCCGTGCTGCTGATGGAGCTGAATTGCTTAAACAACTCTCCAAAGATCTCAAACAATTGCACAGCAAGGGGTTTAGACGCTGCAATATCTCTGATATGCGACAGTTTTATTGAGCCTGAATAATTGCAATCGTCTTGGGAAGGAAGCTTATCGACTGAGCCACCGGTCACGCAGCAGCCAAAAGCCGAGGGATAGCACAAGGCTAGTAATAACGATGGGGTCGGTGAGCAGTTCTTTCATCATGCCTTGAGTTGTTCTAGTGGGGTCAGTTTACGAAATAGCAAAAAATTAAGTGTGCATTTAGACAATGCATCAATCCTCTGATTTTTTACTGGTAACGCGATGTGCAACTTTAAAACGCAGAAGTAAAAATCTTCTGTAACCTTTATATGGAAAGCATTACAGCGAGTCATACCTTGAGTGATATTGAGCGAATTTAACCCAAAAGCGAGAAACCCAGCCCAGCTTCAGACTTGTGAATACTAGCTTTTGGTGGGACAAGTGCCTCAAACCCTTGTAGAATCGTTCGATTTTAGTTGCACACGGCGTTGGTAAGGCTTTCGGAAATCTGATACAAGGTTAGGGTGTAGTCTACCTGAAACCAAATCCCTCGTGTACGAACAGTTTCGTTGCGTGCGCTGATCTCCCGTCTGCCCCTATGACTTGTCTCCTCATTCTCACGGCCAATCCAGCCAATACTCAGCCGTTGCGTTTGAGTGAAGAGGTGCGAGAAATTAAGGCAGCTTGGGAACGATCGCACAATCGCGACCAGTTTCAAATTCACATCGAAGGAGCTCTACGCCCCAAAGAGCTACGACGGTCATTGCTGCGCTATCAGCCTGACATTATTCATTTTTCGGGTCATGGGGGTGGTGAGCATGGTTTGGCAGTGCTCAACGATACGGGTGAAGCCCTTTTGGTGAAGTCGCAGGCGTTGGCGCGGTTGTTTCGGGCATTACAGAGGCAGTTTCAGATTCAATGTGTGGTGCTCAATGCCTGTTATTCCGAAGATCAGGCCCAAGCGATCGCGCCCTATGCGAACTATGTGGTGGGGATGCAGCAAAAGATCGGCGATCGCGCCGCTCGGGAGTTTGCCATTGGCTTTTATGATGGGCTGTTTGCCGGAGCGCCGATTGACAGCGCCTTTGACTTGGGATGTAACGCGATCGAGCTAGAGAACCTGCCCGAACAGCTTACGCCCATGCTCCACCAACGCCAACAGCAGCGTGAACCACAAAACACAGGCCGCAAACTCTTTATTAGCTACAAGCGGGATGCTGAACCCGATGAAGCGGTGGCTTTGCAGATTTATGAGGCGTTGCGTCCAGCGCATCAGGTATTTATTGATCAGACGATGCTGGTGGGTACGCCCTGGCTCGAACGGATCACCACGGAAATTCAGCAGGCAGATTTTTTGATTGTGCTGCTCTCAGCAGCATCGGTTCACAGTGAAATGGTGCAAGCTGAGCTAGAAATTGCTCGCGCCCAAGCCGCCAAAACGCCGGGACGACCCCAAATCCTCCCGGTACGGCTCGCCTATCAAGAGCCGTTTCCGTACCCCATGAATATCTATCTCGACGCGATTCATTGGGCCTTTTGGGAGCCGGGGCGTGAGCTAGAGGGGCTGATTACGGAACTCCAGGCCGCCATTGCTGGGCGCAAGTTACCGCTCAACACCAATCAGCAAAAGCAGTCAATTTTGCAAGCTTCTCCTAAGTCCACCCTCCCCATGCCCCTACCTGCGGCGGCTTTGGAGATGCCGGAGGGGACGATGGATGTGGAATCAAAGTTCTATGTAGAGCGAGCACCCGACCCGATTGCCCTGGCCACAATTCAGCAGCCAGGGGTGACGATTACGATTAAAGGCCCGCGTCAGATGGGCAAAAGTTCGCTGTTGTTACGGGTGATGGATGCAGCGGTGAATGCGGGTAAACAAGTGGTCTTTTTGGATTTTCAGTTGTTTGGTCAGGCTGCTTTGCAAGATAGTGAACTGTTTTATCGGCAGTTTTGCACCATGCTCACGGATGAGTTGGATTTGGAGGATGAACTGGAGACGTTTTGGCGACCTGCGTTGGGACATAGCCAAAATTGCACCCGGTATCTGAGTCGCTACGTGCTTAAGACGGTCAAAGCACCGTTGGTGTTGGTGATGGATGAGGTGGATAAGCTCTTTGGTGCGGCGTTTCGCTCGGATTTTTTCTCAATGCTGCGGGGCTGGCACAACAGTCGCGCCATCCGACCGGATTGGAAGCGGTTAGATCTGGCGTTGGTCACGTCCACCGAACCCTATCAACTGATTGCAGACTTGAATCAATCGCCGTTTAATGTGGGGCAGGTGTTGGAGTTGACGGATTTCAAACTCGCCCAGGTTGGGGATTTGAATGGTCGGCATGGTCAGCCGTTGAATGAGCGTGCCTGCCAGCAGCTCTATCGCTTGCTGGGGGGTCATCCCTATTTGGTGCGACGGGCGTTGTATGTGGTGGCTAGTAGTCAACTAACGGTGTCGGAACTGTTTGCCCAAGCAACCGATGATCGCGGACCATTTGGTGATCATCTACGCTATCACCTTTTTCGGCTCTATGACCAGCAAGCATTGGTGCAATGTTTATTGCAGATAATTCGGGGTAAGGGTTGCCCCAATGAACATGATTTTTTCCGGTTACGGGGGGCGGGGTTAGTGCGCCGGGAGGAGGGGAGCCAGAGGGTGCAGCCCCGCTGTGAGCTGTATGGACGCTATTTTCACAAACGATTGAGTCAGGTTTAGGAGAACCGATCATGAGCACAGGATTCTATACCGTTGGCGGCACAGTCCAGGCAGGGGGCGGGGTGTATTTGCCCCGGCAGGCGGATGAGGAGTTGTTGGTGCTCTGTCGGGAAGCCATTTTTGCCTATGTGCTGACGCCGCGCCAGATGGGCAAATCGAGCCTGATGGTGAATACAGCGGAGCACCTGCGGGCAGAGGGCATCGCCCCCGTGATCATTGACCTCCAACAGTTGGGCACGACAGTGACGGCCGAGCAGTGGTATTTGGGCTTGCTCACAACGTTTGAGGATCAGTTGGAGCTGGAAACGGACGCGATCGACTGGTGGGAGCGTCAGCCCCAGCTTGGGTTTGCCCAACGGTTGACGTTGTTTTTTGAGACGGTCTTGTTGCCGGAGGTGGCGGGTCAGGTGGTGGTCTTTGTGGATGAGATTGACACGACCCTGAGCCTGGCGTTCACGGATGATTTTTATGCCGCGATCCGCTTCCTCTACACGGTGCGGGCTCAAAATCGAGCCTTGCGGCGGTTGTCGTTTGTGTTGGTGGGGGTGGCGACGCCAACGGATTTGATCCGCGATCCGAAGCGAACGCCCTTCAACATTGGGCAGCGAGTTGATTTAACCGACTTCACGTTGGAGGAGGCGCATCCGTTAACGGCGGGCTTCGGCACGACCCAAGGTGAGCGGGTGTTGCAGTGGGTCTTTGACTGGACGGGGGGACACCCTTATCTGACCCAGCGGCTCTGTGCGGCGTTGGTGGCAGATGGCCGCGAGGTGTGGACGGCGGTGGCGGTGACTGAAGTGGTGCGGGCGACGTTTTTGGGGGAGATGAGCGATCGCGATAGCAATTTGCAGTTTGTGCGGGATATGTTGGTGCGGCGATCGGCAACCTTGGGGATTGGGGCGGTGTTGGAGGTCTACCTAGCGGTATTGCGGGGCAAGGGGGTCAGCGATGAGGAGCAGTCGTTGGTGAAGTCGCATCTGAAGCTCTCGGGGGTGGTGGTGCGCCAGGCGGAGCGGTTGGCGTTGCGGAATGAGATTTATCGGCGGGTGTTTGATCGGGCTTGGGTGCGGCGACATTTGCCGGTGAATTGGCTCAAGCAGGTGCGGCGGATTGCGGCGGGGTTGGGGATTTTGTTTTTGATTGCGCCTGCGCCGTTTGCGGTGTTTGCTTGGCAGCAGTGGCAGGGGGCGGAGTCGGCGCGGGAGAGTGCGGAGGTGGCGCGGGATGCGGAGAAGGAGCAGCGCATGTTGGCAGAGGAGAACCAAGCTGAGGCAGAAAATCAGCAGGTGTTGGCGGAGGAACAGCGCACTTTGGCGTTACGGGCGAAGGCGGAGGCGGACAAGCAGCGGAAAATTGCTGAGGGCAAACGCAAGGATGCGGATGCTTCGCGCACGAAGGCGGTGACGGCTCGGATTGCGGAGAAGGAGCAGCGGTTGGTGGCAGAGCGGGAGCGGCGGGCAGCGGTGGCGGCTAGGGGAGAGGAGGCGAGGCAGCGGCGGGTGGCTGAGTTGAAGACGGCGGAGGCGGAGGTTGCGAGGCTGGCGGAGGTGGAGGCGTGGGCGGAGGCGGAGGAGCAGCGGGAGATTGCGAGGGAACAGGGGTTTATTGCACGGGCAAATTTGGCGCAGATCCAATACTTGGATCATCAGGGTTTGGATGCTTTGTTGACTGCGGTGAAGTTAGGTAAAGAGGTTAAGTATTCATCAGAAACCACAATCAGTACTAAGTTCTTGGCCACAGCTAACCTACGAGAGATTGTTTATGGCATTCGAGAAAAAGGACGTTTTCAAGCAGAGCAATTGACTGGCTTTTCTGATGTGGTGTTCAGTCCAGACGGTCAAATCCTAGCTGCGGCCAGTCATGACGGAACGGTGAGATTATGGCAGCAGAATGGGAAAGCGTTAGCAACACTAAAGGGGCATTCTGGTAAAGTTTGGGGAGTGAGTTTCAGTCCAGACGGTCAAACTGTTGTTTCTGTGGGTACAGACAGAACTGTGAAAGTATGGAATCTGCAAGGAGAAGAGCTAGCAACACTGAAGTCCGATACCGTTAAGGGAATAGGCTTTGGCCCAGACGGTCTAACTATTGCATCAGAAAGTAGAGGTGGAATAGTAAGATTGTGGAATCTGCAAGGAGATGAGCTAGCAATACTGGAGGGGCATTCTGGTACTGTTGTAGGAGTAAGTTTTAGCCCAGACGGTCAAACTATTGCCTCGGTGGCTAGTTTAGTGTTGAAGTTGTGGACGCGAGATGGAGAAGAGTTGGCAACTCGACAACTTCGTTCTAGTGTTGTGGGAATTAGTTTTAGCCCAGATGGTCAAGCTATTGCCTCAATGACTTCAGACGGAACAGTAGAAATCTGGCGTAACTGGCATATGCAAGATCGATCGCAAGGTCAGCAATCAAGGACGCCAAAAATCACTATTTCTACACTGAATAGTTATTTCAGTAAATTTAGAGGATTAAGCTTCAGCCCGGACAGTCGAACTATTGCCTCAGCGAGTGAAGACGGAACGGTAAAGTTGTGGACACGCCACAGTCGTACAGGAGGATCGATACATATTAATAGTCGCCCGGCGGGATCGATACTGATTGATGAAGAAGTAAGGCCACCAGTACAGTGGTGGACACGATATGAGGAAGATTTAGTAACATTGGAGGCTCACTCTGATCGTGTGAACGGAGTAAGCTTTAGTCCCGATAGCCAGACAATTGCCTCAGCGAGTTCGGACGGAACAATAAAGTTATGGGATCGGGATGGGGAAAAGCCTGTGATTTTGAAGGACTATCTAGACGAAATAAGCTTTAGCCCAGACGGTCAAATTATTGCGACAGGTGGTAGCGCAGTGAGGTTATGGAATCGAGATGGGGAAGTTTTGGCAATCCTAGAGGGCGAGATAATTCATGTGTTTTATAATGGAAGTTCCATGTCAGAGAATCTTACAGGAATAAGTTTCAGCCCAGATGGCAAAACCATTGCCATGTCAGGTCATGAAACAGTGAAACTGTGGAATCGAGATAGAGAAATATTGACAGTTCTAGAGAGTCACTCTAGGGGGGTGAATACAACACGCTTTAGTCCAGACGGTCAAATCATTGCTTCTGGCAGTTATGACGGGACGATGCAGTTGTGGACACAAGATGGTGAAGAGATAATAACACTGGAGGGTCATTCAGAGCGTATTAACGAAGTAAACTTTAGCCCAGATAGTCAAATCATTGCTTCAGCTAGCGACGATAGAACAGTGAAGTTATGGACACGAGACGGTGAAGAACTAACGACGATTAAGGGTCATGATAATAGGGTTTTGATGGTGAGTTTTAGCCCAGATGGTCAAACAGTTGCTTCAGCGAGTGAGGATAAGACAGTAAAGTTATGGACACGTTATGGGAAAGAGTTGGCGACGCTAAAGGGTCATTCCGGTCGTATCAATAAAGTGAATTTCAGCCCAGACGGTCAAATAATTGCCTCAGGGAGTTCAGATGGAACGGTGAGGTTGTGGACACAAGATGGTGAAGAGATAATAACACTGGAGGGTCATTCCAATAATGTTAACGGAATACATTTCAGCGCAGACAGTCAAACCCTGACTTCGGTGGATAGGGACGGAAACGTGATTCTATGGAACCTCAATCTCGATGATTTGCTAGTCCGAGGCTGCCAAAAGCTCAACAACTACCTCACCCACAACCCCAAAATCAAACCCGAAGACCGCGACTTGTGCAAAGACATTTTGCCTTAACCCCCCTTACCAAGGGGGGGCAGGGGGGATCGCGGGTCTGGAATTGAGGAAACCAGAGTGTTGCATGATGCGCGGAGCTAACGAGATCCCCCCGGCTGCGCCGACCCCCTTACTAAGGGGGTTAGCGTGTACTCCCCTTACCAAGGGGGGCTGGGGGGGATCGCGGGTCTACTGGACACGAAATCAAAATCTATACAATAAATACAAAGAACGTCTCGGAAGCTGTTTCACCTTCCCAATTAACCCCATGCCCGTCCACCTCCCCTACAATCGCAACCTAATCGATCGCGCCAAGCAACTCCGCAAAAACCTCACCCCCGCCGAAAAAAAACTGTGGTACGACTATCTCCATACCTTCAAATATCGTGTCCTTAGACAACGCCCCATTGACCACTTCATTGTTGACTTCTACTGTCGCAAACTCAAACTCGTTATCGAAGTCGATGGTGAAAGCCACTTTACGGAACAGCAACAAGCTTATGACATCGAGCGAACTCAAAAATTAGAGAGCTATGGCTTGACGGTGTTGCGATTTACCAATCAGCAAGTTTTGCAAGATTTTGCAGGGGTCTGTGCGGTGATCGAGGCGGTTGAAGTCCCTTCTCGGGCTTAACCTCTCTTACCAAAGCAGGGCTGTGATCCCCCCGGCTACGCCGACCCCCTTACCAAGGGGGTTTGCAATCGTGTTTAATCCTGATACGGAGGTTATTGAGCAATGGAGCGACTAGAACAATATCGCACCGCGATCGCCCAAGTCCTGCACGAACACGCCCAACTGTCCCGCCGCATTCGTGCCGAACACCCCAATGATCCCGACACCCCCGCCGAAGCGATCGCTATCTGCGATCCACAAACCGATAACTACCTGCTGATCACCATCGGCTGGCAAACCCACCACCGCATTCACAGCATCCTCGCCCACCTGCGCATCCTAGACGAACACATTTACGTTGAATGGAGCGGCATCGAAGACTTAATCGAAGACCTCATCGACCAAGGCATTCCCAAAACCGCCTTCCGTCCTGTCCAAACCGCAACAATGACTCAAAATCTAGAAACAGTAGTACCTGCCTGAGCCCCCCCTTTGCCCCAAAATCTTGCGCTAGACACCAAATCTTGAATCTTCAGCTAAGACAATCAGCAAGCAGTTTGTCGCTAAAATACCAGATGATTCCTGCCCTATTTCCCAACGTAATGATTATTCGCGCTTTGCTTGAATGGGACAACGAAGTCCAATCCTACGCAGCAACCTGCCCTGAACTCAATTTCATTTCTTCCTGTGGTGACACCAAAGAAGAAGCCATTACCAACCTCAAGGAAGCCATTCAGCTCATGCTAGAACCGATCCCTGAAGCATTCCTCACGAGTAGTTCAACGACGGAGACTGTTGAACTGACATTCTAGACAGCAATGTCCCCTAGAACCCCACGGCTCAATGCCAAAGCCGTAATCAAACAACTCAAAGCCGCTGGCTTTGTTGAGGTGAGCCAGAAAGGTTCACATCTCAAACTGTTCAATCCCGAAACACGACGCACCGCTATTGTCCCCGTGCATAGTCAAAAAGCGATGCCCATTGGAACCCTGAAAGCCATTGAAAAACAATCGGGTGTAACTTTTGATTGAGTAGAGGTTAATCTGGGCAGACCACTGAGAAATCATGAACCCCCAACACCATGCCCAACCTCACCCCCATCCACCTCGAAGACGGCACCACCATCTACATCCAAACCACCCCAACCGAACCCACCACACCCCAACCCCCCGAACTCGACTTCCTCACCCCCAGCCCCACCAACAACCCTGACCGTGGCCTCACCGACACCCTCCAAAACAGCGCCAACGCCATCCAAACCACGATCCGAGGCTACACCCTCCACCTGATCAAATCCTTCCAAGACCTCGCCACTGCCCAAGTCAAAGAAATCACCCTCGAATTCGGCGTCAACGCCGGCGGCCTCTCCGGCATCCCCTACATCGCCACAGGCAGCGCCGACTGCAACGTCAAAGTCACCGTCACCTGCACCTTTCCCACCGACAAAACCGAGCCCGAACAGTAAGACCCGTTCGCTATTCCATGCGCCCCCAGGTGAAAAGCACCACAATAGTTGCGATCGTAATGAGGTCAGTGAGAACTGTTATTGCGGAGATATCTCAAGAGGTCTTGAGCCGTACTTTATGACTGTCATTAAACCCCCGCTGATCTAAGTGCTTGAGTCGGTCTGTGCGGGCCTCGTCAGCTTATGACTTATTCTTCTTGTCCCGTTCAACCTGTCGCTTCAACTGTTCCAGCTCCTCGTCAACTGTCAGTTGCTGTTCAGCCATTGCGCCAGATTGCTTGCTTTGCTGGGACTTTGGCGACTTGCTGGGGCGCTTGACCTTCGGCAGTTGAGTTTGATTTCGCTTGATGTTGCGGCGCTTGCGCCGTCGCTCATAAAAATCAAGCCGCAACATTCGCACGTGGTAGCAATACAACATCATCACGATCGCCGCTATGGCGATCAGCCAAACCTCTCCATCGGTTAACTCTTGACGGTGGCATTCTCCCGCCTTGCACAGGATGAGCAGCCACGAAAACGTTGCCGCCCCCATGCCCAAAGCAAACGTGATGTTGGCAAACAAGGCATCTCGCCAATGCTTCCACGGGGGGATTGAACGAAACTTCGGTTTGTTCTTCTTCCCCATAAACCGGAAGGTACTGTCCGCCGCCTGATAGAACCACGCCAAAAACAGTAAATCCACAAACGCCAGGAGGGGCACAGCCAACAAGATGACCAACCCCCAAATTGATGGGTCTTTGGTGAGGGCTTCCGTCAACACCGAAGCCCCGCCAATAAACAGCATCAACGCCCAAACGATGGGGGTCGTGAGCGACAGGCTGACGCTCACTAAAACCAGCATCAACAGGCAATGGGCAAATGCTCTCGGGTATGGAAACCAAACTGGCCAACGCATGAGCTAGACCTCCCATCCAAAGCCTCAATCCTAACCAACCGCCCAAACCCTCGTAAATCCGTGAATCCACGGAGAAATAGTCATATCAAAACCATGCTCCAAACCCTCATCATCAACTACCTCACCATCGAACAAACCGTAAACCAAGCCAGAACCAACAGCATCAAATAGAGTGCTCAATCTGAAAATAGCAAAGCAGCGCGATGACCTCACCCTATTGCTTGGGCAATGATACCCCTAGATCCTGAATGACCTTCACGATCGACGATCGCGTGGTTTCGGCCCCCAGACCCCAGGCCATGAGGGCAAAATAGTCGGCCAGTGGGTCAGCACCGAATGTCGCCCGAGGCGAATAGAGCTGGGTAAAGCCAGCAAAGGCAAAAAGACCAATTGCGATCGTTCGACTGGCCCAATTGACCGCAATTAAGCGCCAGCGTGCTCGTGCCACCCGTTGGGAACTGCTGAGCGCCGCTTCACTGACAGCAGGGATGGCCATGGAAAAACTGGGGGTCGGGAGTTGCAGCGATCGCCCCTGCGCCGTCTCCAGTTCTGCGTTCGGGCTGGTGGCAGTGGCCTGTTGCACCGCTGCGGCAAACTCCTGCTGAGCGTTCTGAAGCTGGTCTTGCCATTGGGCCAAGGCTTGGGGATTGCTGGGGTCTAACTCGTTGAGTTGCGCGTCTAAATGGGCCCGCTGGTGTTGCCAATATTGTTGGTCACTGGGAAGCAGCCCCCTAAACTCCAACTGACTGAGGGCATTGAGGGCCAGATGATAGTGGCCCACCTGCTCTTGTAGCACCACCAACTTGTCTCGAACCTGCTGGGGGGTGGCGTAATCTGCTACTTGCTTTTCAAGATCGTCCAGGGCTCGGAAGATAAACTGTCCATAAGGCATCGTATCCGGCACACCTCGTTGCCGAGCGACTTCGGGTAAGGCTTGAATATATTCCGTTTGAGTGAGCCAGTCTTCTCGATATTGCAGCCATTTTTGCCAAATCGCCAGGGCTGAGCTAATCGAAGCGCGGGCTTCTGCCCACCAGCGATCGTCCAGTTGGGTATCCGCCATCGTCAGATGAGCCGAGAGTCGGGTTTGGAATGAAAACGTGAGGGCATTGTCTGCTCGCATCCGGGTGCGAATTCGACCAATCTGCACGACGAGGCGATCGCGCTCTTGGCCCTCCGCCCGATAAATCGAAAGGCCAAAGCCGAGTAGCACCCCTAAGCTCAAGGCCGCGATCGGCCAGGTGGGGGCGTCTTTGAGTTCGATGGTGAGGGGAACCGTCTGCTCCTGAGCCCCATCCCGGATGAGCACCATCCCCTTGAATTCACCACTCTGCTGGATTTGGGTAAGATCCAAGGTGAGTTGGACTTGTTGAAGCGTGCGATCGGTTGCGGTGGACTCGGTCACGGTGGCAGCGATCGCCCCTGCGGGAATGGTCGTAGCCCCATCAACCCGTTCGAGGTCTAGGGGAACGATATCCAAGGGGGTGGCTGCCGTGTCTGATTCTGACACCTCAGGCGCAAACCCCTCCTCAATCTGCTGCTCACGATTAATTGTTAGGGTACGCGTGAC
>JAAHHN010000091.1 GCA_010672165.1 Spirulina sp. SIO3F2 | reverse complement strand
TCCATCGTCTTAATGACCAAAGCATCCCGGTGCTCTGGTATGGCGATGGCTTTACGGAAGTCGACTGGATTGATACCTGGAAAATGCTAGCGCGTCGCTATCAGAACCAGAAGAACGTGATTGGGGCTGACCTGAAAAACGAACCCCATGGCCCCGCTAGTTGGGGAACGGGCGATCGCAAAACTGATTGGCGACTGGCAGCCGAACGCGCTGGAAACGCCATTCTGAACATTAATCCCCACTGGCTGATTGTCGTCGAAGGTGTGGAAAAGAATGTGCCCGGTCAACAACTTAACCATTGGTGGGGCGGCAATCTTGAAGGGGTCAAAAACTATCCTGTGCGCCTGAGCCATCCCAAACAATTGGTCTATTCACCCCATGAATATGGCGCAGGGGTTCACAATCAGCCCTGGTTTAACACGCCCGAGTTCCCCAATAACCTAGAGCAGCGTTGGCATATCGGGTTTCAATACATCGCCGAAGAAAACATTGCCCCGATCCTGATTGGTGAGTTTGGTGGGCGCAAGGTCGATGCCAATTCTAAAGAAGGAATTTGGCAGCGACGCTTAGTGGACTACATCGATCGCCAGAATCTTCACTTCACCTACTGGAGCTGGAACCCCAACAGTGGCGACACGGGTGGTATTCTCCGCGATGACTGGCGCTCCATTGACCAACCCAAACAAGCCTTGCTCCAGCCGTTGCTCGACAATGGGTTTAGCCCAACACCGGAGCCAAGCCCCAGTCCAACCCCTGAGCCGACACCAGAACCCATTCCCGAGCCAAGCCCAACACCAGAACCAACACCTGTTCCCAATCCGACTCCTGAACCCACACCCGAACCACCAACTCCCACACCGTCAGGGAATGGCTTACAAGCGGATGTCAAGGTTCAGTCGGATTGGCAAACTGGGTTCTGTGTGAATTTTGAGGTGACCAACAACACAGGCTCACCCACACGAAACTGGCAGCTCTCGTTTACGATGGCAGACGCCACAATCAATAACAGTTGGAATGGTCAGTTTAATCGGAATGGCGATCGCTATACAGTAACGCCGCCGAATTGGGCCGAGGTGCTACAGCCGAATCAATCTATGAACAGTATCGGTTTTTGTGCGGCAAAAACAGGCAGTAATTACCGTCCAACTGCGGTAGAAGCTAAGATGTATTAGCATCGCTTATGATGCGACTGCTTATACAGAAGGTAATCTCAAGTCCCAAAGCTGGACTTTATCCCCCCTAGCCCCCCTTTGAAAGGGGGAAACCACTCAAAGTCCCCCTTCCAAAGGGGGATTTAGAGGGATTCAGGAGGCGGAATTGCGCATTAGGTCAGGATTTACAGTTTGTGTATAAGCTAGCAACTCATGATGAGAGGGGTAAGGTCTCTTCCCCTCAATGGGTTACAACCAGCAGAGAAGGGTATCTGCAATTGTTAACACAAGATTTTCGGCGTTTCCGAATTATGGGGTAATGCTGCTGTAGTTGTAGTTTTTTTAACTCTATCAATGCATTGACAGTCTTTGATTTCTTCAGAGAAAATTATTGACCATTGATTGTCTTACCAAAATCTTCCGTGTTTCCGAAATCAGAACATCGCTGTTGTAGTAGAGATGTTTATACAGTATAAGAATTATTTCCCAAAAAAGGCGATCGCGCCTTTGATTCAGAGCGCGATCGCCTTTTTTGCTTAAAAAAATCAGCGAGTTGTACATTATTTCTCAGGGTATGTTATGTTTATTGCAGCTTTAGGGAATACTCTCTTATGTACAGGGTTTTCTAAAGTTCCACAGAGCACTTCGTGATGACGCAATGCTTGCTGACAGCAAGCTTGATGACAAATAAGTTAAATAGTCTGGAGCAAAAGCGCTTGAAGAGGGAAGTCGGCGCAATGCTCTAGAGAGACACGGGTTGATGACCAATGGGATGGTGATGGTGTCAAGACTGTAATTTTTGCAATGCGATCGAATCGGTCAAAAATTGCCAAGATTACAGATGGATTGCGCTGCCAAGATAGCGCACTCAAGTATAAACACCTAAGTATATTTTGGATGGAGTCGAGCTGATGTTCAAACAATTATTCTTGCTGTTGACCACTACTATAATTGGTCTACTCAATTTTTCAGTCCCTGTGCTTTCGAGCATGGCTAGTTTAATAGCCACAGAACAGCGAAAAGACTAACAATAGTTATTTCAGTCGCTTTCGATCTCTGAGAATACATATCACTTTTCAGATCTAGTCTTACGAAAAATAGCAATCAAGGTTGCTGGCTTAGAGCAATTCCAGCAATCAAAGAGCTATGCATTAATCGTAGCGTCTAAATTTTCGAGTTAAGCCTTCTAGTCTGCTGACTTATTTCAAAATCTAAGATCACTCCCCCTAAGAATGGTGTGGAGTAACTGCAATTGTTGCTATGCAACTGGCTACAGTCAGAGCTTGCAACGATCGCAGACCGATTGTGCTGCCGAAAGCGTCCAATCTCAATTGTGATCTCAAAATCTTTTCCGAAAAACCGATTTGATGTTTGAACAACCCCTCTTGCTGTTAACTACTACGATGCTTGATTTTCTAACCTTACCCACCCTAACGATTGCCCAAACGCTTGGCTTTGAGCGTAAACTCACCGCCCCTGATTCCATCGGTCAATGCGGCTTTGGTCAATCGGTTGCGATCGCAGATAACATTGCACTGATTGGCGCACCCGGTGATGAACATCAAGGCTTTGGGAGTGGTGCTGCGTATCTAATTGATATGAGCAATGGTGAGCGTGTGCATAAGCTCACCGCGCCTCAAGGCCAGCCCTTTGACTACTTCGGTTGGTCAGTAGCGATCGCTGGCCAATATGCGCTCGTGGGTGCACCGGGTGACCCGACTAGCGATCGGGGTGGGGCGGCTTATCTCTTTGATATTCAGAGCGGCCGACTCCGTCACCAATTTACGGCCTCCGAATCCGTAAACTGGGATGGCTTCGGCTTGTCCGTGGCGATTTCGGGCGATTATGCCCTAATTGGCGCCCCTGGCGCTCAAAATAGTGGTGGGCAAGCGTATCTGTTTGATACCCAGACGGGTGAATTGCGCTGCACCTTCACTCCTGCGAATTGCACCAGCAGTCACTTCGGTTGGTCAGTGGCGATGACCGAAAACCTCGCCCTCGTGGGTGCGCCAAGAACCAACGATACGGGAGAATCCGGCATTGCTGACCTTTTTGAACTACCGAGTGGAACACATTTACATAGCTTAACTGTGCCGAATCAGGGACAGCGTAATTATTTTGGTTGTTCAGTGGCACTCAAAGGGAATTCAGTTTTAATTGGTGCGGCGGGAGATTTTCGACAGCGCGATCGTCCAGGGTGTGCCTATCTCTTTGAAGCGCTAAGCGGTAAGTTGTTGCGCCAACTAACTGCTCCCACCCCAACAGATTGGGATGCATTTGGCTATGCTGTGGCGATCGATCGCCACCATGCCTTAGTGGGTGCATATGGCACCTCGGATCGGTCTAGCACAGCCTACTTGTTTGACCTCAACGATGGCGTATTGGTACAAAAGCTCACTGCACCAGAGGGGGCAACATTAAATTTCTTTAATGGCTCGGTTGCGGTTGCGGAGGACTTTGCCTTGATTGCAGCAAGTCATCAGGGCATCGGTTCAGCCTATTTGTTTAAAGCAAGGCCAGAGGATGGGGTTGACACGGCCCAAACGATGCCGAGCTTCGCCTCACTCTTTGGGTCGTTTCTCCTCTCAGGTTTGGGTCTTGCTGAGCCGGTATAGTTCATGATGACTAGCTCTATAACAGGCCATGCTTACGATAGACATTAGGCGGAGAGAGGATCTTAAACCATTGGCATAAACTTAAACGTGAAATCCCCCATTGGTCAGGGTTTCAGTTGCGACCCACACCCGACCCACCCCGTCTGGCATAGCCAGACCGCCCCTCCCAGGAGGGAATTTTTCATCTCCTCTTGGGAGGAGTACCCGTAGGGGGAGGTGGGTCAACCCACTCGAATTCCCACCAGAAGCTGAATACACCATTAAGTTCACACCGATGTTTTTAAACCCTCCCCTACGAACCTTAGCAGTGAGAAAGAACAATTATTCATGTGTTGCTCTCTAATAAACCTGAGTTCTGGATAAGCAGACATTACGAAAGACTTTGAAACCCAGCAGCATCAGCGATACTGGCTCCGATATTGCAGGAGTTGATCGGTAGCCCTCTCCACCTCAGCGGGCGGTGTCGGAGGGCTAGCCCTCTGACAACCGGGTTTGACAACGAGATTTCAAGACTTTGAGGAATGTGGTAGTCTCGCTTAACCGAAACTCACGTTAATTAAGTAATCCGCTCCCCAAAAAAAACACTCAAACTCAATCACTCCTTACTCCTGAGTAGAAGCTTCAGTTCGCAAAGCTTGGCCAAACTCATAGGAATCAATATCGATCGCCTGGGAACCGCCCTTAACCAACAGCTCCAACATCGAGCCAAGCTGCACCCAAACTAGAAATGCGGTGGGTAACACCATTGCCACAGAAATTCCGCCCGCAAAGAGCAGGCCAATGCGGAATACTGAGAGACATTCCCCCATAAACAAGGTGAGGAAGAAGGTGAGCAGGAGATACGCTACTTTCACCTGAGGCTGGTCATAGCGAATCCGAGGCTCCGTTTGACGATTCTCGTGCCAATAATGCACCTGATATTCCAGCATGTCTTTGAAGATAAACCCAGTGGCGATCGCAAAGAAGGTGGTAAACAAAATTGCTGTGCTGATGGCAGGAATGGCCATAATAAACCCGTAATATTAAAAAATGTAACGATATCGCTTCATTATACCGTTGCATTCGAGCTTGAAGCAGGTTCAGCCCGATGATGTCGATTGCGACCATCGTTTTTAGCCCGATACATCGCATGGTCAGCCTGATTGATCAGCACCGTATCGGTTTCCCCATCATCAGGGTAGACGCTGCTGCCGATACTCACGGTGATACTCACGGGCTGGTCGTTGAGCATAAAAGGCTGGGTGAGCGTGCCAATAATCTTCTCAGCCACAATTTCCACATCTTCTGGCTTCTTGATCCCGGGCAAAATCACGGTAAATTCATCGCCCCCCAAACGCGCCACAATGTCACTGTCACGCAAACAATTGGTGGTACGTCCTGCTACGGCCTTGAGTAGCAGATCGCCAAAATTATGTCCCAAGGAATCATTGACTGATTTAAAGCCATCGAGATCCAGATAGAGTAAGCCCAGCAGTTGCTGGTTTTCCGCAGCCCAGTCCAAAGACGTCCGTAGACTCTCGTGGAATGATTTACGATTGGCGAGGCCGGTTAAGGAATCAGAATAGGCCATCTCCTTGAGGCGATCGCGGGTGTTTTGGAGTTCTCTATTGGAACGGGTCAATTCAGCTGTGGTGCGGCGCAGTTCCTCTTCCACTCGTTTGCGCTCAGTAATATCCCGAATCACCCCCACTAGAAACACATTTCCCGCCGCATCTCGGTGTAGCGATCGCTTGGTCGCGCTCAAATAGGTTTCTCCATAGCGATCGGTATATTCCTCTTCATGTTCACGGGCAGATTTATTGGCAAAGAGTTCTTGCTCTTCCTGGCGAAACACCTGCGCTTCTGCCTTGTTAAACACATCGTAGTCCGTCTTACCGAGGAGTTCTTCACGGGGAAAGCCTGTAAACCGACAAAAGGCTTGGTTCAGAATAATCCAGCGAAACTGGGTATCTTTTACAAAGATGGGATCAGGAATATTGTCAATCATCGAGCGCAAAAACTCAGTGGAGCGTTTGAGCTCTTCTTCCTGGTAGCCCAAAATCGCTTGCAATGTCCCAGCTGAGCCCATCAAGGCGAGTAGTGGGGGAATGATTGGAATCCACCACCCCCCCAGAAACGCCCCATAGCCCAAACCTAACATCAGCATGATCAATGTGAGCAGGGTCGTCGAATAATACAACGGGTTGCGGATGCGCCAAACCACCATAGCACCGAGCGTTGACCAAACCACCACCCACAACCATTCCAAGGGTTCTGACCAAACCCACACTAATGCTCGATTATCCAGCGCTGCACTTAAAACATGGCTGATTATATTGGCATGAATTTCCACACCAGCCACATCTTGGGGAGGACGGGCGATCCGGCCACTGTGAGGGATATAAAAGAAGTCTTTGACGCTCTCAGCACGGGAACCAATCACCACAATGCGATCGTGGATCATCTCTGGTGACACTTGCCCAGCGAGAACCTCTCCCATTGAAGCCCGGTCAAACTGTTGAGGATCACGGAAATTTAGCAGGACTTGATAACCAGCGTCATCAACACGCATATAGGGGCCATCATTGGCCACAAATCGTTGGAAGGTGCGTTGATTGAGTTGTAGCCACTTCGGATTTTGGGTTGAGGGTTCAGGCGTAATCCCTTCCGCTTCAAGATAAAGATAAGCCAGACGCAGGGCAAAACTGGTGTGCAGTTCATCTCCCTTATGCAGATATAACAATGCCCGCCGCACCCAACCATCGCTGTCATCAATGACGTTATTAAAGCCCACCCGCTCAGGGGGTAACGTGGGGGGCGGCTCAACACCCCGAGATGAACTATTGGCTACTTCTTCAATGCCAATCAGCGAATCAATCGTGTTTAAAGTTTCCACCAATTCGGCATGACCAGGTTCCACTGGTAAATCCCGATAGATATCCAAACCAATGGCCCGGGGCTGATGGGCATCGATTGCTTTCAACAGGCGATTGAGTGTCTGGTCAGAGATGGGCCAAGTGCCACTATCCTGGATATCTTGTTCCGTAATTTCAACGATTAAGATGCGCTCTTCGCGGCTTTCTGCTGGACGCAGGCGAAACAAGAGATCACTCAGGGCAAGTTCCCAAGTTTGCAACAGTCCCAGCCAGCGCGTCAGAAATACCAGTAGGGTCACTCCTCCAATTGTGAGAATTACAGCATGTTGCGATCGCAAAATCTTGAGCGATTTTCGAAAACGCCGTTGCCAAAGAGCCATAGCACTGTTCAAACATAAAAGAGGAGGCAGCTATCACCGCTTGCCTCCTCCATTATGCTGCCTCGATCTCCCCTTTGGGAATTAGGGCGCGTTGTCATTTAAAACCAGGAGCCTTACAGGACAAGGGATAGAGCGCCCGACCCAAAAACAGGGAAAGGAGCTGTAAGCAAGCACTGTCAGCGTTTGCCATCTAACTGACGACAGCCCCTATCGCAAACGGTACTTAAACTCGTCGGGGCCGTCATAGCCCGAGCGTTCAGCTAATTGATCCAAGGGAATTTGCCCGGGTTGGAGTTCCCCATCAATTTCCCAGGTGGGATAAGACTGCACACCAGCCGCCTCACATTTTTCGGGTTGAGGGTCGTCTTTTGTGGCGTCTGCGGCACATTCAATGTAGGTGACTTCTTTAAACGCCTCTTTACCAAAAAGGTTTTTCTGGTCACGACAATGAGGACACCAATAGGCCCCATACATCTTGATATCAGATGCAGTCAGATGTTCAGCCAGGGCGATTTCGGACTCGGTGGAGGTGGTGGCGATGGGCCAACCAATGCCCTCTTCCGGTGGGGTGAGGATCTCTGGGATTAAACCATCAGCAGCAACCGGGTTATTCACCGGGTCATAAATTGCCAAAGTGCCAATAAACGTCACAAAGATCACAATGATCCCCGCCGTGAAGGCTTGGCCTATATCGTCCCACTCTTGCCCCACAATCGTCAGCACCAACATGGAGAGGGCAAACAAAGCGGAACCAATGCAGTAATAACACAGAGCAACAATCTTAACGGCCAGGATATACATTAAGTAGCCACTGAAGATGGTCATCGCGGTCGCACCGATGAGCAAAAAGAGCTTTGTCCAGTCTTCAACCGTATTACGGAGATTCGGCTTTTCTTCTTCAGAGATGAGATAGGGACTTAGGGCAAAGATGATCATGCTCAAGTAAGCTAATGCCCCAAATAGCGACAGGGGTTGGCCAAAAACCGTGGCATAGGGGCTAGAGAGCACCGATGCACAACTGCTGCCATCCGCGCCCGAGGCGTTACAGAGTACTTCTTCACCACTGAGGGCAGTAATGGTGAGATAGGTGGTTAAAATCAGGCCAAGGGTGGCGATCGCGCCAATGATGACCCGCGACCATTTTTGAATCCAGGGGGTTGAACGAGAACGTCTACGCCGCATAAGTGACTACAGGAATGAGATTAAAGAATTTATTGATGTGAACGCTAAGCTCGATTTTAGTCCAGTCTGAAGAGGGTTGGTTAGAAGGAGCTGAGGCGATGGAGCACAATTTGGCTCTTGGGATAGTTACAAAGTTGACCCTTAGATTTGTTAAGCTCCGCGTCCATCGAAAAAGTCCAGTGTTCAGAACTGTCGGGGTCCTGAATTCCCAACTCTGAACCCTGAACTCTGAACCTTGAACTCTCAACCCTTCCCCCGCTCCAGCGCCAATTGCACTAGCCGATCCACCAACTCCGGAAAGGGAATCCCGGTGTTTTCCCAGAGCACGGGATACATACTGGTCGAGGTGAAACCGGGGAGCGTGTTAATTTCATTGAGGAAAATCTCACCCGTGGCTTCGACATAGAAGAAATCCACCCGTGAAAGGCCCGCTGCATCCACTGCTTGCACCGCCGCGATCGCCATCTCCTGGATTTTGGCCCTGATTTCGGCTGGTACTGAAGCTGGAATAGTCAGCTCAGCCTTGCCTGCGGTGTATTTGGTTTCGTAATCGTAAAAATCACTCTCAAACGTGATTTCCCCCAGCACCGAGGCTTTGAGCTGACTATTCCCGAGTACGGCGCATTCCACTTCACGGGCTGTTACCCCAGCTTCCACAATAATACGGCGATCGAAACCTGCGGCGGCATCCAGCGCCGCTTCGAGTTCACTGCGATTGCGCACTTTGGCAATTCCCACTGAGGAACCTAGATTAGCGGGTTTAACAAAGGCTGGATAGTTGAGTTGCTGTTCAATCTGCTCACAAAGCTTGGTAAACACACAGGGGTCAGACCACACCTGCTCACGGGTTACAGCGACGTAATCTACCTGGGCTAAGCCTGCTTGGGCAAAGGCCATTTTCATCGCCAGCTTATCCATCCCAACAGACGAACCCAGCACTCCACTGCCTATGTAGGGAACTTGCATCAAGTCCAGCAAACCCTGGATGGTACCATCCTCACCGTTGGGGCCATGCAAAATCGGGAACCAAACATCGATCGCGGCGGCTTCAGAAGGGAACTGCCACAGGGCAGCTTTATCACTCGGGGTGTCGGTGATACCAGCGATCGCGGTTTGACTGGCTAGAACCTGTTGGGCAACTTCTGGCCCACACCACACACCGTCTTTGCGGATATAAAAGGGCACAAGCGTATATTTGGCTTGATTCGCCGACGCTTGCAAACCTTGGGCGATCGCCCCCGCTGACACAATCGAAACCTCATGCTCTCCTGAGCGTCCCCCAAACAACAAACCAACCTGAAGCTGACTCATTAACTTTGCTACTCCGCTAACACACCAAATGTTTCAGCGATTTTAGCCTAATGACTGGTTGAGCAGGCGCAATCTCAAAGGCTTTACCGGATTGATAAGAAATCTTGATAAGAGCGCATTTTGTAGCATTTTTGTCAAGAACAATTTAAGCAATTGTTATATTAGGAGTATTCAGGTTGATTACCTGAACTTGTTAGTGAATCTGCACTAGCGTTGATTTTTTGGAGGCTAGCTGATGTCCCAATCCGTTCCCCTATCCCTAGAACAACAATTCACCCTGCGCTCTTTTGAAGACCAAGTCAAGCGCATGAGTCATGAGCAGGCCCAAGAGTTTTTGGTTAGCCTGTATCGCCAAATGCTACAGCAAGAAAATATGTACAAAGAGTTCATCAAGCACGAATGGGGCATTGGTTAGCAATATTCATACCGTTAACTCCTGTTCAGAGACCGTCTGTACAAACCATTAGAACATTCCAGCACCAATGATTATCTCTGGCGGGCGAGACGTCCGCGCTACGGATATCAAGTTTAGAAAAGTCGTAGCGCAGGGGGTCACTGAGCGGAGTTGTTCATATCTGCACAATCCCATCTTCTGCTCAATCCTATTGCTGGATAGATGCAAGTGAACCCTGCCCCTCACTGTTTATTCTCTCACTGCCAAGAAATCATAAGGTTTCCTTACGACTCCAATTGACCTTGAATGCTCAAGAGTAAACTAGCAGAACTGTAAAGTTGGGTATCAAGTCATGCACCAACTTTATTTTTGCAGATTGACCTGGTCAGGAGAATCGTTATGGTAGCGCAAGAATTTACCTTTGAGAGCATTACAGTTGATAGTACGGGGACAATTACCCAACAAACGCCCCACACAGCCCAATTCTTTACGGAAAACCTGAGTGCTGATGTTCAACTCGAAATGGTGGTCATCCCAGAGGGAACCTTCACGATGGGCGCACCAGAGCAAGAACTTCAAAGTCAGGAGATGGAACACCTACAGCATCAAGTGACTCTACCCGGTTTTTGTTTAGGCAAATATCCCATTACGCAGGGGCAATGGCAGGCGATCGTTGAGAGCACTGAGCCCATTGGTAAAAAGCTCTATCCCAATCCGGCCAAGTTTCAGCAAGATTTTAATTCTGACTATAATTACCGTACTCGTCCTGTTGAGCGTGTGAATTGGTATGACGCGATCGAATTTTGTGCCCGTCTTAGTCAGAAAACTGGACGTCACTATTTCTTACCCAGTGAAGCCCAATGGGAATATGCTTGCCGTGCAGGTAGCCAAACCCCGTTTCATTTTGGTGAAACCATTTCTAGTGAATTGGCGAATTATTGGTGTCAAGATGATCCAGTTCTAGGTTGGCAGTTTCACCACAGCAGCCGCTATCGCCAAGAACCCCAAGGTTTACTCCATTATCAAACTACCCCGGTTGATTACTTCCCCTATCCCAATGCTTTTGGACTCATGGAGATGCATGGCAATGTTGCCGAATGGTGTTCTGATCCTTGGCATAGCCGTTACGTTGATGCACCAACAGATGGCCGAGTTTGGGATGATCAAAGCGGCATTAATTACCAAGATGTAATGCAAAATATTGGCCGGCTGCTCAAAAGCCCAGACTACCGAGTCGTTCGAGGCGGCTCCTGGCATAGTTTGGCAGGGTATTGCCGTTCAGCATTTCGGCTGCGGGGTTATGCAATGGGGACACTGGATTTGCAGGGGTTTCGGGTTTGCTGTGCGTGACAAGATTCAAGGTTTCACCGCGCTAACACCCGATTGGCTAAAATCGCTGCTTGCGTGCGATCGCGCACCCCTAAACGCCCCAGAATATTTGTGATGTGGTTTTTGACCGTTTTCTCGGCGATATAGAGTTGGGTAGCAATCTCTCGATTATTGGCCCCCTGAGCGATCAGGGTCAGAATTTCGAGTTCGCGGGGGGTTAGTTCATCCCAACCGGGTGGTGTTTCCGGGGATGGGCTGGGGGATAACGCTTGCTGCATCATTTTGCGAATAATGCCAGGAGAAAGTTGGCTATAGCCCCGGCAGGCTAAGTGAATCGCCTGCACCAGATCATCAGGAGGGGTGTCCTTGAGAAGATAGCCCACCGCGCCATTTTGCAAAGCACGGGTGACATAGTCATCATCATCAAAGGTGGTTAGTACTAATACTTTTACCTGGGGGCATTGTTGTTGTAGTGCTTGGGTTGCTGCCACCCCATCCATCACGGGCATCCGAATATCCATCAGCACAATATCGGGTTGGAGGTTAAGGGCTTGAGCGATCGCGGCTTGACCATCGGCTGCCTCTCCTACTACTTCCAAATCTGTTTCCACTCTTAGCAGAGCCTTCAAGCCTCGACGAATAAGGTCTTGGTCATCAGCCAATAGAATACGAATCATTTTCTGCCTATATAAAAGTTTGGGTCGTTTTTTCATCAACCCAATCTACGGGAGCAACACGCCTTATAGTGTAAATCGAATAAACCTCAACACTCTTATTTGGTAAGCATTGTCTACCCTACGCGATCGACTCTTTTCAATAACGTCCCCATACCTATTTACCCATTCCAAGTCCAACCTAAAAAACTTGTTACTCGTTGCTTTTTACTTGTCACTTAAAATCACTCTCAGCTAGTGCATCTGTAGCATCGGCCACCCAAGATCTGATAGCCTGATTTTAAATAATCTTGGCAACGGAAAAAAGAACAGCGTGGATATTCAGATTGGGCGCGGCAAAGCAGCGCGTCGAGCTTATGGGTTTGATGAAATTGCCCTTGTACCAGGTCAGCAGACGCTTGATCCTGAATTGGCTGATACCCGTTTTACCATCGGTGGCATTGAGCGGCAGATCCCCATTCTAGCGAGTGCGATGGATGGCGTTGTGGATACTCGTATGGCGGTTCTACTCTCTGAACTGGGGGCGATGGGGGTGCTGAACTTGGAAGGTATCCAAACCCGCTACGCTGACCCCAATCCTGTGCTCGATAAGATTGCTTCGGTGGGCAAGGATGAGTTTGTCACCTTAATGCAGTCCCTCTATGCTGAACCGATCCAGCCTGAGCTGATCACCCAGCGCATCCAGGATATTAAAGCTCAAAATGGGATTGCTGCCGTCAGTTTAACGCCTGTGGGTGCAGCAAAATTTGGCCGTGTGGTGGCTGACGCAGGGGCTGATCTCTGTCTGATTCAAGCCACTGTGGTTTCTACGGCTCATCTCTCACCAGAGCAGATCACGCCCCTAGACTTAGCAAAATTCTGCCAAGACATGCCCATGCCAGTGGCACTGGGGAATTGCGTGACCTATGAGGTAACTTTGCAACTGATGGAAGCAGGAGCAGCAGCGGTGCTAGTGGGGATTGGCCCTGGCGCGGCTTGCACATCTCGGGGAGTGTTGGGTGTCGGTGTGCCCCAAGCAACTGCCGTGGCAGACTGTGCCGCTGCCCGTGATGATTTTGCCCAAAAAACGGGCAAGTATATTCCAGTGATCGCAGACGGGGGTATTGTTACAGGGGGCGATATTTGCAAATGTATTGCCTGTGGTGCAGATGCGGTGATGATTGGTTCCCCGATCGCGCGATCGGCTGAAGCACCTGGACGGGGGTATCACTGGGGGATGGCAACACCGAGCCCTGTCCTACCTCGAGGCACTCGGATTAATGTAGGCACGACGGGAACCATCCAACAAATCATGACTGGCCCTGCCAAGCTGGATGATGGGACTCATAATTTGCTGGGGGCACTCAAAACCAGTATGGGGACTTTGGGTGCGAAGGATATCAAGGAAATGCAGCAGGTGGAAGTGGTAATTGCACCTTCGTTGTTGACGGAAGGGAAGGTTTACCAGAAGGCTCAACAGTTGGGGATGGGTAAATAAGCCCTGAACTGACAATAGGGTTTGCGCATGGACTCAGTTCTGTAGGGCGGGCTTTTGCCCGCTACCGTCCTTAAGATATTTAATGGTGTACCGTTTAGATCCGAGTCACGCTTGATTCGGTCTATGATGAGAGCACGAACTTAACTCTGACCATTTTTTCAGTACTTCAATCATGGCCGCAATCGATCAATCAGAAGTCCATAAAGTTGCAGATTTAGCCCGTTTGGCCCTATCTCCGGAAGAGGAGAAGACGTTTGCGGGTCAACTGAGCAGTATCTTGGATTATTTCGAGCAGCTCAGTGAGTTGGACACAACAGATGTGGAACCGACGACGCGGGCGATCGAGTTGAGTAATATTACTCGTGCGGATGAGCGCAAGACGGGCGTTGAGCCAGCGGCGATGTTGGAGATTGCGCCGGAGCCAGATGGGGAGTTTTTCCGTGTGCCGCAGATCTTGGCAGATGCGGAGTAGGATTCTCGTCGCTGGTTAAGCGTGTTTGTCTTGATGCTCCCTGCCTCGCCCAGCGATTGTTGATGCATTGGGTATCTAAGCCAGGCTTATAAACTCTGAGTGATGGCTATGACCTTTGCAATCTTTACTGTGGAGCCAATATCCCAGTAAAGATCGCAAGAATATAAGTTGTTGAGGATATCCTTGAACTGCCCAAAACTTGATTTGCTAGGCAATGCTCACTCTATTACTCAAACAAAGCCAACACGTATCTTGATACGCGACTTTACTCGACGACCGCCATCAATAATGAAGTCGATCATGCCAAAACCTCCAGGGCCAGGCTCAATCAATTCATATTTTCGAATAACATGACCATAACGAGTTCGATATCGCGCCAAACTACTGGTTGAAACTTCACCTGTTGACGGATTTACATCTCCAGCCCATGTTCCCCAGTCTTCAAATTGCTCTTCGACAGGAATTAAAGCGTAGTCTAAAACTGTCGGTTCAAGATGTTCATCGGTACGCAAGATTTCAATTGCTCGGTCAATTCCTGCTGTTGTCGAGCCTGTAAAAGAAATAGCACTAACTCTATTGCTGACAATTTGGATAGTGCCAAAGCCCGCATTCGGGCCAAGTTGTTCTTGCCGCTGCCGTCCCCAAAGCAGATTACGAGAGTTATTCAATCGTTTAGAAAAAGGAGTTGGATTGACATTAAAATCTTGTTCAGAGAACTCTCGTTGCTTATTCTCAACCGCCAAGGTCACAGCTCTATCCGTGGAAGGGATTGGATTATCAACAACTTGAGCAATTGAAGTTTGAATGAAATTATGAAAAATTACGTTTGAGTCACCATTTTGACTCAGCAGGTAGTTGATTGTATAGTTTGCACTTACTGGTTTTGGAAAGAAGAATGTACGCGAACTTACAGCAAGGGATGTTCCATAAATAGCTGATGTTTTGAGTAATTTTCGTCTACTTATCGACATAACTTTCTCTTCAGTTAAAGTAATTCAAAAACATATTCAATCAAAAATATTTTGCAAGGTCTCAACTGCACCATCAACATCTTCAAGAATATTCGATGTCCTTGTCACAGTATCGCTAACCTCATCAAGAATATCTGCCCCTCTTTCAATGGTATTATCTACTTCCTCAAGAGAGTCACTTCGACTGGCTCCGGGCTCCGGCTTTCTGCTAGAAGAATCTTGAGATGAATATTGATCTGTTGGATAAAGACGTGCTGTAACAACGTGGAGGTCACAGGTTGGATCATAATTTACTGAATTATGGCAGATTACTTCTACAGCAATATTACTCGGATCACTTGGAATCTCATCAGTGTTCAGATCCAATATCACATTTGCCATACTACCAGCTTGCATATTTGCATATGTATGAATAACAATACCTCCCTGATAAACGTTAACAGTCATTTCAGCATTGTGCTCTTCACTATTATCAGACACGCCCATCTCTAGATCTAATATGTCATACCTTTCATTATCAATCTTGCAAGTGAGTGTTACACGATTACCATCATGATAACTATGAAGAGAGAATTGCTGTTCGAAGACCTGACGATTGATAGGAACTAATTCCTTTCTGACATACATCGGCCTACCAGCGCTTCGTGAAACAGATGTTACACAATTTGCATCCTCCAATAGAGCAGAGCTTAAGTCAGCTCCCTCCCTCTGAGCTTGGCTTGGCAGCGCTGTAGCGGCAATACCCAAAAGCGACGATAGTAGCAACGCTAGAGATAAAGTTGACTTATATATGTAGGGCTTGAACATACTCTCGAACCTCCAGATATAGCAAATAATAGACAAATGACCGAAATAGACTTGACTGTAGCTGCAACGATTATAGCAATTGTAAATCTGTTTCACACTCCTTAATGCGAGGATGCTCACTTGGCAAGCATGCTCTCAGAATTTCCAATGCTTGCTTTAGTTCAGCTTTAGCCTGTTCCCGCTTACCCATTCTTACATGAGTTATTGCAAGATTCCGGATACACCAACCTTTGAGATGTGAAATTCCTGAATTTTCAAAAATCGATATTGCTTTCATGTACAACTTTTCAGCTTCAGAATAACGTTCATAATACTGATAATTCTTGGCAAGGTTGTTGTAGCTAAAAGCAGTTTGAGGATGCATTGTTCCAAATGCAAGCTCATTTATTTTTCTTGCTTCTTCATATAGAGAAGTTGCTTCACTGTGACGGTCTTGCTTCTCGCAAACTCTTGCTAGCAAGTCAAGTGTTTCAGGAATACCAGCTTGATCTTTGGTAGAAGATTGTTTGCGTCTTATATCCAGAATCTGATTAATCTCGGGTTCAAGTACTTGAGGAGACACACCTTGCGAATATTTAATTGTCATCAACGTCATCTTTGCTCTTGCCCACTCAAGCCTATTTTTATTGTCTGAGATCTCTCTTTCCTGTATTACAATAGCTGAATTGGCATAATACTCTGCTCTTTCAAAATCTCCTAAAATGCGATACGCTGCTGCAAGAAGGGTCTGTATAGAAGCAAGTTCTAAGATAGTTTGATCTGCCATACAAGAAGACTGGATCTCTAACGCTTTTTTACAGTGCTTTATTGCCGCTTTAATTTCACCTTGAAGGAATTCAGCTTCGCCCAAATCCTTGTAGACTTGTATTAATATGGTACGGTTGTCATTGAACTCTCGATGAACTAATCTAAGTTTTTCTTCTGCCCAGAATCGTGCCTTTGGATATCTGGATTGCTTACGATAGAAACTTATCAGAACAGAGAAAATATCTAGCTTCTCTTGATGGGTCAACAAAGTATCAAACTGAGCAACGACTTCCTCCATGTGTAAGTGGATATTATCCAAAAATTCATTATTTTCAACTTCAGCATTATTCAATATTTCATTGATAATCGAAATTACTGTTTGACAGATGGCATATCCAAATTTCTCTTCTTGCGTTGAATCCCTAACCTTCCCACGAAAAAACTCTCTAAGTAAGTGATTGAGCTTGACCGAGTCTTCATTCACTACAGATATCAAGTTTGCACTAAAAAGTCTTGATCTGGAGCCTCTGATTTCAGAGAAACCATGAACACTTTTAGCTGCATCTTTAATTAGTGACCAAGGTATGGGAGCAGGCGAAAATAAACTCATCAAACATCCTAAAGACTGTTCCTCAGCAGAAAGATGACTCCAGCTCAATTCAAATGCAGCTTTTGCAGGATCTCCCAATGAAACATCATCGAGTACATTTTTCTTCAACTCTTCAAAAGTTTCAGAAATTGGGAATGGATCTTTTAAGAGATAGCTACCAATAAGATGAATGGCAAGTGGCAAACATCCAATCCACTCACATAAATCTCTCAAAGTGTCAGACTCCTTGATTAGTCTTGAATCATTAGTCAAAATCCTGGAGAACATTTCAACTGCCTGATCAAGAGAAAGTGTATCTAGTCTAAGATGCTTTATTGATCTTTCAAGATGTTGGTGTGAGGTCAGCAGCAGCTTAAACCGTGATGGTAGACCACGTATGTAGTCCTTAAGCTGCTTATCATAAGAGTCAATATCATCAACAATGAATAACACTGGCTGATCTTTTCTTGGCCAGTTCTTCAAACAATAAATTAGCTGTTTTGTAATATCTGGTTCACTTAAGCCTCCAATTCCTGATGTATTCAAAGGCTTCAAATCCAGATAATTCTCTGCAAACTGTATGATTTGTATTGCGATGTCATCTTGTCGGGCATCAATTAGAACAATACCACCCAGATAATCATCCAAATGACGTTTTGCGTACTGTAAAGCAAGTTCTGATTTACCCACTCCTGGCATTCCAGTTAGTGCAACAATAGATAATGAATTTTCTCCCAGAAGAGCTTCATGAATCAGAGAAATCTCCCTATCTCTTCCAATTAAGTTAGTAGTTGCTTGAGCTAAGTTATCAAGATTATTGGTTAATACACTACGAGCTGCTTGAGATAATTGAGGATTTTGCTTATGGTCAAAATCCTTTTTCCCTTCATCCTTGAGATTGTGATGCCATAGATGTGCGATTAGCTCATAAGCAAATGCACTCGCATGAGCTGCGGCTAACTCTTGTCGTTCCTCCTCATCTCTATACTTTAAATCCGGCTCATTCTTTCCATCAATCAAATCTGAAATTCCTCGCACTACGATCGCCTGAATGTTTGGATAGGCAAACGTCGCACTCAGGAAACCAAAACCTTCCATCTCAACTGCGATCGCGTCATTGTAGTTCTCTCTAAGAAACTGAAACAGCTCTGATGCTCTAGACGCAATCACCTTTTCCCCCGCCGCGATGGGAGCAACGTATGCTTTTGGATTTCGTATCACAGAACTAGAGGTGCGTTGAACCCAATCCCCCCTTTTTGCTTCTGCTTTAGCTCTCTGGATGATGGCATAATCTGATTTTCCTACTTTGGGTCGCACGGCGAACTTTTGTCTATTACCAGCTTTGCCCGATTCATAGCTATAAACATCAGTTGCCGCAACCACATCACCAATCCGCACATCTTTGATCCCACCAGCAATACCTACGAAAAGAAGAATATCGGGGTTGAAATGGTTGATCGCCCGCTCTGCCTCAACTGCGGCTCCTGCATTACCAGCACCAACTTCGGCAAGGCCGACTTCCCAAGTGTGACCATCGGCAGTGAATGTGCCTCGCTCGTAGACATTTCCTTGGGAATGTTTTTCTTCGCGAAGATCGTGTAGATGACTGCGAACAGCCATATATTCGATAGAGAGCGCAGTCAATATTACGACTTGGGACATAGCATATTGCTGAATACACTGTACACATCCACCATTCTGGCAACTCAATTTTGCTTTGCCAAGAGTCTAGAGATTTTCTTCCCTTTCGAGTCGATCGCTGCTCCATCAACAACAATAGACAAGAGTTTTATCGGAGCTTGCAATGAATAACCCCGAGTCTGCCCTTGAAATCTTGCTCGCCGAATACAACACCCTCAAATCAGAACAAGCCCAGCGAATTGGCTTTCGAGACAACCTTCTTTACGTCACGCTGGGGCTATTTGGTGGTGTGATGTCCTTTGCGCTCTCTGAAGATGGTGATACTGCTGCGCTATTGGTCATTCCCTGGATCTGCCTGATCCTTGGCTGGACGTATGTGATTAACGACGAGAAAATTAGCGCGATTGGCCGTTATATCCGCAACAACCTCAATAAAAAACTTCGAGATCATATTGGTTCGAGTGAATATCAACACCTCTTTGAATGGGAAGTCGAACATCGTAGTGACCCCCACCGCCGCCGACGTAAAATCCAACAGCTCATTGTCGATGAAATCACGTTTGTAGCTTCTGGTTGGGCGGCCCTCCTAACGTTTGGATTCCTCACTTCCCAACCCTCTTGGCATATCCTCACCCTTTGCAGCGTTGAGGCTTTACTGCTGCTCGTGCTCGGGATCGAAATTATCATGTACAGCGATCGCCAAATCGGCAAAAACTCACCTCAAAAATAATGCATTCACCAAGGCAAGCGACATATATTTCATTCCAAATTCACTTTTGCATCGTATGTTTTATTCAACCAAACCCAACTGCTCAAACAACGGCAAACGCGAAACCTTAATCCGCTCCACTTGGCGCTCTAATTCCGCTTGAATTGCCTCTGGACTCTCCAGAACTTGGCCATCCTTCATCAGCCGTTCCCCTTGAGCCTGCACAATCTTGTGAATAAACTGAATCGGGTCAACATTGCGTTGTTGTGCCAGCAAGAACAACTGCTCCGAGCGACTGATGGGAATGCCACCGCCCGTAACGGGAGACGCTAAAACTTGGGTATCTGCCCCAAAACGCGATCGCTTTAACAACGCCGTATTTAACCGAGCAACCACAGGTTGGCAACGCTCAGAATCCTGTTGGGTCAGCGCTGGGGCAACCCGTTCAATCGAAATTAGAATCTTCAGGGCTTGCCAAAGGGCTGCAAAATCCAGAGTTTTGAGCATCGGTTGCTGCATCAATTCCCGGAGGGTTTGGGGCTGTTGAGCCAGGACTGCTACCAGGGGTTGATAAATAGCAGCATCGAGCTTGAGCGATCGCCCCACCAACTCAACTTCGTAATCCATCTCTTCGGGCAATATCGTTAGCGCAAAGCGAATCGTGCTTAGATATTCCGCTTGTTCTAGAGCCGGCATTGATACCGCTCCCCGCACAAACAGATCCCGCCGAAAGCGAGAATTGAAGAAAAAATCTCGGGTGGTTTCTTGAAGGGTGCGATCGCTAATTTGCGCTAAAAAATCGAGCTGTTCATCCTTGAGTTTGAGATTATAAAACTCATCATCTAGATCGGCGGAAGATGCAAATGTGAGCTTCGCTGTTGCAAGCTGTTCTACAACTTCAGCATGATAAAGGGGCCGCCAATCTTGATTAAAATATTCATGGGCAAGATATGTGCGCGAGTCTTCTTGCATCTCCGCAAGTTCCCGCTGGGCGCTGGGGTTTTCGACAAAATAGCGGGCTTGGAGATCCTGTAAACTTTGGGCAAACTGTAAGCCTTGCTCGACTTTTTCAAGACTAGAGTTTGTGGCTTGCTGGGGCGATCGCACCAGCAATTCTCTCAAGGGCATTAAAGCTGACCAACCCGGTAGCGAATTATAGCTAATATAAACCGCACCACCACAGTTCAACTTTTGTCGGAGTAATTCAACAATAGTTTGTCGATTAGCATCGCCCACCCAAGCATAAACCCCATGCAAAGTAATAAAGTCAAATTTGGGTGTATCGGTTGCTAAAAACTCAGCAAAACTTTGATCTTGAAACTGAATATTAATTAACTCCGCTGCTGTGGTGAGCTGTTGGGCAGCGGTAATGTGGCTTGGGTTAAAGTCCACCCCCCAAAACTCCCCTTGGGGGTGAGTAGCCGCTAAAAGATTGGTGGTGAATCCTTGGCCGCAACCCAGTTCACAGTAGGTGAATTTGTCCAGGCTCGGTGGCAAAGCATGGCGATTGAGCAGGTTAAGCACCATGCTCATTGGGGCGATTTCAGGGAAAAAGCTGTAGTCATAGGCAATGTCAGCCACATAGCCATCGAGCCAAGTTAAGGCGTTATTGTTCATGGACTATTGACGGAACATCAAACTGCCAAGAATTGTTGAATAATGCTTTGGCTAAGATCCTGGGTATTCCCTGAGGCCACAATCCCGCCCTTTTGCATCGCATAGTAGCGATCGGCTTGGCGAACAAAATGCAAATGTTGCTCCACCAGCAACACTGAAATTCCGGTGTTCTCGATAATGCCCCGTACTGCCGCTTCGATTTCCAGGATGATGGAGGGTTGAATTCCCTCAGTGGGCTCATCAAGTACTAAGAGTTGAGGTTTGCCCATCAGAGCGCGGGCGATCGCTAATTGTTGCTGCTGCCCCCCACTCAAGTCACCGCCCATGCGGTTGAGCATCGTCTGGAGCACCGGAAACAACTCAAAAATTTCTGACGGAATTTGCTTGACGCGGCGACTACCTGCCGGACGGGCTTCTAAACCCAGGAGTAAATTATCTTGAACAGAAATCCGTGGAATAATTTCTCGACCCTGGGGCACATAACCAATACCCAACCGGGCACGCTGATCGGGCGATTTCCGGTTAATCGTCTTGCCCATAAACTCTACTGTGCCCGTGCGAGGCTTGAGCAAACCCATGACTGTTTTAAGCAATGTGGTTTTGCCCACCCCATTGCGCCCAATTAAACAGACCATCTCACCCGGCGCAACATTGAGATCAACATTACGTAGAATATGGCTCTCACCGTAGTAGACATTCAAGCCACTGAGTTTGAGTGTGGTTTTGGCTGAGCGGGTTGAGGGGTCAGTATCCATGAGGGTTGCAGTCATTGTGATTCTTGGCTCCAGCAGATGAATTGGAATTTGGAACTTGTCTAATCATGAGCAAAAGTATATTGACAAACTTTGCGTAGTGTTGTTGCCTTTGTAGCAGCATCTTAAGACTTAGTTTATGCGGTTCTGTAAAACCGTTTGCAAGATAGTTTCAACACGCTCTGCACTTAGGGGTTTAATCTCCACTGCATCCATATTGGCTGCCATCGCACGAGGGCGATCGCGCTCAGCGTACTCTGGTGTCGTCAGCGCAATGATGTAGGGCTGTTCGCTTTGGGGATATTCCTGACGAATGGTGCGGGTCACTTCTAACCCATCCATATAGGGCATGTCCACTGCCATCACAATCACATCGTAAGCTTGGAGCGCGATCGCATAAAAGACCTCTAAGCCGTCTTCAGCTTCATTAGCGGTATAACCCAGTGTTTGTAATGTCGCAGAGATGGCTTGACGCTCGGTTGCATTATTATCCGCAATCAAGATTTGCAGAGCCTGGTGCGCAGCAGGACTGAAGGGCGAGTCAGATGGCGTGGCAGAAGCCGTTCGCGGTTCAGCCGATGAAGAAGGTTCAATCGCCTGCCATTGCACCCCGAGCAGTTCCTCCAGACTCGCCATGATATCAGCTGGGCGAAAGGGCTTACGAATAAACCCATCACACCCCGCCGCCAGCATCAAAGCTCGGTCTTCTTCAAACGCACTGGCTGTCACCGCCACAATCTGAGTTGGACTGTGGGGGGCAATTTGTTTCATCTGAGCGATCGCCTCATCGCCATTCAGGCCGGGCATTCGGATATCCATAAAAATAAGATCCGGTTGCCAGGCTTGCCATTGGGCGATCGCTGCCTCTCCATCAACAGCCGCTTGCACAGTAAAGCCCCAACTTTCGAGCAACACAACTAAAATTTCACGGTTATCCGCTTGATCATCAACAACCAGAATCTTGTGCTCTGGTTGCCCAGGACTTAATTCAAACTGACCAGAGGCAAAACGTGTGGCTTCTGATAGACGCTCTTTCGACTCCAGGGCAATATCTATTTCAAACTCAAATGTAGTTCCCACATCAACGGTACTATCTACTCGGAGGACACCCCCTAGTAGATCAATAAACTGACGACTAATCGTCAAGCCCAAGCCCGTTCCCTCCCGGCTTTGCACACCACTGGCCGTTTGCATAAAAGCTTCAAATAAAATATCTAATTCCACCTCAGAAATTCCGATTCCTGTATCTTGGATGGCAAAATGCAATCGATTGGGGACTTGGGCGACAGTTGCAACCCTCAAAGTAACCGAGCCAGCTGGTGTGAATTTAATTGCATTATTCAATAAGTTGACCAAAATTTGCTGTAGTTTAACACCATCGGTTTTAATCAGATTGGGCACATCATTTTGCTGCTCAATCACAAAATCTAAATTTTTCTGAGCGGCTTTGGGCCCCAGCATTACCTCCAATTCTTGCAGCAAATTGTGCAGTTCCAATTTACCCAAATTTACGGTCATTCGACCTGCTTCAATCTTAGATAAATCTAAAATTTGATTGATCAAGTTGAGCAAATATTCGCCACTCGCTTCAATCCGCTCAATAATTTGCCGTTCTCGTGCTCCCAAATTAAATTCGTTGAGCAATAGCAAACGGGGATATCCCAGAATGGCATTCAGCGGTGTCCGAAGTTCATGGCTCATATTCGCCAAAAATGTGCTTTTGGCTTTGTTGGCCGTTTCTGCTTCTTCTTTCGCGGCTTGAAGTTGCCCTGTTTTTTGTTGCAAGTCTGCGGTTTGTTGAGCAACGGCTTGCTCAAGCTCAAGACTGTAGTTTTTCAGCAACGTTTCTACCCGCTTCCGTTCGCGGATATCCTGAAAAACCCCCACACCATAGAGCACCTCGCCTTCCGCTTTATAGATCGGTGCGGCATAAACTTCTAGCGGAATGCGAGCGCCTTGCACAATCACTTCAAGATCATTCGCTTGGGCCGTTTCCCCCCGGAGCGCCCGCACAATGGGTAGTCGTTCACTGGGATACAAACTATCGGTACCTGCCACATAAATGTGATAAGCCTGACTCATTTGGGCCAGCGGGGCATCAGGTGTCTTCTGGAGGATATCTTTACCCCAACGGTTCATCAAGACCATTTTGCCGTTGGGATCATACACACCCACACCCATGGGAATATTTTCAATAATGGCATCAAGCTGTTGCTGGTTGGCATCCAACATCTCAAAAGATTGCTGTAGTTGTTGGTGCATCAAGGCAAACGCTGAAGTTAATTCATAAATGCCCCCCAAACCATTGGGTTGGGTATCAATATCCAAAGTCCCAGCCGCGATCGCTTCCGCTCGCTCTTTTAGACGCTGGAGGGGACGGGTGAGGCGGCCCACCACCCACCAGCCCACTACAGATGACCCGAGTAGTGCAAGACCGCAAATTGCGATCGTCTGGTACAACTGTGTTGCTTGCCTAAATTCTGACTCCGGTACCAGAATCCAGATATGCCAATCCAGTTGCATCTGGGGATAATGGAGGGGGGCGGTATGCAAAAAATATGGCTGTTCTTGGCTCGTGAACTTGAGACGTTTAGAGGGCTCAACAGATTGAATCGCGGGTTGAGATTGTGATTGACTGACTTGACGAGCGGCAGCCTTGAGGAGTGGATTGGTACTCTCGGCTGGCGTAAACCGTTGGAAGCTTTGCTTATCGTTAGTCAGCTCAGGTGAGCTATCTGTAGTTAAAAAAGGGGATGAATCTTCCGAACTCGCTAATATCTGACCATTGTCTTCTAAAATCACAACCTGGCATTGGGGGCAAAGCGGTAGGGATTGCAAGAAAGAGCGCAGTGGTTTAAAACTCATGTTGACCGCAAATACCCCTTGCAAATTCTGCGCTCCATCAAGCCAAGGAGCATAAGCACTCATCACCAGTTCTGGATCTTCACCAAACTGAAACGGAGCTGTCCACCCCGTGGTAAGTTCTTGTACCGCTGTAGCATACCAGGGCCAGTCTTGGGGAGAGAAATCCAATAGTACGGTGATTAGAGCTGGTGGTTCATTCAGCTCAGGTACAAGCTCGACGACAAATTGTGAGGGATCATCTAATGAGGTATAGCCCCGCTCAATTTTGCCCGGTTTGATTGTGCTCCGGTGCATGATCCGGAACAGCTCTTGGGCATCGCCAAACGTGATGCTTGAAATGGCAGGAAACTGTTGCAGTTGATTGAACAAACGGCGATCGATCGCCTCAGGGTCAGTCATATCCACTTCACCCGTTTGCGCAGCTCGTAGGTTGAGCTGATTAATCTGTACCGGAATCGCCAACTCATGTTCTAAATACAATTCAACTTCGTTCACTGCCGTATCCGCCAATTGCGTTGATAACTGTTCGGTGGTCACCTGTCCATTGCGATACGTTATATAACCTACCAAGCCCACAGTTCCGATCAATTGACCTACAAACGGCACGATGAAGACCGCTCGAATGGGAAGTTGGCGAAAGTGTGAATTGAACAGGGAACGGAGCATCAAATCGCGAGAGGAAGGGGATCAAAGACAATCAGCATCATGATGTGCTAAGTACTCAAGTGCTGTTTGAGTGCATCAGTGAGTTGCTCAAGGCGGAGGGGCTTGGTCAAAAAGGCATCCATACCTGCCGCTTGGCAAGCCACACGATCGCTCGCTTCATCACTTGCGGTTAAAGCAATGATATAGGGTTGTTCATGGGGGGGATATTCGCGGCGGATGGTACGAGCCGCTTCTAGACCATCCATCTCTGGCATTTGTACATCCATTAGAACGACATCATAACTTTGGAGAGCCATGGCGTAGAGTACCTCCAGACCGCTTTGGGCCACATCGGCCGCATAACCCAAATGTTTTAGATAAGCGAGGGCCATCTGACAATTGGTGGCATTATCATCAGCAACCAGGATTTGGAGGGAACGGTCTGTCACTCTTGTCGGAGTTGCAACAGCATCCATCGGTTTTGAGGTGGGTAATGGCTTGGTTGAGGGAACGATTTCCTGGAACTGAGCCCCCAGCAACTGCTCCAAACTGAGGAGAATATCGGGCGGTTGGAAGGGTTTGCGGATAAACCCATCACAACCTGCCGCCAGCAGCTTGGCACAGTCGGATTCAAAGGCACTGGCCGTTACAGCAACTATCACAGTGGGGGTTTGGGGAGCAAGCTGTTTAATGCGAGCGATCGCTGCATCTCCATTCAGCTTCGGCATCCGAATATCCATAAAAATCAGGTCAGGCTGCCAGGTCTGCCATTGGGCGATCGCGGCTTCTCCATCAGCAGCTTCCCGGATGCGAAACCCCCAACTGCTTAGGATTGTACTAAGAATTTCCCGATTGGAATCCCGATCATCCACCACTAGAATACAAGATTCTAGTGGTGGATG
>JAAHHN010000090.1 GCA_010672165.1 Spirulina sp. SIO3F2 | reverse complement strand
AGCTAATCCTGTAGGGGTTTCAAATCGCTCCCTTGATTTTGCTAGGGTTCAGCGGTTCAGCCCTCAAAAGTGCGTTCGCAAGATCCTTGCTGTGAGGGGGGTCTACAAAACCCCTACAAGGTTAGCTTACGAAGGGGGGAAGGGGGGATCTCGCCAGCGTTATTAGCGCTCAACAATATCTCCCTCAATCTCTCTCCTGAACCTTTTCCTCACTCTCCCCTCCTCCCTAACCCTTTACAACCCTCACACTCCAAGGAGACTAATCCTCATGACCCCAGAACACCAACGACTACAAGCCGCCCGTGACCCTCAAACTCCCTGGAAAAAATGGGGGCCATACCTCAGCGAACGGCAATGGGGCACGGTGCGAGAAGACTATAGCGCTACGGGCGAAGCCTGGGATTATTTCTCCCATCATCAGTCCCACTCGCGGGCCTACCGTTGGGGTGAGGATGGGTTGTTGGGGATTTGTGATGAAAAACAATTGCTTTGCTTTGGCTTAGCCTTTTGGAATGGTCACGACCCCGTGCTCAAGGAGCGGCTCTTTGGCTTAACTGGGAGTCAAGGCAATCATGGTGAGGATGTCAAAGAATATTACTTCTATCTCGATAGCACCCCCACCCATTCCTATCTCCAAGGTCTCTATAAATATCCCCAGGCGGAATATCCCTACAGTTGGTTGATTGAAGAAAACCAGCGGCGGGGTCGTCTGGCTCCAGAGTTTGAGCTGGTGGATACGGGTCTGTTTGAGGGCGATCGCTATTTTGATGTGTTTGTGGAATATGCCAAAGGCACACCAGAAGATATCCTGATCCAAATCACGGTGGTTAATCGCGGCCCGGAAGCCAAAACCCTCCATGTATTGCCTCATCTTTGGTTCCGGAATACCTGGTCTTGGGGAGATGCGGTGGCAAAACCCCACCTGAGCGCTGTACGCCAGCAGTCGGACTTTTGTACGGTGCAAGCGAACCATGCAGAGGTGGGAACCTATGCGTTCTATTGCGAAGGGGATGGCTTAAGCACCACTGCACCGCTGCTGTTTACTGAGAACGAGAGTAATTACCAAGATCTCTTTGGTGCGTCTAACCCCAGTGCCTACGTCAAGGATGGGATTCATCAGGCGGTGATCCACGGTAAAACCAATGCCGTTAACCCTGAGAATCGCGGGACAAAAGTTGCGGCTCATTATCAGCTCGAACTCGCACCGGGCCAATCACGGGTGATCAAGTTGCGCCTTACGCCCCAGCTCAATCTTTCTAGCCCGCTGGGCACAGAGTTTGCCAGCACGTTTGCGGCTCGGGTGCGAGAAGCCGATGCGTTTTATCAAGACATTGCCCCCTTCTGTGGGGGGGAGGATGTGCGAAATGTGCAGCGTCAGGCCTTTGCTGGTTTGCTCTGGACAAAGCAGTCTTATTTCTTTGATGTCACCCGTTGGCTCGATGGTGATCCGGGGCATCCAGAACCCCATCCTGATCGCAAGCGGGGGCGCAACCGGGAATGGCGACATCTGGATAGCATCGACATTATTTCCATGCCGGACAAGTGGGAATACCCTTGGTTTGCGGCGTGGGATTTGGCCTTCCACTGCATTCCGCTGGCGATGGTTGACCCGGATTTTGCCAAGTATCAACTGGATATTATGACGCGGGAATGGTACATGCATCCGAATGGGCAGATTCCGGCCTATGAATGGGCGTTTGGGGATGTGAACCCGCCAGTTCATGCTTGGGCGACTTGGCGGGTATATCAAATTGAACGGAAGTTGACTGGGAAGGGCGATCGTCAATTCTTAGAACGGGTTTTCCAAAAGCTGCTGCTCAACTTTACGTGGTGGGTGAACCGTAAGGATGAGGAGGGCAACAATGTGTTTGAGGGGGGTTTTTTGGGCTTAGATAATATCGGGGTCTTCGATCGCAGTTCGGAACTTCCCACAGGCGGCTATATTGAACAGTCCGATGGCACCAGTTGGATGGCGATGTATTGCCTCAATATGCTGACGATTGCACTAGAACTGGCCCAGGAGAACTCAGTCTATGAAGATATGGCGACCAAGTTCTTTGAGCATTTCGTCTATATCGCTGATGCCATGAACCATATCGGCGATGATGCCACAGAACTTTGGGATGAGGAGGATGGCTTCTTTTATGATGTGTTGAATTTGCCCAATGGTGAACGCTTGAAGCTCAAGGTGCGATCGATGGTGGGTTTGATCCCCCTCTTTGCGGTTCAGACTCTGGAGATCAGCCTTCTCAACCAATTGCCCGGTTTTAAGGAGCGTCTGGAATGGTTTGAAGCCAATCGACCCCGTTTAAGCCGCAATATTGCTTGCTTGGATGAAGAAACCTGCAACTTTTCACGACGGCTGTTGGCATTGGTGCGTCCGGATAAGTTGGTGCGCATCCTGGAAAAGATGCTCTCGGAGGCAGAGTTTCTCGGTGACTACGGTATCCGGGCGCTCTCTCGTTTCCACCAAGACAATCCCTATATCTTCTATCACAATGGCCAAGACCATCAGGTGAATTATGAACCGGCTGAGTCGAGCAGTGGTCTCTTTGGCGGTAATTCTAACTGGCGTGGCCCGGTGTGGTTCCCAGTGAACTACCTACTCATTGAGTCGCTCCAGAAGTTTCACCATTATCTGGGGGATGATTTTAAGGTGGAATGTCCGGCGGGTTCAGGCAACCAGAAGACACTCTGGGAGGTGTCGTTGGAGCTTGAAGAGCGTCTAATGCGGATTTTCCTTAAAGATAAGCAGGGTCGCCGTCCGGTTTATGGGGGTACGGAAACGTTCCAAAGCAATCCCCATTGGCAGGATTACATCCTGTTCCATGAGTATTTTCATGGGGATAATGGGGCTGGTATTGGGGCGAGTCACCAGACGGGTTGGACTGGTTTAGTGGCGAAAGTGATCCAGCAATATGGTCAATATTCGCGTTAGGTAAGTTGGCTTGAATTGGTTTGAGGGACGTGGCAGATTGCGGCGTCCCTTTAGGTTTGAAGGGCAGTTGAGACGCGAGCGATGGACGTTGCAGCGTCCTCTAGAATTGATCTAGACTTTTTGTATTGTAGGGAGTTCAAGTTTGCCAACTCACGCACAACTTTTCACCGCAGTTAGCTATTGCCAGTTGTTCTCTAACTGTTACCAACCCATCCAGGTATTCCGTTACGATGAGGGATTCAAGACTATCTACATCCAGGCTGGTGATGGCGACAATGTGGATATTGCGCTTGTAATTAATGAAGATGGCATTTGGGAGTTTGTTTAATGAAACCAAATTTAGCTGATATGACGAATACGGAGCTGAAGCGCTACATGTCTGAGCACCGCAATGATGATGAGGCGTTTCAAGCGGCATTAGCGGTGATATTGAGTCGTAGTAATCCGGCTAATCGTTATCCTCCCCTGAGTTTGACAGAGCCAAATCCTGAGGCTGAGGCTTTGTTGAAAGAGAAGTTGAAGAAACGAAATGAGGACGAGCGCTAATCTCTAACATCACAACGCACCTAAGTTGGTACAGATTCAGAATTTCTCCAACCCTGATTTTGTGGACAGTGTCCTCGCTACAATCTCTTAATGGGTTTGGCTCTTAAAATTTTTTTTTAATGGATATTGACTATGTCGCTATCTGGGAGAAAAAATGGCTGTGATTGATGAAGTTATTCAACAACTCCAAACTATGAACTTGGAGTTACAACAGCAGGTGCTGAGGTTTGCCCGATCGCTTGCCACAACAGAAGTTTCGGGAACACCCGCGAGTGAACTGTTACCCTTGTTTGGCTGTATCCCTGAAGATGATATCCAGATCATGAAAGAAGCTGTGGATTTTGACTGTGGTCAGATTGATTATGATGGCTGGTAGATATTTGTTTGGTTACTAACATTATCGTTGCGATTTTGAACAGTAAACTGGAGATTAAGGAACGTTTAAAGTCAAGTAACGCCGTTTTTATGCCCATATATTAAGAATCAATAAATCATGCTCTAGTCCAGCATTTGATTGATTCCTGATTTTTTTTGTGCCCACCCTACGCTCTAGACTTAAAAATCAGACATAATATCCTGATTCGGTGCTACATGATTAATCGATTTTTTTCGTATAGATTTACACTTGAAACTCGCTATTCCTTGGATGCCATTGTAGAGCGCCTTGAAGCATATATCTCTAAAGGAGAGTCAAAGAACCTAGTTCCTTTCTCTGATTCTCAAATTCCAGATTGGAAAGAAGATAGAATGTATGGTTTCAAGAAAGATAATAAATTTTATTTTGGAACTGTTTCTAGACGAGGATTTAAGATCGTCCGTAAGATCAAAGAACTAACTCTACTTCTTCCTACCATTCAAGGTGTGTTCAAAATCACATCAAGAGGCACGGATATCTTCGTGAGTATGTCAATGGGGTTAATGTTCTTGGTATTTTTGATGTCATTTATCCTTTTGTTTGTGTGTATCTGCATTCCTGTTTGGGATACCATAGACTACAAGTATACAGTTATTTGTTCTCAGATCACTAACCTGATAGGATGGAAAATAATTTTTCATCATGAGTCAAGACGTGCCCGAGAAGATATTATTCAAATAGTTCAGGGAGATAAAAAATATATAGACAAGCATTTCAAGCAGCAAGAACAAAGATATATGGATCTAGAACAGGCCATAATAACTTTTCTGTTTATCCCTTTAGGCTTCCTTTGCATTATTGGTTTTCTCTTTGAATAGATTTGGGACAGATATATTCGTCAGTGAGAGTTTCTTTTATTGAACTTCAGTAGGTTAATCTAAACTTAAACTCAACTGCACATATCTTGACGAACTTGACGAACTTGCCGCCCTTTTCACCTCCACCTCCAACGCAAACAAATTAGAAATCGACAACCCCAACAGCCGAACCCCCACCCTCGGCTCCACGTGCTCCACCAACAACCTCCGCCCCTGCTCACCCATCGCCCCCGCCGATCGCCACCCCTGGGCCCGAGTACAACAGCGTGTAATTTGCTGAAAATTCCCATACTTAACCTTGAGCGTCAACGTTCGCCCCACGCGATCGCACGCCCGCAATCGCCGCTCCACTTGCTCCGCCAACGGCATCAACGCCGCCCCCATCGCCTCTAAATCCGTCAAATCCTTGGCAAACGTCGTCTCCGCCCCCACCGACTTGCGAATCCGTTCTGGATTTACCCGCCGCTGATCCTCTCCACGGGCAAGTTGATAATACCGCTGCCCCTGCTTGCCAAACCGCCCCACCAACTCCGCTTCCGAGCGATCGCGTAACTCCGCCCCTGTCCGAATCCCCAACCGATGCAACTTCGCCGTCGTCGCCGGGCCAATCCCCGGAAAGGCCTCAATCGGTAAACCCGCCACCAAATCTGGTACCGCTTCAGGCGCAATCACACATAGACCATTGGGCTTATGGCGCTTCGAGGCTAACTTGGCCAAGAACTTATTCACCGAAACCCCCGCTGATGCCGCGAGCTGGGTCTGCTCCGCAATTCGCTGCTTGATGGTTTGAGCGATCGCCTTCGCTGCATTGAGGTTGGGCGCGATCGCACTCACATCCAAATAGGCCTCATCCAACGCCAATGGCTCCACTAGCGGCGTGACATCGCGGAAAATCGCCTGAATCTGCTGTGATACTGCCCGATAGATCGGAAAGCGCGGCCGCACCACAACCAGCTCTGGACAGCGTTGCACCGCCTGCCGCATCGAGAGCGCTGAATGAATGCCATAGGGACGGGCTTCATAACTCGCTGCTGCTACAACTCCCCGTTGGGATGGATCGCCGCCAACGACAAGGGGGCGATCGCGGTAGAGCGGCTGGTCACGCTGCTCAATGGAGGCAAAGAACGCATCCATATCGATATGGAGAATACGACGAGTGCGATCCATCAGATTAGGGGAGCACAACAGTTTTATTATAAGTAGTCTTGAACTGTTCTGGGCTGGGGTTTCGCTGCGCTGGTCATGACCAAAGTGATCCGGTTCATCACACAAAAAAAGACCACCATAGGCGGTCTTTGAGACTAACTTAAATTTGATGCTGGAATAATCAGCGTTTTATTCCTCAGAATAGGTGTAAGTTGCACCATCACAGATATCTACACCACTTTGAATCAGTTCGCCTTCACCCACAGAGCCATCTTCTGCGGCATCGAGCACACCGAGCACATCATAGTCACAGCCCTCACGAGCATCGGTGATCGTGACAGTTGCCGATTCACCCGGTCCTAGAACCAGGTTTTCACCAAAAACATCCTCACCCCAGTTCTCTTCTTCGGGAGCCGAAACATAAAATTCGAGTAAGGTGCGGCTGGTATCGTTCACGAGTGTAAAGTCGGCAGTGTATAAGTCTGACTCATCTTCACCGTCTTCCTCGTCAGCAACCTCTTCATCGGCTGATTCTTCTTCACCGTCTTCCTCATCAGCATCATCTTCATCCGCGACTTCTTCCTCTGCCGCAGGCCCAGTGTCAGCCGAATCACCGCAACTGGCTAAAGTGGTTCCAAATAGGGCGATCGCAATAATTAGCGGTAAACTGCTCCAGAATTTCATGGGTGTTCTTTGTCCTCACAATCTAGTTCATTCGCTCAGTGATTCGTGCTGAAGCATTGTCATCACTCTGGTTTGAGCGTCCCAGAATTATAGCAACCTGAAAAATTACTGAGAGTCAAAAAAGTCGATACTATACCATTTAGCCCACATATTCATGCTCCGCGATCGCCACGAGCCTGGCTCTACCCTCAAAAATTTTGAGCTGTCGGCTTGGTCATTCGGCACATTAGTCTAGAGAAAGAACCCGTTTGATCTGCGAGCAGTAGTTATAAATCTTGAGACCGTTGCTCCACCCTGTTGCTTAGACCTGCTGTTATGACCGACTCTTCCCCTGTCCAACGTGCCCGCCAAAGTTTACAGCGTACTCTCAATTGGTACAGCAGCTTTAAGCGCCATGGTCGTCGCCCCCCCAGCCCCGAATTGCAAGCGATCGCTCAGCCCCAGCTCAAGACCATTAAAAACGCCCTAGAGCAACTTGAGCACCCCATTTTCCGGATTGCTATGTTTGGTCTGGTCAGCCGAGGGAAATCAGCGGTAGTGAATGCATTGCTGGGGCAAAAACGCCTGCTCACCAGCCCCCTTAACGGTGAGACCCGCTACCCCCAAGCGGTGCAATGGCAGCTCGTGGGCCAAACTGTGGAACTGATCGATACCCCCGGCCTTGATGAAATTGAAGGGCAGATCCGGGCAGATATGGCCAGAGATGTGGCAGCGCAGGCAGATTTGATTTTGTTTGTGGTGGCAGGTGATATTACCCGTACGGAATATCAAGCCATTGCAGAGCTTCGTGCCACCCATAAACCCTTGATTTTGGTTTTCAATAAAATCGATCTCTACCCTGATGTGGAACAGGGGATGATCTATACGCAACTCGCCCAGCTAGCGAACCAAAGGGCTGAAACTCCCCCTCCTTCCCCCTTGCCAACAAACATCCCCGAATCTAAAGCGCCAATTGTCGAAGATATTGTGATGATCGCCGCTGAACCTGCCCCGATTCTGATCCGTAATGAATGGTCAGATGGTTCGGTCAGTGAAGAGTGGGAAACGCCCGCCCCAATAATCGCCCCCCTCAAAGCAGCGATCGCCACCGTGCTGACCCAAGCCGGAGAATCTCTGATCGCCCTCAATGCCCTAGTGCAAGCTAAAAGTGCCACCCAAACCCTAGCCCGCGACACCATTGAGCAGCAACGTAAGGCGGCCGAAACGCTGATTTGGCGCTATGCGCAGGGGAAAGCAATCGCTGTCGCGGCTAACCCGATCGCAGTGGTTGATCTGATCGGTGGCATGGTCAGTGACCTAGCTTTGATTCGCGCTTTAGCCAAACTCTATGGCTTACCCATGACTAGCTTTGCGGCAGAGCGGCTCTGGCGCAAAATTATCTTTAGCTCTGTGATGCTGCTATTTGGGGAGATTGGGGGCGGGCTTGTCTTAGGTACAGCCAAAACCGCTGGAATCGCCACCGAAGGAGCGTATCCTTGGGGCACATGGTCAATGGCCGCTCTATTGCAAGGGGGCTTGGCGGGGTATGGCTCGTTGGTGATTGGTAAAGTGGCCCAGCGTTATCTCGAACAAGGCTGTACTTGGGGCGATCGTGGCATTAGCCCCACAATTCGCAATGTGATTAACACGGTAGACGCGCCTCAAGTGATGGCTCGTCTACGACAAGTGTTATTGGATCAATGAATAGGGAGGAGAGGGTTGACAGCTTTCCCTTCAAGATGACAAATTCATTCCGTTTCGTCTTCTTTTTTGCCAAAGACCATTTGCACGACCATGGGCATCCCATCGTCATCATGGTACTTATCTGCCCAAGCCCGAATCACTTGATCGAGTTCGTCCTTGGCGGCTTGATACTGCTCTGGCTTCACATCAAATTCTTCCAAAACGCGCATGATGCCCGGATCTTCATTAGCCCAATCCCGCATCATACGGAAGAACCGGGCCGTGTCTTCCACCATCGTGTAGGTTCGTTCCTCTTGGCCCGCCGGTGAATAGGTCTGACGCAACAGCGCATAAAACGGTAGACCCCACGGGTTATCCACACGCATCACAGTTCCAGAATAAATCAACCGCCGCTTGATATGTTCACCGAGAGCTTCACTCATCGGCATCTTGCGGTTATCCGGAAAATCCTCTTGGGAGCGCAGATGCAAAAACTCGATTAACTCAAAGAATTGGAAAGAATTGATAAGCTGGGCATCAGGCAAGTCGGCGGGGAGTTTTTCTTCTAGGTAATGTCGCTGATCGCGGGTAAGGTTTGTGGTGCCAAAGCGCGATCGACCTGCTTCCCAAGGGTATTTATCGAGCCAAACATAGGGAAACTGGATTAAATAACGGGGTTCTTGGGAACCCAAAACTTTCAGCAGTTTTCCTTGGGTTCGCGCTTGATGAATTTCATTGACAATCACCTTCACCCGTTTGGGTTCAATATGATGCAAGTGACCCGTCATCCGAATATTTTGGTCTTGCTCAATATAGGTGGTATAGATTGCACATTTTGCTGCTGTGGCCGCTGCATCTAAAAAGGCTCCGTGGCGATGGCCACTGGTGCGCATTGCACTAAAGGCCAAATAAAATAAGATCTGATCCATCGCGCTTGGACTCAGGCTTTTGATCAGTTCTTGGTCAGTGATGGAATTAGAAGAAAGCATGGATTAGATAATGGTCTAGCGCACTAGCGAACGGAGAGAGTGGAGTCGGCAGTTTGTTGAACCAGTGGCTGACAATAGCAAGATAGGGACTCTATATCACCGGGATTTTGTATTTTGATGAGAACACCCTGAATCCAACCTGAGCCCGAATATTGTTCGGGGTCGGATCAATCTGCCTCAATTATATGAGACCCATTAGGCAATGCCCAATATGCCGGATTGCATCTCACCGTAAATATAAGGGTAGCCCGTTGGCAATGCACCAATGGACACTCCAATACCCTACTCTGACAGGGTAGGTCTCTCCCAACAGTGCGTTAAATCACGATCTTGAATGCCGTAACTCAGGCGCATTAAAGATTGTGGCAGTGTTTAAGACAATACTGCTTGATTCCCTGAGATAGCCAGCAATAAAGGGCTCCAATTCTGGAGCAAATAAACCATTGGGTGGTTGTAACTGTCCTGGATTATAGGGCAGAATCTCCCCAACTGTTCTAACCATCAAGCCAATTGTGCGATCGCCCTGACCAATGACAATCACCGCAACCGTGTCAAGGGTCTCTAGGGCAAGACCGCCGAGACCCAAAAGATGATTTAAATCAACAATCCAGAGCATCTCACCACGCCAATTGTGAATGCCCACCACACAATCGGACATGTCCGGCACGGGCAGTAATTGCACAAGGGTGATGTAGAGAATTTCTTGAATGGCCTCTACCGCTAAAAGACCCGGATTGGCGATTCCCAGAGTAAACGACAAATACCGCTGTTCTGGTTCAAGGGGGGTTAGCGCCGTGACTGCGGTTTGGGGTGTCGTCGGCGTCGGCAAATTAACCACTGCCGACTGTAGGGATGAACCTGATTCTAACCAAGCTGCCAAATCAATGGCCAGCACATTAGTTGTGAGGGAAAGTTGCTGCCGCCACAGGGGGCGTTCTTGACCCTGTTGATAGGCTGTTACTTCCACCATGACTAACTGAGGAATTGCCAATCGCTTGAACCCCCGCTCAATAATCTGCAAACACACGGCAGCATTGGGGGGATGCTCGGCAGTTAAGGTAACCGAGAGGCGATCGTCACTCTGCCAAACCACCTGTGGGGTAATCCCTTCCGGTTCAAACTTATGGTTAAGCAAGCCACAAATCACCGCAGGGTCGCCTTGTTGGGCCCGTTCTAACACCTGTTTCTGGGCTTGATGCTGAGTCGATGGATTCATTGAATCTACAGCACTTGTTCTACTTCCGCAATTTCTGGAATTTTCTCACGGAGACGGCGTTCAATGCCCATCCGGAGCGTCATCGTCGAGCTGGGACAGGAGCCACAAGCGCCTTGTAAGCGGAGCTTGACTGTTGGCCCTTCAATATCAACCAGTTCCACATTGCCGCCATCCGATATCAGGTAGGGGCGCAATTCATCTAAAACGGTTTCAACGTTGTCTTGGGTTAAGGCAAGGGACATAGGAGTGCTGAAAGGTGAATAAGCTGATTCCATCCTAACGTTAGTCGGGTCATCCTTGATGGTGTCAAGCTGAATCAAGGGTAGAAAAAGTCACCCATTGCGTTTCGACCCATCACGTTTATACTGGGTTACAAAATTTTCACCCCCTGTAATTTTTTCAGGCATGTAGCGTGAGCCCAATTCCTCCTTTAGATCTGACTCGACAATATACAACGCTGCTCGAAGCAGACGTATCCACTGCGGTTTTAGCCCTATTGCGCTCAGGTCGTTATATTGGGGGGCAAGCCATTACTGACTTTGAAGCCGCTTTTGCAAGCTATGTCGGGAATGACCATTGTGTGGGCTGCAATTCTGGCACAGATGCGCTCTATTTAGCATTGCGGGCGCTTGACATTGGCCCAGGAGCTGAGGTGATCACCAGCACCTTTACCTTTATCGCTACCGCAGAAACGATTTCGGCAGTTGGGGCCAAGCCTGTATTTGTGGATATTGACCCCAACACCTTTAATCTGGATGTCGCTCAAGTTGAAGCGGCAATTACGCCTGCAACTCGGGCGATTATGCCTGTACATCTGTTTGGACGTCCAGTGGATATGGCAGCGGTGATGGCGATCGCCACCCAACATAACCTCCTCGTTATTGAAGACTGTGCCCAGGCAGCAGGCGCACAATGGCAAGGGCGTCAGGTCGGTAGCATTGGCCATATTGGCTGTTTTAGTTTTTTCCCCACCAAGAATCTGGGGGCCTGTGGGGACGCAGGAGCGATCACCACAAATGATGCCGCGATCGCCACGCGCCTGAAGGTGCTGCGGGAGCATGGCCAACCCCAACGCTATACCCACACTGAAATTGGCATCAACAGCCGCCTGGATGCCATTCAAGCCACAATTTTGCAGATTAAATTAAACTACTTGGAGCAATGGAACCAACAGCGTGCAGCAATCGCCAGCCGTTATGACCAGTTGCTGGCGTCAGCCCTGCCTGAGGTGATCCGGCCAACGGCTCCTGCACAGGGCAAAGCCGTGTGGAACCAATATTCGATTCGCCTGCCCCATGCAGGGTCAGCCACCAATGGCCAGCAGCCAGAGTTGCTGCGCGATCGCGTCCGTGCTCATCTTCAGACGCAGGGGATTAGCTCCATGATTTACTATCCCATCCCGCTCCACCGTCAACCTGTCTACGCTGATCTGGGTTATGGGGAGGGCAGCCTTCCTCGCTCAGAACAAGTGGCTCAAGAAGTCCTGGCCCTCCCCATGTTCCCTGAGCTAACCGCGACTGAGCAAGAACGGGTTGTGGCGGGTCTTCAGGATTATTTTGCAGCGGCTGTCCACCAAGCGAGTCCATAGGCCTGTTCTGGGTTATTCACTTGCTGGTCATAGACCACGCGGATTTTGTAACGCCCGGTTTGGGGTATTGCACAGAAAATATGCTCGACGCTGTCTACCGCGCTATTGGAAGCGCAGACTGCTTGGCGAATATCGGTGGCATCAGCAGGCATGAGATAGAGGTTGAGGTCATTGAGACCGCGATCGCGGAAATCTTCATCTGCATCATATTGGCCATTGCCATTGCGATCGTTGAGCATCACTTGACGCTGCCAGGCAAGACTCACAGAAGCATAGGTGCCAGCAGATAGCGGGGATGCCAGTTCGTAGTCTTGGGAAGTGCCGATCGCAGCAGTATCGTAAGCCCAAGCGATCGCAGGTACAGATTCGCCTGCTTGCCATTGGCCGGCTTGAAATTGTTCATAGGCTCGCGCCGCATTCAAATGCCCTGTACCCAGTTGGATATCGAGGGGAATAGTATTATTGCGGGCTGCATCCCCAGTCAACCAATTTGCGTGGTTTTTCCCTAGTACGGTGCGGGTCATACCCAAATAGGAACCATCCCCCGGATCGCGCACTTTATCAGCAGCATTGAGCAGCACCGCTTTCATCACTTCCGGTTGTCGTGCCGTTTCACTCCAGCGGGCTTGACCTGCTTGAATATGGCGATCGCTAAGTTCTTGGAGCACTGCGACCGTCGCGGTCACATGGGGAGCGGCAAAACTCGTACCCGAGATCGGACGAATTTGCCCTTCAGCAGTGTAAAGATTGATGCCACCGCCCGGTGCAACTAAGCTAATCGCCCGTCTTGCCCCTTGGTTGATTTCTTGGCGAATAAGGGTTTGGCCAATCCCCTCGGGCAAAGCACTCAAGTTGGAGAAACTTAACTTCGCAAACTCCTCCCCAAACCGTCGGGTGGCAGCGACCGTAATGCCGTTATAGTGGTCGGTCGGAATTTGAATCCCCCCACTTCCCTGGTTCCCCGCAATCACATAAAGCGTATTGTGAACTCGGGATGACCAGTCAATACAACGGGTCAGAAGTGCATTGCCATCCAGCGTCGGGTTACTGCGATCGTCTCGGCGTAGCGGCTCACCAAAGCTAAAATTAATCGCCCGCACCTCCCCATTTTGCTGTTGAGCTACATGTTGAGCCGCTAGACATTCCTGCGGTTGCCCGGCTGACCCTACCGCTGAAGCGTAGAGATTTGCATCTGGAGCCACACCTCGTAAATATTTGTCTTGACTCACCATCACAGCGGCAACTAAATCAGCGTGGCGGTCAGCATCTTCAGAACGAGCTGCTTGATCTCGGTAAAATACGCCCGCTACGTTGACAATACGTCGTTTAGGGGGGATTTTATCAAGGCCAAATTTACTGGGACGGCCAATTTCCACCTGGCCGATCGCGACCTTTTTGCCCGTCAAATTATAGGGTGGTGCGTGGAGCTGACGGACATCAATCCCCCGCTCAGTGGTGGAATCATTCAAGGCTTGGGCGGGGAGAGTGAGACCTAACGTAACGAGGCTCCCCAAAACCCAATGCAGTGTTTTTTTCATTGGCTCAGTAGAAAGGCAAGTTTTTCCCATTCTAGCCAGTTAGCTACTCGACGCTCTAGGGCTCTGTCAACCCTAAAAAATGGGATCGGGATTCTCTGAAATTTTTATAGGACGAGTCGTCCAAAGGTATAAACCCCTCTTTATGAACTGTGACGCAACACTAGTCCTTCGCCAACACAAACACACTGCCCTCATTCCCCCGATTGATCCGCAGCGTCTCATCCAAATAGGTCAGATCGACCCAGCCCTGCCGATCGCGCTCCGCAAGGTTGAGATCAACCGCTAGATATTTCTTATCCCCTGCTTCGAGGTCTTGAATCATCGCTGCTGGGGATTGGTAATTGAATAGGCGTTGAAGGCCAATAAGCGATCGTTCAAACTTAACTGTTAAACGGCGTTCGGACACGATCTCAAACTTGGCCGAGACACAAACTAAACCTTCTAGCCAGGGCACTCCTTCCACTTCTGCAAAATTATACACAGCCCCCGTTGTCGTGCGAATGCATTGGTAGATCTGTCCTAGCTGCAATAGTGGCACATTATCGATGCCAAGTAACTCCTTACTAGTGGTGTAGAGCAGTCGCCAGTCGCCATCGAGAAGGTCTGGGCGCTCGGTTGGTTTAGGCGTGGGGTTGAGGTCTTCGAGTTGGGCGATCGCAGCCAAAATTGCCACCCGCTCCAGTTCTTGGGTCAGGAGACCCCGGTTTTGACCCGCGATCGCTCGCAATAGTTCAGCCTTTTTACTCATATGTCGTTTCAACTGTGCGGTGTGCGCCCTGTCCGTTAGATGTTTAGGCGATTTCAAGTTAGAATTGTTGGTTGATGAATTTGCGATCGCGGCCCTGTCCATCTCGCAGAGCCATCAGTCAATGGACATTTCGGTGGTCTAACACTGTCCCCCATTCCATGCCCAACCCGCATCATTTCCTCAGTATATAGTTTTCGTTCTCCAATACAGTTCTCTCACATAACCGATGATCAACCCTTCACTACGCCAAGAGCCCCGTTACGAACCCGCTACCGTTATTCCCCTCAAGCGAGGTGAGTCCTTGCTCGAATGGCTTGAAAGCAATAATCGCTTGGTGCACCGCACTGCGCAAGTGGATGAAGACGAAGAGGCGGAAGAAGAATTTGCCGTCCTAATGGGGGTCGATGAGAAAGACTTCGACGAAGATGATGATGATGACGAAGACGATGATGATGACTAATCATTCGGTTTAATGGGCAATTGACTGATATGCTAATGCCCAAGACGCTCTCAGCAAAAGGATGCGTAGTCTGGGTATTAGCAACTTTTGCTAGGGCAATTAAACTTAAGCATCGTTATTCTTCAAGCCAACTCAACAGGAACTGTGGAAGCCAACTTTTCCCCTGCTTCATTACTTCGGAACCCTTCCGGGAAAGCACTTTTGGTGCTTCTAACGATATTGCTGGGTGGCTTAGGGATCAGTTTTGATCAAGGATTGAGCCAAGGTACAGCGCTTCTTGATGCTGCGATCCCCATCACTGTGATTTTGGTGGTGGGGGCACTGGTTACGGTTGGCTGTGGCTATGGTGTGATTCCAGTGCTGCGACGTCTCAAGGCGGGTCAAGTGATTCAAGAAGATGGCCCCCAATCCCACCTTAAGAAGGCGGGAACCCCCACGATGGGGGGGATTTTCTTTGTGCCTGTAGCAGTGCTCCTAGCTTGGCTCTGGACAGGGTTTTCCCCGGAAGCGATCGCGGTAGGTCTGCTCACACTTTTCTATGGTTTCATCGGCTGGATCGATGACTGGGAAATTTTGCGCCGCAAGTCGAACAAGGGCTTGACGCCGCGCATGAAAATGATTTGGCAGACTGTGGGAGCTGTGGTATTTTGTGCTTGGCTGCTCTGGAGTCAGCCGACAGGCATCACAACTGTTGCACTGCCTTTTGGTTTGAGCTTACCGTTGGGGTTAGCGTTTTGGCCGCTGGCGATTTTTGTGTTCACTGCCGAGAGTAATGCCACCAATATCACCGATGGGGTGGATGGTTTAGCGGGGGGCACAGGCGCGATCGCGCTCATGGGCCTAGCACTTCTGGTTGCCCCAACCCATCCTGCACTGGCGGTTTTTGCAGTTTGTCTCAGCGCAGGCTGTTTAGGGTTTGTGTTTCATAATCACAACCCCGCGAAGGTATTTATGGGTGATACGGGTTCGCTAGCGCTGGGCGGAGCATTGGCGGCGGTAGGTTTGTTGAGCCAGAACCTGTGGGCGTTGTTTATCCTTAGTGGACTGTTTTTTGTTGAATCTCTCTCTGTGATTGCTCAGGTGAGTTATTACAAGGCGACCAAAGGCCCGGATGGCAAGGGCAAGCGCCTCTTCCGCATGGCACCCTATCATCATCATCTGGAGCTGAGTGGCTGGACGGAGACCCAGATTGTGGGGATTTTCTATATTGTTAGTTTTGGTTTGGTCGTGGTGACGTTGTTGACACTGCTGTAGGCGATCGCGCCAATTTACGTTTAAGTTCTTGGTTTGTTTCTATACCTAACCGATTGAGGGCTTTGCCGAAGCAATCGAAGGTATTGGCTAAAAGACCACTAATTCTGCTGACCTTGCGATTGGTCATTTGCAGCTATCCGAGCTATAGTTGATAACTTCATTCCCTGCAACAATTACTTAATGGTGGGCAACACAAACACAAGATTTAAAACATATCTTTTAAACCTTTGCCTTGTATGCTGATGGTAACAAGATCAAGCAGAGTGAGTTCATCTCTTGCTCATATCTATTTGGTGGCAACTCAATAGCAGCTTGAGCTACTTGAGCTGTTCTTGTGCCCTAGATAAGATCTTGGAATCGTGTTTTTGAAAAACAAATCGAGGTTGTTTTTCAAAAAGAATACTCCAACTCTATGAGGTGATTTTGATGGCAATTATTGATGAGAGATATCAATTGGTTACGGGAACTGTTGCACCAAGTGGTGATGTTTTGGTAGGTGAAGGATTTAAGGCTCGGCAGATCAAATACGGAACCTACCTTGTTGAGTTTGAGCGACCTTTTGCACAAGATATTTCTCCAGTTTGCACCATTGTCGGGAATGAATGGCAGACCTTTAATCTGTCGATCGCTATCCTCGATGTTAGTAATAAATACTTTATCTGTTCGACATCAAATCCAAATCAACCTGTAGACTGTGCTTTCAACTTTAGCGTCTTTGGTGAAGTTTAACGCACCAAATCGTTTCTAGCTCAATAGTCAATTTTTCAAAGTAAAAAGCAGAGAATTCTCAAGAAGGAATTCTCTGCTTTTTACTCAAGATCATGACCTTTCTTGTTAGTAACAACTCTAACTATTCATACTAGATCCGGCTTAGATAACCCAAGAATCAAGGGTGCGCTGAGATTTACAGAATTGAATTTCTGGGCTGTTCTATTCTTGGGCTTTACCTGAAGGATTTAGTATCAGCCGTTATGCAAAACCTTACTTCACTGATCCCTTCTTTAAGGAACGTCAAACACCAACAACACATTAATATCTGTCGAATTTACCTTTCAATCCATGATGCTTGAAGGGTAATACACACCCTTTAAGTTTGGTTAGGTGACCGCCGTTCCACCATATTAGAACTCAAACGTGGTACAGACTGTGCCGATGAGCGCACTCTGCTCAATTTGGGGCGTTGCTGAAACGGAGGAGGAAAATTATCATCACAAAAGTTGGATGCCAGACACCGAGCTGAAACCTCAATCTGTTTCCTCTCACAATTATGCAACGCCAGGGTTTCAGTAAATCAACGAGCCTGAGCCACCGATCGCGCCCGACTCTGCATCTCCAAATACACCAACAACGCATTAATATCCGCCGGATTCACCCCCCCAATCCGCGACGCCTGGCCAATCGTCAACGGCTGTACCCGCGTCAACTTTTCCCGAGACTCCATCGAGAGCGTCTCGATCGCCATATAATCCAAATCCGCAGGCAACTTCCGATTCGCACTGCGAGTAATCGCCTCAATTTGGTTTTGCTGACGCTGGATGTAACCCGAATATTTAATTTCAATCTCAGCACTTGCCTTTTCTGCCGTGGCCAAATCCGGATTCCCCAGACCATACCGCTCCAAATCCACGTAATGGAACTTCGGACGCCGCAACAAATCTGCCAGGGTAATCGCCCCCTTGATCTTCTGCTGCGTGTCCGCCATAATCTGCTGCCCCACCGGATCGCGCTCCTTGACCCGCGTCGTGTGGAGCCGCTCCTGCTCGGCCGCCACATTGGCATATTTAGTTTGGAAAAGCTGCCAACGGCGATCGCCGATCAAGCCAATCTCCCGACCCAGGGGTGTCAGCCGCGCATCGGCATTGTCCGATCGCAGCAACAGCCGATATTCCGAGCGCGAGGTCAACATGCGGTAGGGTTCCCGTAGTTCCTTTGTGCAAAGGTCATCAATCAGCGTCCCGATATAGCTCTGCTCCCGAGGGAACACCAGCAAATCCTGCCCACGCACCAACCGGGCGGCATTCACCCCCGCCACAAAACCCTGGGCAGCAGCCTCCTCATAGCCTGTCGTACCGTTAATTTGCCCTGCCGAAAACAACCCCTCAATGTTCTTGGTCATCAAGGTCGGATAGCATTGGGTCGCAGGTAGATAGTCATATTCCACCGCATAGGCCGGACGCAGCATCGTGCAATTTTCTAGACCTGGCAAACTGCGCAGCATCTGGAGTTGGATATTTTCTGGTAGGCCGGTAGAAAAGCCCTGAATATACAGCTCGGGAATATCCCGACCTTCCGGCTCGATGAAGATCTGGTGAGATTCCTTATCTGCAAACCGCACAATTTTGTCTTCAATGCTAGGGCAATAGCGGGGGCCTTTGGAGTCAATAAAGCCGCCGTAAATCGGCGACAGGTGTAGATTCTCCTGAATAATGCGATGGGTCTTGGCTGTGGTGCGGGTGAGGTGGCACGGCATCTGCTCCCGCTCTACCCACACCTCAGGATCAAAGCTAAACCATCGCACCTGCTCATCTGGCGGCTGGGGTTCCATAACGCTAAAGTCCACCGTGCGGCGATCGACTCGGGCGGGGGTGCCTGTTTTGAGGCGATCGGTCTCAAACCCCAAGCTATTCAGGGTTTCTGTAAGCCCGACCGCTGCAAACTCACCTGCTCGGCCCGCAGGCATAGATTTATTACCAATCCAGATCTTGCCGCCGAGAAATGTCCCCGTGGTGAGCACCACCGCCTGGGCAGCAAAGCAAGCCCCAAAATAGGTCGCCACACCCAAAACTTCATCGTTGTTACCCAGGATTAAATCCGTGGCCATGCCTTCCCGAATCGTCAGGTTTTCCTGTGCTTCGACGATATCGCGCATGATGCGGGCATATTCCCGCTTGTCGGTTTGAGCCCGTAGCGCCCACACCGCTGGCCCCCGCGAAGCATTCAGTACCCGTTTCTGGAGATAGGTGCGATCGGCCATCTTGCCAATCTCACCCCCCAGAGCATCCACTTCATGGGTAAGCTGAGACTTCGCTGGGCCGCCCACAGCAGGATTACAGGGTTGCCACGCGATGCGATCGAGATTGAGGGTCAGCATCAGGGTGTGACAGCCTAAACGGGCTGACGCTAACGCCGCTTCACAGCCCGAATGGCCTGCACCGATCACAATCACATCAAATTCAGCTTGAAACTCCACAGGAGGACGCAGCGTCATGGTTCCTTATCCGAAAAAATTTTTGCTTCAACAATCTTGAGCTGTAATGCTTTAACACAGTTACATTTGTTCGCCTTGACTGCCTATTGTAACGGGTATTCAGTGAGGAGAGGGTAACTCAAACCCCAACATCAATCTGGAGCTTGAATGTTTCTGAAGTTCTCCAGGGGATGATAGTTTCTCAGCTTATGATCTGAAGATAGCCTGGGGTGCTGATGAGATACCCCTCACTGGTGGGCATCGCACAGGGATATCCTCACCGAAATCAAGTCTGATTTCTACCAAAATTTCTGGACGCAAGGTGCAGCCAAGGGTTGGACACAATGCAGTATCCCACCGAGAGACGATGCCAAAACCCACAAGTCTGCACAGCCAAAAACTTCGATCGCTCAAGGAGATAGAACCAGACAATGCTTGCCACACCCGCACACCAGCTCACAATCTTAGCCGTTGATGATAGCTCGATTACCCGAAAGCTGATTCAACAGGCTCTGGAGGAGAATTATCAGGTCATCTTGGCTGACAACGCAGTGGATGCTTTGTCTTCGATTTATCACCAACATATTGATCTACTGTTGTTGGATGTAACCATGCCCGGCGTTGATGGCTTGGAGCTCTGTCGCACGGTACGCAGTTTGCCTCAGTTTGAAACCCTGCCGATTATTATGCTCACGGCTCGGGATGGTGCGTTTGACAAGGTGCAAGGGCGACTGGCTGGCGCAACGGAATATTTGACCAAACCATTTGACAATGCGTATTTGCAGCAAACGGTCGCTCGCTTTATTCAGGCGGCACAGCCGTCTTGATCTCCACTGTACGGTCAGGAACTACCGCAGCTAAACAATCACGGACGCTGCTGCGGGTCAGCAACCCCAAGATTTGGTCATAGTTATTAACAACGAGTAAGGGCTGATTGGGGTTTTGTTCTAGGAGCGGTACTGCGGTGAGCAAAGATTGATGGTTGCGAATGGTGGTGAGTTCAAGGGGAGCTTCATCTTGAATTCGCTCGTTGAGTAAATCTACAAGGGTGATTTCTGTCCAGCGGGAGGTAGCGATCGTATTGAGGTCGCTGGGCTTGATCAAACCCAGATATTTGCCCTGCTCATCGGTAACAATGTAGAGCGGTAGAGCAGTTTTCCCGATCACATAGTCATTAACAAAGCCTCGGATACTGCGATTTCCTTGCACCACGACTGGGCCAGAAATTAGCGCATCTTCAACCGTCCTTTGATCCAGTTTGCTCTGGATTTGCGCTGATTGGGCGGACAGACCCGCATTCTGTAGCAAAAAGAAGCCTAAAAACGCAGTCCAGAGGCTGCCATAGGGGCTAATACCCAAAAAGCCCAACGCACCGATTGTAATTGCAAAAATCCCGAAGCCTTGGCCGGTGCGGCTGGCCCAGAGCAGACCCGTACTGGGGTTGCCCGTGATTTGCCAGACTACAGCGCGGAGGACATTCCCCCCATCGAGGGGCATGCCTGGAATGAGGTTAAATAGTCCCAAAATTAGATTCAGGCCAGCCAGGAACTTCAGCATCACAATGATTGTGAGGGGCAGGCCACTCATGGTCAATTGGACGAACGTTAGCAAGAAGAAGAGACCGAAGCTGACCAGCGGGCCGGCGATGGCGATCGCCAGGGATTTCATGGGGGTTTGGGCATCTTTAGCTAGGAGCGCCAAGCCACCGAAAATAAAGAGGGTGATGGATTTAACTTCAATGCCTTGGGCGATCGCAGCGGCACTGTGCCCCAACTCATGGGCCAGCACCGAAGCAAAGAGCAGCAGTGTTGTAATCAGACCCAGGGCGATCGCGCCCCCAATCGCCAGACTGCCCAGCGCTTGGATGGAGGGGAGACGGCCAAAGTCATCGGCCAAAGACAAGGTACCTAACGCCAACACCAAAAACCAGGAGGGATTGACGAAAAACGGAATGCCAAAGAGTTGACCAAAGCGAAGGTTGCCCTTCATCCAATTACTGTTCATCAACGACCCCGAGACGCGATATGTGTATGGGATTTATTGTAACGAGATGTGACCCTGGCGATGACTTGGGCGGTTTCCCCGATGCAGATTGGTGCGCCCTTCGGCATAATGGAGGGAGTTCCGCTGGTTGATGTGCCATGACTTTGCCAACGACCTATCAACCCCATGAAGTCCAGGAGATTTTACGCTTAGCGATCGCCCGCCAAAATAATGAAGGCGTTCTCTCCAAGGCACAGCTCTTAGAAATTGCCCAAGAGTTGGACATTTCTCCGGATTGCTTGGCGCAAGCAGAAGCCGAATGGGCGAGTCAGCAGTCTCAAGTCTCTAAGCGTGAGGCGTTTGCGCTCTATCGACAGGACAATTTTCGTCACAAAACCATCAAGTATTTGATGGTGAGTGGTTTGTTCTTGAGTTTAGATTTAATCAGTGGTGGCGGTTTAGGGTGGTCAAAATATGTGCTGGTGATCGCTGGTTTTGTAATTGCCTTCAACACCTGGCAAACCTTTTTTGTCCATCCCAGTCATTATGAGCGGGATTTTGAAAAGTGGGAGCAACGCCAACAGTTTCGCCAAACGCTCAGTTCAGTCTGGACTTCGGTGCAGAATATGTTGTCTCGATGAGCGCAGAGTCAATTATGTGGGGTGTGTAGTGCTTTTGAATTGGCTTTGCTAGCAGTCGATCTCATTCATCGTGGAATACGGTTTCCAGATATAACCTGGGCAGAAGGCAATAAAATCTGGAGGCGTTCCGAGACGCCAATACAACGCTTCTGACATAACCAGTCCAGGGAAAAGAGCGATTTCATCTTGTTCCATTTTGACAAACTCGTCATAGCCTCTAAATTCACTGGTTTCTGTCCCTGCCAACGCATATCGAAACAATCTAGGTGCTTTTGCTAGACGTTGGTATAGCTGAAGTACTAAATCAGTGGCAGTCTGAGGACAATCACTGGAGTTGAAAAAATCATTTGTCTGGCCGTCTTTAACCGAAACGACACACCACCAGCAATGGATAGGAGCTTTGCCGATTCCGTAGGTATAAATATGCAGGTCGAATATTTTGTCATCTGACGATAGCGGATTGTTCCCCTGGAAATACGCTGACATGCTCTCTGCTGCTTTTTTGGAAGCGCATTCTATAGACAGACCAAATTCCCACGGCATAGTTTAAAAACTCTCAAAATTCAGATGGTGATAGCAGTTAAGGTGGGTTAATGCATTGGATTTTAAGCGATTGATGAATCATTATGCTAAGGACGCTGGCTCTAGATCTTGAAGGGACACTCATCTCGAATGCTGTGAGTCAGATTCCCCGACCTGGACTCTACGAGTTTCTAGAGTTTGCGGGAAAGACATGCGATCGCCTTCTAATTTACACCGCCGTTAATGAAGTGCGCTGCCGACAGATTGCCGCCACATTAAACCGCCAGAATCATGTGCCAGCTTGGTTCCCTGAGTTAGATTATGTGGACTGGCAAGGAAGTTACAAGGATTTGCGCCTGATCCCAAACGTTGATTTGGCAACCACTATGCTCCTTGATGATCGCGCAGACTATATTCATCCTGGGCAAGAGGCTTATTGGCTGGCAATCCCTGGATTTGACTATCCCTATTCGAGTCAGGATGATGAGTTGAGCAAGGTCAGCCAAATCATTCGAGACCTCAATAGCGTTGATGCTTAACCTATCTGCTGTAGTGCAGCTAAAAAGGTGAGTTAGGATTCTGACATCAAATCCCGTAGGGATAGCGCCCTTCTACCCCGATCTCGGCCGCCTCCCGATCAACCTCTTGCCACGCAATAAACCGGGGCAACCACGGGGGGATTGCCCCTACAGAAAACTCATGAATAATGCAGGTTAGTCAAGCGGCAGACAAGATGCCTAAGCTACTAGCAATCCCAGCTAAACCAGCGATGGCTCACCAATGATACCAAATCCGTTTTGTATGGAGTAAGAATGATGCTCGCCTTGTGATCGCTCAAAAGCTATATCTGGTGGGCAATGCCCACCCTACGCAAGAGTTTAGCCTTTGCTATGCAGATTTGGTATGATATTCCGTTAAGACTGTGCCACTTCATCTAACTGTCCCTACTCTAAGCTTGATGGAGAGATGGACTATAAATTGTTTTTTCTCTGTTTCAAGCAGGTTTCAAGAGCGTCAAACCCTGACTGGGTGAGCATTGACCACCCTACGAAATCCAAACTTTTGCGAGAGAACTAGGCATCGGTTTCGGCAGTGCCGATCAGACAATTAGAGCGCTGTACCGCGCTTGGAAACCGTCCGGATTTTCTTTGAAAGAATGAAATTGTCAGATAAATGCAGCAAACGTTTCGGAGTGCCGATCTACCATGTGCGTAACCCCTCAACCCTACCGCTTACCCCGCCGCCTGCCTAACACTGTGGCAACTGCAATCTATACACCGCGTAACCTTAATCTTCGTCCCGTTCCGACTGTTGCTCCGGTTGGTTTGCCTATTCGTTATCGTCAGAATGTGGTGGTTGAGCCTTGTCTGGGGGCAGTTCGCCCTCCCATGCCCCAGATGGAATTAGCGCAATAATTGTCTCCTCACCTATCTTCATCTTCGTTTAGCAATTAGGGCGTGTCGTTAGTTAACACTAGAAGCCTGACGGGACAAGGGATAGACGCCCGACCCTAAAAACAGGAAAAAAGGCTGTAAGTCATTCATAGCAAGAGTTTAAAGTCTAACTGACGACAGCCCCTAGCGAGAGAGTTGACAGGTTAAGCTAGGCTGACGGTGGATTAAATCGGTGATAGTGATATGTTTTTGATCCTTTCCAAGCTGCTTCCCTTATTTGTTTATCCCTTAGGTCTGGCCTGTGTATTGCTGGTGGTGACGCTAGTTTTGATCGCACGGCGATCGCGCTGGACAGCGCTGCCTGTGGTCTTGGCATTGGTGATTTTGGGGGCAGCAGGTAATGGCTGGGTGAATATTGCCCTCTTGACCTCTTTGGAATGGCGGTATATCCCTCAAGGTGAATTGCCCACAGCGGATGCGATTGTGGTGCTCGGTGGGGGATTAGTCCCCCATGACAGCCCTCGCCCAGATGTTGAGGTGGCTGAAGGGGGCGATCGCACTTTGTATGCGGCCAAACTCTATGAGCAAGAAAAAGCGCCGATCATTTTGGTAACGGGCGGACGCGTCTCATGGGATGGGGAGCAGGTTCCCGAGTCCCGCGATATGGCAGTGCTCCTACAGCGCTTAGGCGTTCCGAAAAAAGCTATTGTGCAAGAATCTGATTCGTTGAATACCCACGAGAATGCCGTCTTGAGTAAACCGATTCTCGAACGCCGCCAAGCGCATAAAATTTTGCTAGTGACCTCAGCGACTCATATGCCCCGTGCCCGTGCTGTTTTTGCTAAGCAGGGGTTTGAGGTGGTGCCTGCACCCACTGATTTTCGGGTGACTGAATTGCGTGCGGATGTCCGCCAAAAGACTTTGTTCGGTCAACTGCTGCATTTTATTCCAGACACAGGTAATTTCTGGACCACAACTATGGCCATTAAAGAATATGTCGGCATTTTTATTTATTGGTTGCGGGGTTGGCTTTAAAGTTTAGACACAAAAAGCAAGGGAAGGACTTATGTCCTTCCCTTGCTGGTGATTATCTTTTGACTGTCGCTTGAGCTTCTTGCACCACAGCTTATGTTGTTTTTTGAGTTGTCGTTGGCGGGCTGCACCACCTTTGCCTTTATGGTTGCGGCCCTGGCGGCGGGGAGATTCCCAGCGTTTAAGTTGCATGGTGCTCCGGGGTATTGGAATATCATTCCTCTAGTATTACACAAATGCTACAAAAAAAGCTGCTTCGGGTCAAAGCGATCGGCTCAAACCCCTTCAGGCAAAAATTGCAAGGTGGGCAGAATAGTGGTTATACATACAACCCAAACTCTGATTTATCACAATTTGCCCACCCTACACGATGTCCTAATCATCTACCAACGCTGCTATAGCTGATCCTAACTGGATTCATCGGTGCGATCGCCAACTGTCATGCGGCTATAGAAAGTCCAGTGATTTTGTTACTAAATGTTCACAAAATGTTAAAGTAAATACAAAATTTGTGATATTTAGCCCCTCTATTGATAAGTAGATCGTCATGACTAAAAAGCAGACTGTGATTTCGCCCTCCATTCTCTCCGCCGACTTCAGCCGTCTGGGCGAAGAGATCAAAGCCGTTGATGCTGCTGGTGCAGACTGGATTCACGTTGATGTCATGGACGGTCGTTTTGTTCCCAACATTACTATTGGCCCCCTGATTGTGGATGCGGTTCGCCCCCATACCACCAAACCTCTCGATGTTCACTTGATGATCGTGGAGCCGGAAAAATATGTTGCCGACTTCGCCAAAGCTGGTGCGGATATCATCTCGGTTCATGCTGAACATAATGCTTCCCCTCACCTCCATCGGACGCTGGGTCAGATTCGAGAGTTAGGCAAACAAGCCGGTGTTGTCCTCAACCCTTCCACGCCCTTATCCTTCATTGAGAACGTCCTTGAGCTTTGCGACTTGGTATTGCTGATGAGCGTCAACCCTGGTTTTGGTGGTCAGAGCTTTATTCCCTCCGCAGTGGGCAAGGTGCGGGAGTTGCGCCGCATGTGTGATGAGCGAGGACTTGACCCTTGGATTGAAGTGGATGGTGGCTTGAAGGGTCACAACACCTGGCAGGTGCTCGAAGCCGGAGCAAACGCGATTGTTGCGGGTTCGGCTGTCTTCAAAGCAGCAGACTATGCCGAAGCCATTGAAGGTATCCGCAACAGTAAGCGTCCTGTTGATGCCCCTGTCGCCGAGCCTCAGTTAGCAGCAGTTTAATGCTGAAGGCATCTTGATTACGCTTCTGAAGCTGTATACCTCACATTAATCTAGAGATGAGTTGTGGAAGGCTCATCTCTTTTTGGTTGGGTATAGTCTTAGCCCACAGCAGGTTGAGGGCTAAGACTATAC
>JAAHHN010000009.1 GCA_010672165.1 Spirulina sp. SIO3F2 | reverse complement strand
ACAGTTCTCCAGGGTTTTGTTGTGGTAACTCAATTCTAGAGGACTGGCTCCCTCTTCTGAATTCTCTGTATCCCTTTCTGCATCTGCCTTTCAATTTCTTCTCAAACAAGTTTTGTCAGTCAATCAGCTTTATTCCTTCAGCTAAATTCTTCAATGCTCATTTGAGCAAAGAGAGAGCCAAAAACACCTCAATACAGGACAAAAAAACAGAAATCGCCTGAAACCCCTATGAATTCGTAGGTTGGGTTGAGTGTAGGCTTAGCCCGTGCAGCGCACGTTAAGCGTAGCTTGCTTCTCGTAGAGTAACCCAACACGATTGCCCTTGGCACTGCGCAGAGCGCAATCGCTATATACCTTGCTGGTGTTGGGTTTTCTGCGTCAACCCAACCTACATGCTACTAAGATTTTTCAAAGGTCTAAAGTATGCGTCTGGTTTGCAATGCCCACCAGACGCAATATCTCGGCAGTCATTTTGGTAGAAATAACAACACAAAAACTGATTACTATTTAGCCCGCTGGCGCGAAGCTGTGGCTTGGAGTTCTTCTACAACATCCCAGGCGGCTGCGCATTCAGGCGAAGTGTCTCCTTTGGCTGCACAAACAGCACGAGCATCGTCCCGAGCGGCATCAATGCGATCTTCCAAGAACAGTTGCTGGGGCTGCTCCATAAAGTTACCTTTATGCATTAGATCGCTGACCGAAATAATACCGAGTAGCGTATCTTGCACCACAGGCGCACGACGGATTTTGGTGTTCGCAAAGAGCCGCGCCACATATTCAACGCCCAGCTCAGGACGCACCACCACACAAGGCTTAGTCATAATTTCATAGACTCGCATGGTCTTGGGGTCATGACCATAGGCAGCGACCTTATAGACAATATCGGTTTCACTGATAATTCCATAGGGATCGCTCTCGTGACGCGGTTCCACCACAAGAGCACGCAAGGCCTTATCTTTCATAAGTTGAACGGCTTCAGCAACTGTCGCTGAACCTCGAATCATGACGACCGAAGTGGTCATAATGTCTTTCGCTTTTAACATATGTTGAATTATCAGATGTAGGTTAATTAGAACAAAAAAGGGTCAATAATAATACGCCTTTGATGAAAATTTCAAGTCAATTCAGGACACAGACCAGAACGACCACAGGAATATTTTCCCTAAACATTTTGTCCTTTCAAGTAAGGCTCAATATCCTTTAGAGAAAAATCTTTAGAGCATGATGCCTGGATGGTAGGCTTCTAAAACTGTTGCTGTGCTGAGATTAAACGCCATCACATAATCACAATGCACACATTCAGTCCGGACAATCTGTGAACGATAATTCCGTTGGGCATCACCGCCACAATTGGGACAAAAAATAGTTTGACTGGCGCTGGACTGATGACTTTTTCTGGCGTAAGGAGAACTATTCATGGTGAACTCCCAAAAATCACAAATTGACATCTAAATTGGCTTAAAGATGCTGCTGTAAGGCTTTGTCAAACTCACCGTAGGGCTTGCTACCAATCAAACGCTCGACCTCTTGACCCGCTTTGAACATTAAGACCGTGGGGAGGCTCCGGATTTGGAGTTGGGTGGCACAGTCACGATGTTGATCAATATCGACTTTGACCACTTTGACGCGATCGCGATTCTCAGCAGCGAGGCGCTCCATCATCGGGGCAACCACACGGCAGGGGCCACACCAGGTTGCGGTAAAGTCCATGACTAAAAGTTCAGTAGACTCAATTAGGGAATTGAGTTCTGCTTGTGTGACATATTCAACAGAAACGGTACTAGCGGTCATGGTGGGCTCCGAGAGTATAAGGATTTTGGATTAAGACGTTATTGTCAAAGGCAGCGCAGTTCAGCCAACTCCATCTGTTAACAGATTTGCCTGGGGGTTTGCATCCCCTAAATTCGAGATCAGTGTTCTACGCTTTGATATTACGTTTTTCTGTAACATCCCTCTTGAAAACAAGAATAACACCTTAAGACCGCTTTGAGTCAGTTTAGATGGGATACATGTTGTGTTTTCTCGTAACATCCCTAACGAGAACCGCAAAGCCCCTCAAACAGAGCTGCTCAAGGTAGGTGCGGCGAAGTATCTATCCCTTTAGGCTAGCTATACCAATAACCTCACTCACGGACTGCTCGTTATTCAAGCCATCACCACAGATCTGCTTCAAATCCTGATCGATCGCAAAACCCTGAGCCACAACTTCCCCCACAGAAAACAATCACATCTCTTCAAGATATAAACACCGGGCAACTCGCCTCTATAATAATCACTGAGTAATCTGGCTATTCATCACTATGGCGCTGTTAACAACTGGCAAAAAATTGATCCGTACCCTAGAACAGTCAGGGGCTGTAGGTTTGTATGCTCCCCTGGAGGGTGGCTATGAAGGGCGCTACCAACGACGGCTACGGGCGGCGGGCTACCACACCTATGCCCTGAGTGCCCGAGGTTTGGGGGATGTGGCAGCGTATCTCATGGATGTGCATGGGGTGCGTCCGGCTCACTTGGGCAAGAAGAATATTGGCCAAGCGGCGATGGTGGGTGAAGTCTATTATGTGCCGCCGATCGCCCAAACTCAACTGGATAACCTCCCCTCCAACTCAAAGGGTCTAGTACTCTGGATCTTGGAAGGCATGTTGCTCTCGCGTCAGGAGCAGGAATATCTTATTGCCCTGACGCAGCAGGAACCGCGGATTAAGGTGGTGCTGGAACTGGGCGGTGAGCGCTATGTGCGTTGGCAGCCGTTGAAAGAGGCGATCGCGGCTTAAGAGCTGTTATCCAAATCTCTCCCCCCCAACAAACCTAGTACCGCGAGGCGGAGTTCAGAGTTCAAAGTTCAGAGTTCAAAGTGCTTGTACAACAGGCATTCTGTGCATTTTGAATGGATGGCTTATTTCTGCCGTTCTGTACTAGTGCAGGCTGGCGGAAATATCAGGACTATTGCCAAACACTTAGCAATACTGCCCCAGTGGTTGAGTGATTTTGAATAACCAGGTTACTTCCGCCATCGAGCACTAGACATGGGGAATGCGATAGAACCACTTCATCAGTACATAATCTCATCCACATATTAACTACAAAGACAATGCCCTGATCAGAAGATCAGAGCATTGTCTTTCTAAATTCAATTGAACAGGCGAACTACCAGCTTGACTTCACCACGCCCGGCAGCAAACCCTCATGAGCCCATTCCCGGATCACGTGGCGGGAAAGCCCAAAATCACGATAGTAACCCCGAGGGCGGCCTGTTGCCCAGCAGCGATTGCGCACTCGCACCTTTGCACTACTGCGAGGAAGCTTTTGAATTTTACGGTGGATCTCCAAACGTTGGAGGGGGTTCTCAGCTTTACGGAATTCTTCTTTCAGAGCAGCACGCTTAGCGGCATACTTATCAACAAGTTTTTGGCGCTTTTTCTCACGCGCGATCATCGACTTCTTAGCCATAAAACAAATTCAATACTGCGGGGTGGGGGATTAATAGAAATTTGACAGCGTTCTCTATCGTATCACCCTGACCCAATGAGCGCTACCATCCCCTGGAGAATCAAATTGGGCTCATAATGCAGATCAGCATAGTGTCTGCCCGAGAGCTGCTGCCAGAGCCAAGCTCCACTTCCGCCTGTGAGAATAACTGGACTCTGGGAGTAGTCTGCACGCCAGGCTTGGATAAAGTCTTTAATACCTGCGAGCAGTGTATATTGAATGCCGCTGTGGATCGCGGGGATCGTCTTGGTACTCCAACGGTTTGGCGGCGCAGTGGAGAGCGCAAGGTCAGGGAGTGAAGCTGTCCCTTGACTCAAACTTTGATATTGCAAGGCGAGCCCCGGCAAGATTGCACCGCCTTGTAGAACACTGTTCGCGTCGATCGCGGTCAATGTCCAAGCTGTTCCCCCGTCAATTACTAGCACAGGTGCGCCATAGTGCTGCATTGCCCCATAGGCTGCCACAGCGCGATCACTGCCTAGAGTGGCATATTTCCCCGCTAGGGGCACATCCTCCAACGTAATCACTTGAGAATTAGGGACAGCCTGCCACCATTGCAATTGTTCTGGCACGACCGACAGGATATACAACGGCCAATCTTGATATATAGCAGGGAGCAACTTGCGGCTGGCAGGTTCGTGGCGATGGGAGGCGTTGCCCTGCTGGCAGATTTGTGAGTGGGCGATCGCTGCCCAGCGGAGTTGGGAATTACCAATGGTCAGAACCAGATAGGTTTGAGCAGGTTGGGAGTGACGTGAGTACATACAACAATATTAAGATTTAACGCTTCACCGTACCTCATGTGCTCACGACCCCTCACAACACAAAAATCCAAGGACGGTATTGCTGATGACACTTTGCCTGGAGACGGAATGCCATAGTAGCCCCAAGTCCTGATAGTGATTGTGAGGCAAAGTTAACAATTCATTGCAAAAATGATATTGACGAATGAGCGCACCCCTATATAAAGGAAGTGGTCGCTGGAATCTGCTCGATTTTGGAGCAATTTATTGGGGGTTTTAGGGAATGTCATGATGGTTAACTCAAATCTCAAGCGCGAGAGTGGTTCCCAAAAAATAAAGAAAATGTTAAATAATAATAAGCGACCTAAACTAGGTTTGGAGGAATAACTGTGTTTTCACGACTGGCCCAACAACATCGCCGCTTCGTACGTGACTTGGTAATGAACCTACAAGCATTGGCAACAGTACTTGAGAGCCGGGGCTACTTAGCTTCCTGCTACACCTGTGGCCAAGAGATGAATAGCGCCTCATTTATGGTCAGTCTCGGCGAAGATCACCTTATTCGTTTCCTGGTTTCAGACTATGGTATTACCTGGACGGAGATGCGAGACGATCGCGAACTCATGAAGCTTGAAGGTGCTGAGGCCATCAGCCAACTCCAGGAACTCGTCGATCGCGTGAAATATCCTCAGACACAGGCGGTAGAGCCTGACCGACCGACCGTTACAGTTGCGTGATTTTTCAATTTGATGCGAAGTGAGGGTTGGCAGTAATCTGCTCCCTGTAAACGCGATCGCACCTTGACAATACAGCGTTGTAAGTGCCCTAGTAATCATTACTGGGGCATTATTATTTTGAGGACTGGATGTGGAAGCCGTCGTTACATATCTTTATTATCTTGATACATTTCGCAGTATCAACTTACAAAAACACAAGAAAATAAAGAAAATATTATGAAATCCTGCGATCGTCTTGATCCCTGAGACTATAGTGTCAATTCAAATGGGATCAGCAAATATAAAGATCCTAAATATAAGAAGATTAGAGGGCGGATTTCCACGCATAGACGGGAATCCGCCCTTAAGCTTTGTGTTTTTTGTGGTTTATGTGTTCTCGATGTATGGCATCAAGTATATTCTCAGGATTTTCACACTCATACAGCGTCACCGCTAATAATTAAGGGATTACGGATCTTCGAAAAACTTTTCGTACAAGGATTATCAGAAAGCACAAACCACGACTTTCAGCGTTGACACTGCATTAGGGTCTGTCATTATAGACTGTAGATTCTTTCTATACCTGACTTACAACCCTTTTTCTTGTTTTGTGAAGTCGGGTGCTCTATCCCTTGTCTCGTAGGGATTCGGATATTAACTGGTAACACTCCTTGAAGTTGACGGAAACTTTATGCGAATAAAGTCTTCTATACCCTTATGCCCTTAACTCACTTGCTGAATCACTACCCTGTGTTATTGATCAGGCAGTCATCTTGCCCACCGCTTAACTACACCCAACAACCCAAAATGTTGAGCGCACATCATAAATAATGCAGGTGCGCAGATTTAGCAGCCCCAACAAGAAAAACCCAGCCTCGCGGCTGGGCACATCTACTACAAAGCCAAAAGAGAGAAAATTCGAAAAACGAAAACTGAAGTTGGAGTAGGAGTTGGGGGCGTTCTCTCTTTGCACTTCTTAGTATCAAGGTTTTGGCTGCTTTCCTCTGTGATAACAACACACCTCTTAATGTGAACCGAGCGGGTTATTGAGGTTGATCCGTGCAACAGAAGAGGCGCGATCGCTCCCCCCTACAATCCGTGAGCACAATCACCCGGAAAACGATTGCCATAGATAAAACCCCTCCGCTGATGCGAAGGGGCTGAATTCGGTGATTGCCAATATACCTTTGGTGTTAATCTTCAGCAAAAATGTAGCGTCTTAACTCTTCAGGTTTGGGTTCAGGGCTGTTTTCCGCAAACTCTACAGCATCATCAATCACCGCCTGCACTTGTTGGTCGATCGCCGCCAATTCATCCGCCGTTGTCAAACCCCGGTCTTGTAGATATTGGGCAAAACGCTGAATCGGATCACGCGCACCCCAGCGTTCTTTCTCGGCTGGATCACGAAGTTCATCCGGGTCAGCGAGGGAATGACCCCGGAAGCGATAGGTTAAGGCTTCGATGAGCGTGGGGCCTTCGCCCGCCCGAGCCCGGGCGATCGCCTCTTGGGCGACCTTGCGTACAGCCACGACATCCATACCATCGACCTCAACACCATGCATCCCAAACACGCTGGCTTTTTTGTAAATCTCTGGTTGCGAGGTGGCGCGATCATGGGCCATACCAATCGCCCATTTGTTATTCTCCACCACATAGATCATCGGCAGTTTCCAAAGCGCCGCCATGTTCAAACATTCAAAAAACTGACCATTGTTGCTTGCCCCATCCCCAAAGAAGCAAACACTGACCAAGTCAGCATTTTCATCACCCAGAGCATCCCGACGATATTTACATTGAAATGCTGCTCCGGTGGCCACAGGAATCCCTTCGGCCACAAAAGCATACCCTCCCAGCAGGCGATGCTCCGCCGAAAACATATGCATGGAACCGCCTCGGCCCTTGCTACACCCCGTTTCCTTGCCAAAAAGTTCTGCCATGACCTCCCGAGCGGGGACACCCGCGCTCAGGGCATGAACATGATCCCGGTAAGTGCTAGAAACATAATCTTGATCAGGACGTAGAGCTTTGATAACCCCACTGGAGACCGCTTCTTGGCCGTTGTAAAGGTGGACAAAACCAAACATTTTGCCGCGATAGTACATCTCAGCACATTTGTCTTCAAAGAGACGACCCAGCACCATGTCCTCATAGACCATGAGACCCTCATCTTTGGTCATCTGAAAATCAGAGGTATCAATCTGGGGAACGGGGCGCTCGGAAAGGGGAACAGTTGTCATTACAAATCTCTACAGCAAAGCCACAAGGGAATTGAACACTCTATTATAGGCAGGCAAGCACCGCTTTGTGAATAATAGTAAAGTCTATGGTTTAGCTTGCTTTGATGCAGTTCATGACCTTACCTCCAGAGTGCGTCTCTCGCCTTCGGCTTTTGGGACTTGCCGGATAAACATCATCACGACTGACCGATAGGAATACTCCTTCAACTGGGTTTGAGACAAATACAGGAGGATGGCCTCTAAAAGCTCCCAACAATAAACTATCTCAACCTGTTTTTGATTCAATCCTTAGGGGGAATGGGTTTGACCCCTCTCCCTACGTTACACAGACAGAACGAGGACAAGATTTGCATAAGTTCTAATGAGATACACTACTTGCAAGGACTCTTTGCTGCTTTAAGTATTTTGCATGACTGCATCACCCGCTGTTGATCCCCACGCTTTGGCTTGGCTTAAGCAAGCCCCGGTCGCTCTTTTAGTACTCGATCAGCAAATGGGCTATTTAGCCGCCAGCCAGCGCTGGCATCAGTTATATCAAGTCCCCGATGAGATTACCGTTCATACGCCACTGACCCAGGTTTGGCCCACTTGTCCCAGGCATTGGCCGGCTATTCACCAGCAAGTGTTAGCGGGAAAACCCCAAATCCAATCCTCTGAGCGTCTGAAACTGGTTTCGGAACAAGTGATCACTGTGCAATGGGAAGCCCAGCCTTGGCAGGATGATGATGGTGCTGTAGTTGGGGTGTTGTGGACGAGTCAGGCCATCGAGTCATTGAAAGATGAATCGACAGCAATCGCAGCCCTAGCCCCCCTGGTAGAACAGTCGATTCACTTTATGGCGCTTTTGACGCCCCGGGGTCATATCTTGACGGTTAATCAAGCCACGCTAGCAGCCGCAGACCTAGAGCCATCAGCGATACGCGGTAGTTTGCTTTGGGAGGCCCCTTGGTGGGAGATGTCCGTCTCCACCCGTGCCCAACTCAAAGGCGCGATCGCCAAGGCCGCCAATGGCGAAACGGTGCAACGGGAGGTGACCCTCAAACGCCAGACGCAAGAACGCGCTGTTGATTTTGTCTTTTTGCCGATCGCTGCCCCCGATGGTCACATTGTGTATTTGATTGCTGAAGGTCGAGATCTGAGCAGCCAAAAGTCAGTAGAGCAGGCTCTATCTCGCAGCGAACGCATGTTTCGAGCCGCGCTAAAATTGGCCCAAATGGGAAGTTGGGAATGGAATATTCTTACGGGTGAAGTGATTTGGAGCCCTGAGACCTTTAAGATCTATGGCCTTGCCCCTCAACAAACCCCGCTGTCTTTCGAACGCCAAATTGGCTATGTCCACCCGGACGATCGCCAACGTTTTTATTCAACACTCTACGAAACCATTTACCAAGAGCAGCCCTACGCGCTGGAATTTCAGATTGTCCGCGCGGATAATCAGAGACGCCATTTATTTGCCCAAGGTGAACCGATTCGCAATGAGCATGGTGAAGTAACCCATCTCTTTGGCACATTGCTGGATATCAGCGATCGCAAGCAGATGGAGCTCCAACTTCAGCAAGAAAAGGCAGATCTAGCCACCTTGGTGGATCAATATTCTGAGCAGCTCGCTGAGAATATGGCGGAATACCAAGCTGTCTTTGAGTTTGCGGGCGTGGGTTTAGATTATATTGACCGTCAAGGACGAGTCCTCCGCGCCAACCGTTATTGTTGTGAGTTGCTAGGGTATTCGGAACCGGAGCTACTGGAACTAACCTTACATGATCTAACCCATCCCGATGACTTGGAGCATGATCTGAAAATTCAACAGGAAATTCTCTCGGGGCAACGGAGCCATTTCACCCTGGAAAAACGATGCTTACGCAAGGATGGACAGGCCATTTGGGTGCGAGTCAACCGCACCGCTGTTCGAGATAATCAGGGACGGACACAATATTTAATTGGCGTTCTCCAAGATATCAGTCGCTTCAAAACGGTTGAATTGGAATTGCGTGAGCAGGCGACCGCTCTTGAAGCAACCATTCAGAAATTGCAACGCACCCAAGCTCAACTGGTTCAAACCGAGAAACTGTCGAGCTTAGGTCAGTTGGTGGCAGGGGTGGCCCACGAAATCAATAACCCAGTCAACTTTATCTATGGTAATCTCAGCCATGCCAGCGACTATATTCATGACCTTTTGGGGCTGATCGCACTCTATCGCAAATATTATCCCCATCCCCATATCGAAATTACTGAAGAACGAGAGGCGATCGATCTGGAGTTTTTGGTGGAAGATTTACCCCAAATTTTCACCTCCATGCAAGTGGGGGCCGATCGCATCAAAGAAATTGTGGCCTCGCTGCGGCATTTCTCCCGTATGGATGAGGCCGAAATGAAACCGGTGAATTTACACGAGGGGATTGATAGCACCTTGATGATTTTGCAAAATCGTCTTAAGCCCCGAGCCGAATCACCAGGGATCGCCATCGAAAAACAATATGGTGATCTGCCCAAAGTAGAATGCTATGCGGGTCAGCTTAATCAGGTGTTCATGAATATTATAAGCAACGCTATTGATGCCCTTGAAGAGCGCGATCGCGATCGCACCTACGCTGAAATAGAGCAACAGCCCAGCCAAATCAGCATTACAACCGACACCCTTGGCTCTTTAGCTACCATCACGATTCAAGACAATGGTGCTGGCATTCCTACAGATATTCAATCCCGTTTATTTGACCCCTTTTTTACTACGAAGCCAGTCGGGAAAGGCACAGGTTTAGGCCTGGCGATCAGTTACCAAATTATTGTCGAAAAACACCGTGGTCAGCTTGTTTGTGAGTCGATGCCAGAAACAGGAACCGCCTTTGCAATTACTATTCCGTTGGAGCAGCCTGAACCCAATCCTTGATTTTCTATGGCTGTGACCCTTTCAATTGTAATCCCCATCTACAACGAGCAAGGCAACCTTCAGATGCTGTTTGCCCGCTTGGAGCGAATTCTCGCGGAGTTAGGTTTAGCCTATGAAATTATTTGTGTGAACGATGGCAGCCGTGATAATTCTTTGGAAGAATTGGTGCTTCATCATCTCAAAAATCCCACGATTAAGGTCGTTAATCTATCCCGAAACTTTGGCAAAGAGATTGCTATGAGCGCGGGGATTGACCACGCCACGGGTCAAGCCATTATTCCTATTGATGCGGACTTACAAGATCCCCCTGAACTGATTGGGGAATTAGTAACCCAATGGCAGGCGGGCCATGATGTGGTCTATGCAACCCGGCGATCGCGCCAAGGGGAAACCTGGCTCAAGCGTTTCACAGCTCAGGCGTTTTATAACACCATCACGCGCCTGAGTCCAGTGGATATTCCCGCTAATACGGGGGATTTTCGTCTGATGGATCGGCGAGTGGTGGAGGCGATTAAGCAAATGCCAGAGCGGACTCGTTTTATGAAAGGCATGTTCACTTGGGTGGGGTATCGTCAGACGGCGGTTTTCTTTGACCGCGATCCGCGCCTCAGCGGGGAGAGCACCTGGAACTATTGGAAGCTCTGGAATTTTGCCCTCGATGGCATCACGTCATTTTCCACTGTGCCCCTCAAGGTGTGGCTTTATCTGGGCTGTTCAGTTTCGTTAGTGGCGCTATTGTATGCGCTGTTTTTGTTCGGCCGGACACTAATTTTTGGAGTTGATGTGCCAGGGTATACGTCGTTGATGGTGGCGGTGTTGTTTTTTGGGGGGGTGCAGTTGATTACGCTAGGGGTAATTGGTGAATATTTAGGGCGGGTTTATGAGGAGGTGAAGGGGCGACCGTTATATTTTGTGCGGGATACGTTTGGGTTTGAATAACATCACCTGCAACTCCCACAAAAAAACAAAAACAATTGCTTGACTCAGTGCCACGCGATCGCTATCATTGTCGATTGTGACCTTAAATCACAGGGGAGCGTACAGTTCATTGCACACCCCCATTTGCCCGGAACTAAGATACTGGACGCAACTTTAGCTCCTAAAGCTTGCATCTAAGTCTTGGGCAACGCAGCCAGACTGCATTCACCTTATTGCAAACATCCATAAAACCCTCAAGAACTCCACTTGCGAGTTTGCTTCAGTCTCTCCAGATTAGGAGAGGCTGCTTTTGGGGTGGGAGCACCTCCCCGGAGGGGGAGCACTGTCCCTGTTTTATTTATTGTTCTTCGTCAATTCACCAGAGGTTTAAACCCGTGACTGTCGGACTACTCGGCACAAAACTCGGCATGACTCAGGTCTTCAACCCAGAAACCGGGGAATCTCTCCCCGTGACAGTGGTTCAAGCTGGGCCGTGCACCGTTACTCAAATTAAGAGTGACCAAACCGATGGCTATAACGCCATCCAGGTTGGTTATGAAGAGGTCAAACCCAAGGCACTCAATAAACCAGAATTGGGTCACCTCGCCAAATCTGGCGCATCTCCTCTGCGTCATCTCAAGGAATATCGGGTGGCTGACCCCAGCAGCTTTGAAATGGGTCAAGCGCTCACCGCTGAAATTTTCACCGAAGGTCAACTGGTGGATGTGGCGGGTAAAACCATCGGTCGTGGTTTTGCAGGTTATCAAAAGCGCCACAACTTCCGTCGAGGGCCCATGTCCCACGGTTCTAAAAACCACCGCCTGCCAGGTTCTACAGGGGCAGGGACAACGCCCGGTCGGATTTATCCCGGTAAGCGCATGGCGGGTCGCTATGGCAATACCAATGTCAAGATTCGCAAGCTCCAAGTGGTCAAAGTGGACGCTGAGCGGAACATTTTGCTCATCAAGGGTGCGGTTCCTGGCAAGCCCGGTAATCTCCTCAGTATTACCCCTGCCACAATCGTGGGTCAGCAATAGCCCCCATTTCAAGCATTGATGAGCGCAGACGACAGACTTTAATTCCGAGAGCTGAAATTTCGAGAGTGTGACATGGTTACTTGTGTTGTAAAAAATTGGCAGGGGGAAGACGCGGGCGAAGCCACGTTAGAACTCAAAGTTGCCAAGCCGGAGACGGCAAATCATATTCTGCACCGGGCAGTGGTGCGTCAACTGGCCAATTCCCGTCAAGGGACAGCCTCGAGCAAAACTCGGGCTGAAGTGCGCGGTGGGGGCCGCAAACCCTGGCGTCAAAAAGGAACTGGACGTGCCCGTGCGGGTTCGATTCGTTCACCGTTATGGCGCGGTGGTGGTGTTATCTTTGGTCCCAAGCCCCGCGATTATACCCAAAAGATGAACCGTAAAGAGCGTCGTTTGGCTTTGCGAACTGCACTGATGAGCCGCACTGAAGATCTGGTTGTGGTAGCTAACTTTAGCGACGAGATCACCCAACCCAAAACGAAGGAGCTGGTTGCCGCGTTGGAGCGGTGGGGGATTTCTCAGGATGAGAAGGTGTTATTGATCGTCCATGAGAAAAACGACAACGTCTATCGCTCCGGTCGCAACTTGCCCAACTTACGCATGATTCTGGCGACTAACTTGAACGTGTTTGATTTACTTCATGCCAACAAGGTTGTGGCAACCGATGCTGCGATCGCTCAAATCCAGGAGGTGTACGGTGAGTAAAACCAGTGAACGGAATCTAGCGGATCTCATTCTCAAGCCGATCGTCACCGAGAAAGCCACGATTTTGCTAGAGCAAAACAAGTACGTTTTCGATGTGAAATTAACTGCGACCAAGCCGGAGATTCGCGCCGCGATCGAGCAACTGTTTGGTGTCAAGGTGACGAAGGTGAATACCCATCGTCCGCCCCGCCGTCGCAAGCGGGTGGGCCGGTTTCTCGGCTACAAACCGCAATACAAACGTGCGATCGTCACCCTTGCCGAAGGGGATGAGATCGTCCTTTTCCCTGAGGTTTAAACCTGACTGACCATTCATCTCGTTAACGATCGCTCTTTGAAAAGCCCATGGGTATTCGCATATTTAGACCAATGACCCCCGGCACTCGTCAGTCGAGTGTCGCGGACTTCTCGGAAATTACCAAAAGCAAACCCGAAAAGTCTCTTACCTATTACAAACACCGCAAAAAGGGTCGTAACCATCGTGGTGTGATCACAAGCCGCCGTCGGGGTGGGGGCCATAAGCGCCTCTATCGTCAAATTGACTTTCACCGCAATAAGCTCAACGTTCCAGCGAGTGTGATTGCGGTTGAATACGATCCCAATCGCAATGCGCGGATTGCCTTGGTGGAATATGAGGATGGCGAAAAGCGCTACATCCTTTGTCCTGAAGGTATAACTGTGGGGGCAACCATCATCGCCGGGCCAAATGTGCCCTTTGAAACGGGCAACGCCATGCCCTTGAGCAATATGCCGCTCGGTAGCGAAGTTCACAACATTGAAATGCTGCCAGGTCGGGGTGGTCAGATGGTACGGGCAGCGGGAGCTGTTGCTCAACTTGTGGCGAAAGAAGGCGACTATGTCACCCTGAAACTGCCCTCTAAGGAAGTGCGTATGGTGCGTAAAGAATGCTATGCCACCATGGGTCGTGTGGGCAACGCTGAAGACCGCAACCTGAAACTGGGTAAAGCCGGGCGATCGCGCCATCGGGGACGTCGCCCTAAGGTGCGAGGTAGTGCCATGAACCCCTGTGATCACCCCCATGGTGGGGGTGAAGGTCGGGCGCCCATTGGTCGCAGCGGCCCAGTGACGCCTTGGGGTAAACCAACCTTGGGGCGCAAGACCCGGAAGAAGAAGAAGCCCAGCGATCGCTTTATTGTGCGTCGTCGCAACGCTTAATCCTCAAGCATCCTGTTGTTATTTCATTCCCTTCCCCTATACCTGTTATGAGTCGTTCTCTGAAAAAAGGCCCCTTTGTTGCCGACAGCCTCCTCACCAAGGTTGAAAACATGAATGCCAAGGGTGAGAAAAAAGTGATCAAAACTTGGTCACGGGCTTCAACTATCTTGCCCAATATGGTGGGTCATACGATCGCAGTTCACAACGGTCGTCAACATATCCCGGTTTATGTCAACGAGCAAATGGTCGGACATAAGCTGGGAGAATTTGCCCCGACCCGCACCTTCCGGGGGCATGCCAAGAGTGACAAAAAGGCCAGACGCTAAGGGAGGAGTTCATCATGAATCTATACGAAGATATTGAAGTTAAGGCGATCGCCAAATATATCCGCATGTCACCCCGAAAAGTGCGTCGGGTGTTGGATCAAATTCGAGGGCGGACGTATCGAGAAGCCCTGATCATGCTCGAATTTATGCCCTATCGCGCCTGTGAGCCGATCCTCAAGACATTGCGATCGGCAGTGGCGAATGCCGAGCACAACAATGGCTATGACCCAGCAGCATTATTCATCAGCAATGCTTACGCTGACCAGGGGCCAAAGCTTAAGCGCTATCGCCCCCGTGCCCAGGGCCGCGCCTATCAGATTCACAAACCAACCTGCCATATCACCATTGCTGTGGCGCCACAAGACGACGAGTAAACAGGGGAAACAATCGTGGGACAAAAAGTACATCCAACTGGATTTCGGCTTGGCGTGATTCGGGAGCACCGCTCCCGCTGGTTTGCCACCCGTAAGCGCTATCCAGAATTGCTCCAGGAAGATCATAAGATCCGTCAATATGTTCAAGATAACCTCAATAATGCGGGTATCTCCGACGTGCGGATTGAGCGCAAGGCTGAACAAGTTGATCTGGAAATTCATACCGCTCGGCCGGGTGTGGTTGTGGGTCGAGGTGGCAGTGGGATTGAATCCCTCCGCACCGGACTCCAGAACTTTTTAGGCGGTGGGCGACAGATCCGCGTCAACGTGATTGAGGTTGCGCGGGTTGACGCTGATGCGGTGTTGATTGCGGAATATATTGCTCAGCAGTTGGAGCGACGGGTTTCATTCCGCCGAGTGGTGCGCCAGGCGATCCAGCGGGCTCAGCGAGCTGAGGTACAGGGGATCAAGGTGCAAATCAGTGGTCGCCTGAATGGGGCAGAAATTGCCCGCACAGAATGGACTCGAGAAGGACGGGTTCCCCTGCATACGCTCCGAGCAGATGTGGACTACGCCTACCGCACAGCACAAACGATCTACGGTATTTTGGGCATTAAGATCTGGGTCTTCAAGGGCGAAATTCTCCCCGGTCAAGAGGAGCTCGCTACTGCAGCGCCTGCTCAACCCCAGCGCCGTCAGCGCCGTCGTCAACAGTTTGAAGACCGCTCTGAGTAGAGACAAGATTGGATGCCCATTGGAAAGTAATTAATCATGTTAAGTCCCAGAAGAACAAAATTTCGTAAGCAGCACCGTGGTCGAATGCGCGGTATGGCCAAGGGAGGCACCACCTTCAATTTTGGTGATTTTGCCCTCCAAGCCACTGAATGCTCTTGGATTACTTCTCGCCAGATTGAGGCTGCCCGACGAGCGATGACCCGTTATGTGCGCCGGGGTGGCAAAATTTGGATTCGAGTTTTCCCCGACAAGCCTGTGACCATGCGGCCTGCTGAAACCCGGATGGGGTCAGGTAAAGGAAACCCAGAATTTTGGGTTGCAGTGGTTAAGCCCGGTCGCATTATGTTTGAAATGGAAGGCGTCTCGGAAGAGATTGCCCGCGAAGCGATGCGACTTGCAGCCCAGAAGTTACCCATTAAGACCAAGTTTTTGGTGCGTCGTAAGGAGGAGGAATAGCATTATGGCATTACCGAAAGTTGCCGATGCCCGCAAACTCAACGATGAGGAACTTGCAGCAGAAATCCTCAATGCTAAGAAGAAACTATTTGAGCTACGGCTACAAAAAGCAACCCGACAACTTGAGAAAACCCATGAATTCAAGCATATTCGCCATTGGGTTGCCCAGTTGCTGACCGTGGAGCGAGAACGTGAGCTAGCAGCAGAGGGGACAGCCGCTGATTCCCCAGCACCTGACCCTGAATCCCTATCAGAGCAAGAGAGTACACCCCCAGAGGAAGAGTAAATCATGGCAGTTAAAGAGCGGGTTGGCATTGTGGTCAGCAACAAAATGGACAAAACCGCAGTGGTGGCAGTGGAAAACCGTTCTCCCCACCCTAAATACGGCAAGATTGTCGTCAAGACGAAGAAATACAAAGCCCATGACGCTGAGAACACCTGCAACGAGGGCGATCGCGTTCGCATTCGGGAGAGCCGTCCTTTAAGCAAAACCAAGCGTTGGACGATCGCGGAGATTCTAGAAGCGGCTCGTACCTAAGGTTTATTTGTCCATTGACTGATCTGGAATTCTCATTATGATTCAACAGCAAAGCTATCTGAATGTGGCCGATAACAGCGGGGCACGCAAGCTCATGTGTTTGCGGGTGCTCGGTACGGGCAACACCACCTACGGTGGTATTGGCGATCAAATCATTGCGGTGGTTAAGGAAGCCATTCCCAACCAAGCCGTCAAGAAATCCGATGTAGTACGTGCAGTTATCGTCCGTACGAAGCATTCTCTGCGGCGTAAAAGCGGCATGAGCATTCGTTTTGATGATAATGCTGCTGTCATTATCAACGCCGAAGGGAATCCCCGAGGCACACGGGTCTTTGGCCCGGTGGCACGCGAGTTACGCGATCGCAACTTCACGAAAATTGTTTCCCTGGCACCAGAGGTGATCTAAATGGCGAAAAACAAACAGACACCCAAAGCCCATCGAATGCATGTTAAGCAAGGAGATACGGTTCAAGTGATCTCTGGTCATGACAAGGGCAAAGTGGGTGAAATCGTGCGGGCACTCCCCAAGCTGAGCAAGGTGGTTGTTAAAGGGGTGAATGTGCGTACCAAGCATGTCAAGCCTCAACAAGAAGGGGAATCCGGCCGGATCGAGACCTTTGAAGCCCCCATTCATAGTTCAAACGTCATGCTCTACTCCACCAAGGAGAAAGTGGCTAGTCGTGCGAGTTACATCATCAATGATGATGGCCGGAAAGTGCGCCAACTCAAAAAAACGGGAGAAATCATTGATTAACCCCGTATCCTTAACCCTATGGTTCTGACCCCGCCCAGGACAAGATTCGCAATAGGAAACACATTATGGTTCAACGTCTAAAGACGCTCTATCAAGAGACGATCGTCCCCAAACTCAAAGAAGAGTTTAATTATGCTAATGTTCATCAAATCCCCAAAGTCACCAAGGTGACCGTCAACCGGGGTTTGGGAGAAGCATCCCAGAATGCGAAGGCTTTAGAAGCGAGTATCCGAGAACTCTCTGTGATTACGGGTCAGCGACCAGTGGTGACTCGCGCCAAGAAAGCGATCGCAGGATTCAAAATCCGTCAAGGCATGCCTGTAGGGGTCATGGTCACCCTGCGCTCGGAGCGCATGTATTCCTTCCTAGACCGTCTGATCAACCTTGCCCTGCCGCGCATTCGAGACTTTCGTGGCATTAGCCCCAAAAGCTTCGATGGTCGAGGCAACTACAATCTGGGAGTTCGTGAGCAGTTGATCTTCCCAGAAATTCAATACGACAGCATTGAACAAATTCGAGGCATGGATATCGCCATCATCACCACTGCCCAGACTGATGAAGAAGGGCGAGCTCTGCTCAAACACATGGGAATGCCATTCCGTACCTAATTACGTTCCGTTACGAAGGAGGACAACCGACGCTTATGGCGGCCAACGATACTATTTCGGACATGCTCACCCGCATTCGGAATGCAGGCGCGGTGAGGCATGCAGTCACACATGTGCCCTCGACCCGCATGACTCGAGACATTGCCCGCGTGCTCAAAGCCGAAGGCTTCATCGCGGACTATGAAGAAGTGGGTGAAGGAGTCAAAAAAGAATTGGCTCTGGCCCTCAAGTATAAGGGCCGGAATCGCCAGCCCATTATTAGCACCTTGAAGCGAGTCAGTAAGCCCGGTTTGCGGGTCTACAAAAACCGCAAGGAACTGCCTCGGGTCTTGGGTGGCATTGGCATTGCAATTATTTCCACCTCCCATGGCATCATGACCGACCGCGATGCCCGCCGCCAAGGCATCGGTGGAGAAGTCCTCTGCTACGTTTGGTAAGCAGGGCGAATGAACGATGCCGACGCAGGCATCATCACTTGTTATTGAAAGCTAGGAGGTAAATCACCATGTCGCGGATTGGGAAACGCCCAATTGAGATTCCCGGCAAGGTCTCAATCAAAATCGATGGTCAGCACATTGCCGTTAAGGGCCCCAAAGGTGATTTGGAGCGCATCTTACCGGAGTTGGTTCAGGTTACCCAAGAAGGCAATGCGATTCAAGTCATTCGCCAAGATGACTCCCGTCCAGCCCGAGAGCGTCATGGTTTAGCGCGGACACTCGTTGCCAATATGGTTGAAGGCGTCTCTAAAGGCTACGAGAAGCGTCTGCAAATCCAGGGGGTTGGCTATCGGGCCCAAGTGCAGGGCAAAACCCTGGTTCTCAATGTGGGCTATAGCCATCCGGTGGAAATTGAGCCGCCCGACGGCATAGAGTTTGCCATTGTTGACAAGAAGACCAATGAAATCGCGGTTACGGGGATTAGCAAAGAGGAAGTGGGTAATACCGCAGCTCGGATTCGCGCTGTCCGCCCACCAGAGGTCTACAAAGGTAAAGGCATTCGCTACAAAGGTGAATTTATTCAACGGAAAGCCGGTAAAGCGGGTAAGAAATAAGCAGAGAACGCAGAGATCATGGCTACAAATCGTCGAACTCAGTTGCAAAAGCGCCATCGCCGCATTCGCAAGCGGGTGAATGGCACCGCCGATCGCCCCCGGTTAGCGGTCTTTCGCTCCAACAATCATATCTATGCCCAGGTGATCAACGATGCGGCACAACATACTTTGGCTGCGGCTTCCACCTTGGACAAAGACTTAAAAACCGGGCTCAAATCAGGGTCAACCTGTGAGGCATCCTCCTTCGTTGGTAAACTCGTTGCCGAACGGGCGATTGCTAAGGGGATTCAGAAAGTCGTTTTCGATCGTGGTGGCAACCTCTATCATGGCCGAGTAAAAGCCTTGGCTGATGCAGCCCGGGAAGCGGGTTTGGATTTCTAGGCATTGGATTAGTTAAATCATTGGTTACTGCCGCAAGGCTCAAACTCATGGCAAAAGACAAAGAAAACAACAACAAGAAAAAGAAGAAGGGCAACCGTGCCAAGAAGGAAGAGGCCTTCCAAGAACGGGTGGTTCAGATTCGCCGGGTGAGTAAGGTGGTCAAAGGGGGCAAAAAACTTAGCTTCCGGGCGATCGTCGTTATTGGTGATGAACAAGGCAAGGTGGGCGTTGGTGTCGGCAAAGCTGCTGATGTGATTGGGGCGGTGCGTAAAGGTGTTGCTGATGGCAAGAAGCAAATGATCACAGTTCCTCTCAACAAAGCTAACTCAATCCCCCATCCGACTCTTGGAAATGCTGGGGGGGCGCGGGTAATGATGCGTCCAGCTGCTCCTGGTACAGGGGTAATTGCTGGAGGAGCTGTGCGTACAGTGCTGGAGCTTGCGGGTGTTAAGAACATCTTAGCTAAGCAACTGGGCTCCACAAGCCCCCTCAATAATGCCCGGGCGACTGTTGATGCGCTAGAGAGTCTTCGTACCCTGCGTGAGGTGGCAAAAGAGCGTGATGTCCCGATTGAATCCCTTTACGCTTAAACCGAGCCTATTTAGGCTATTCATCAATTTATCTATTCTATTTTGATCAATCATCATGAAAGTTGAGGAGCTCCGTCCCCAGCCTGGTTCTAAACGTCGTCGCCGACGTGTTGGTCGTGGCATTGCGGCCGGCCAAGGCGCAAGCTGTGGCTTTGGTATGCGCGGCCAAAAGTCCCGTTCAGGAACAGGAACCAAGCCTGGATTTGAAGGGGGTCAAATGCCCCTCTACCGCCGTGTTCCTAAATTGAAGCATTTCACGGTTATCAACCCTAAGTTCTTCACGATCATCAATCTCAAAAATTTAGCCGAGTTGCCAGCGGGCACTGAAGTCACTTTAGAGAGCTTGATGGAGCAGGGGATTGTCACCACAAATGACGGCCCGCTGAAGATTTTAGGACAGGGTGATGTTGCTGTTGCCTTGACTGTGAAGGCGGCAGCATTTACAGCCAATGCTAAAACTAAGATCGAGGCCGCAGGTGGCACTTGTGAGGTTGTTTAGCAACTTGTCCTGTGCCGTCGTTATTCATCATCGTGTCTTGAACCGAACCTGTTAGATTGAAGATCACCTAGCTGATTCATTGAGGTCAACCATTTATGGTCGTCAGCCGAGATAAAACGCCTACTGCCCAAGAAACCTTTGCTCAAATGGCCCAAGCGGCCGGTCTACGAGGCCGACTCTTGGTCACCGTTGGTCTGCTAATTCTCGTGCGACTAGGGGTTTATATTCCTGTTCCTGGTGTTGATTTGGGACGTTTCCAAGCTGAGATTGCCAATACTCCCCTCATTGGTTTTTTGGATGTTTTCTCCGGAGGTGGCATCTCGGTTCTGGGGATTTTCGCCCTCGGGATTTTGCCCTACATCAACGCCTCTATCATTATGCAACTCCTGACGGCTGCCCTGCCGTCGCTGGAGAATTTGCAAAAGAATGAAGGGGAGGCGGGACGACGCAAAATCTCGCAAATTACTCGTTATGTCGCCTTGGTTTGGTCAGCTCTCCAAAGTACGATGCTCACCACCTGGATTCAGTCCTATGCGGACAATCCGGGGCCGATTTTCTTTGCAGAGACGGTGCTTGCTTTTACCGCAGGCTCGATGTTCGTGATGTGGCTTTCAGAACTGATTACTGAGCGGGGTATCGGCAACGGGGCATCATTACTGATTTTCGTCAATATTGTAGCGGTGCTCCCCACAATTCTAGGAAATACTGTTGAGTTTGCCCAACAGGGTGGGCGCGATGCGATCGCGGGCTCAGTTATTTTACTCTTATCATTCCTGTTAATGATCGTCGGTATTGTTTTTGTTCAAGAAGGTACACGTCGTATTCCAATTATTTCAGCTCGTCGCCAGGTGGGTAAACGGCTCTATCGGGAGCGCACAAACTATTTGCCCCTACGTCTCAACCAGGGCGGTGTGATGCCGATCATTTTCGCTTCAGCTGTACTCTTTTTACCCGCTTCTCTGGCCCAATTCACTCAGGGCCGAGAGGGTTTTGTGGGTCAGTTACATCAGGTTTTAGTCCCAGTCTCGAATGCGATTCGGATGGATAGTTCCACGCCCTGGATCTATGTTTTAGTCTTTTTCTCCTTGATTTTATTCTTTAGTTATTTCTATTCCTCCTTGATTGTTAATCCTGTGGATATGTCTCAAAACCTCAAGAAGATGGGGTCAAGTATTCCAGGCATTCGTCCAGGTAAGGCCACCAGTGAGTATTTAGAGAAAGTGATCAACCGCTTAACGTTCTTGGGTGCAGCGTTCTTGAGCGTGGTAGCCACTGTGCCCGCAGCTGTTGAGAGTGCGCTAGGAATTCAGACCTTGCGAGGTTTAGGCGCAACTTCTCTGCTGATTTTGGTTGGAGTAGCAATTGACACGGCTAAACAGATTCAAACCTATGTAATCTCTCAACGCTATGAAGGCATGGTGAAAAAGTAAGATGAGCAAACGGTTAATCTTTTTTGGTCCACCGGGAGCTGGCAAAGGCACCCAAGCCCAAAGGCTTGCTGAATCTGCCCAGATCCCCCATATTTCCACGGGCGATATTTTGCGAGAAGCGGTGGCTCAGGGAACAGAATTGGGGCAACAAGCCCAGAGCTTTATGGACAGCGGCCAACTTGTTCCTGACAACCTGCTGATTGATCTGGTGCGAGAGCGCATCCAACAGCCAGATACTACTGAGGGGTGGATCTTAGACGGCTTCCCGCGGACAGTCGCTCAGGCAGCGTTTCTCGACCAGCTTTTGGCAGAGCTTCAGCAAACACCGATTACCATTTTAAACCTGGAGGTTCCAGATGTAGTCTTAGTTGAGCGTTTGCTTCAGCGTAAGCGTAAAGACGATACAGAAAAAACAATACGGCGACGTTTAGCGGTGTATCACGAACAAACAGCGCCTGTTGTTGACTTTTACCAGGAGCATAATTTGCATGCTATTGATGGCGATCGCTCACCTGAAGAAGTCGCTCAAGCCATTGATGCTGTCATTTCAGTGTGAATTGCTATGTAGCTTAAATGGGCGTTACTCAATCTGTTAGTTGCCAAGACGTTAAGAATTTTTATCCAAGTACTGAACAATAATTTCCATCTTGATATGTACCCCCCCCATTTTTTACTCCAACAGTGTGTTTTTTTGAGCGAGGACTATTCTTTTGTCTAAACAAGATCTAATTGAAATGGAAGGCACGGTAACAGAGTCGTTACCCAATGCGATGTTTCGCGTTGACCTCGACAATGGTTTTAACGTGCTTGCCCATATTTCTGGCAAAATTCGACGGAACTATATCAAGATTCTGCCTGGTGATCGCGTCAAGGTTGAACTAACCCCCTACGATTTGACCAAAGGCCGTATCACTTACCGTCTGCGCAAGAAATAAGGGACACCCTTATCTATAACAAAAAATTAATTGCTTTATATCTTTTGCTTTGCTAAAATTAAGAGCTTGCGAGTGCGAAGCCCTAATTCAAACCTATGAAAGTTCGAGCCTCTGTCAAAAAAATGTGTGATAAGTGCCGTGTCATTCGCCGTCGCGGCCGTGTCATGGTGATTTGCACCAACCCTAAACACAAACAGCGTCAGGGCTAGTCTGGAAAGCAGTTATGATTACTGCTTTTTAAGCTATGTCTTTGCGCCCTAGCTTAGACAACTTCATTTTCTGATTATCGATATTGCCTGATTAAGGAGACCTTGAGAACGTGGCACGCATTGCCGGTGTAGACCTTCCCCGAGATAAACGTGTTGAGATTGGCCTAACCTATGTCTATGGCATTGGTTTGGCGCGATCGCAGAAAGTCCTAGCTGAGACGGGGGTTGACCCCGACATCCGTGTTAAGGATTTGACCGACGAGCAAATTGTTGCCTTACGCTCTTTCATTGAGTCTAGCTTCCAAGTAGAAGGGGACTTACGGCGTTGGGAATCAATGAATATCAAACGCCTGGTTGATATTGGTTGCTATCGCGGCCGTCGTCATCGCCAGGGTTTGCCCGTGCGGGGTCAACGCACCCGCACCAACGCCCGCACCCGCAGAGGACGCCGAATTGCGATTGCAGGCAAGAAAAAAGCCGGCAAGAAGTGATTTTCCTCCTGAGAGTTTATCTAGGCCATTATTCCCCCAGATGTTCTGTCTGCTGTAGGCTAACTCAATATACTGTCTCAAAGCCACAGTCAAAAACAGATAGACACCCTGTGCCCTAAGCAATTCCCAATCCTACGCTCTTATTCGTCAATCCTGATCTAACCAACCTATACCTATGGCACGACCCACCAAAAAAGGGAGTTCCCGCAAACAAAAGCGGAATGTACCCAATGGCATTGCCCACATTACCTCCACTTTCAATAACACGATTGTCACCATTTCTGATACTAAAGGTGATGTTATTTCTTGGGCATCTTCAGGTTCCAGTGGTTTTAAAGGCGCAAAAAAAGGAACACCCTTTGCGGCTCAAACCGCAGCCGATAGTGCTGCCCGTCGGGCAATGGAACAAGGTATGCGCCAGCTCGAAGTAATGGTGAGCGGCCCTGGGGCAGGTCGGGAAACCGCAATCCGTGCGTTACAGGCCTCTGGTCTAGAAATTACTCTGATTCGCGATGTGACGCCGATCCCCCACAATGGTTGTCGTCCCCCCAAGCGCCGCCGCGTATAGAGAGCAACTCACCCCATTCATCCAGCTAGAAGAAAAGGGAGAAGATTAAGGCGTGGTACAGTTCCAGATTGAATGTGTCGAATCCAAGACCAACAAGAATCAACATCAGTTTAGTCGTTTTGTACTTGAGCCCCTAGAACGAGGTCAAGGAACAACAGTTGGTAATGCCCTGCGTCGCGTGCTGCTGGCCAATCTTGAAGGGGCAGCAGTGACAGCAGTTAGAATTGCTGGTGCAAGCCATGAGTTTGCAACCATTCCTGGCGTCCGGGAAGACGTGCTAGAAATTCTACTCAGCATGAAAGAAATTGTCTTTCAAAGTTTTTCAGCGACACCTCAAATCGGCCGTCTTGTGGCCACAGGACCTGCAACAGTAGTTGCGGGTCAGTTTGATTTGCCATCTGAGGTCAATGTCATTGACAAAAATCAATATGTTGCCACTCTCTCAGATGGGGCACGCTTAGAAATGGAGTTTCGCGTTGAGCGGGGTAAAGGCTACCATGCCATCGACCGCTCCCGAGATGATGTGGCCGCAGTTGACTTTATGCAAATCGACGCCATCTTTATGCCAGTCATTAAAGTCAACTATACCGTTGAAGAAGCGCTCGTTGATGGCGCAATGGCCCGCGATCGCTTGGTTATGGATATCTGGACAAATGGGAGTATTAAACCAGAAGAAGCCCTATCCCAAGCCTCCAGTATCATTGTTGATTTATTTAATCCCCTCAAAGACCTTACCTTAGAGGCGATTCAGGAGGATCAGCCTGAGGACGAAGATCCCACCAGCCAAATCCCCATCGAAGAACTTCAACTTTCAGTACGAGCTTACAACTGTCTCAAACGGGCACAAATTAATACTGTCGCCGACTTGCTCGACTACTCTCAGGAAGACTTGCTTGAAATCAAAAACTTCGGTCAGAAATCCGCTGAAGAAGTGATTGATGCTCTGCAACAGCGGCTCGGGATTACCCTACCGCAAGAAAAAGCGAAAGCTTAAGGCGATCGCTCCCTCCCCCGCAAGATTTTTGCCGCCCTGTCAAAATCTTGCTTTTTTATGTAACCATCCACCCCATTTGAAGGAGACTAAAATCCATGCGCCATCGGTGTCGTGTTCCGCAACTCGGCCGCCCCGCAGATCAGCGTAAAGCGATGCTCCGGGCGCTGACGACCCAACTTATTGAAAACGGTCAAGTTAAAACCACCAAAGCCCGGGCCAAAGCGGTTCGTTCGGAAGCTGAGCGAATGATTACCCTGGCTAAAGAGGGAACTCTAGCTGCCCGCCGTCGAGCCTTGGGTTATATGTACAAAAAAGACTTAGTGCATAGCCTCTTTGCCAACGTAAATGATCGTTATGGTGACCGCAAAGGGGGCTACACTCGGATCATTCGCACTGTGCGCCGTCGTGGGGACAATGCCGAGATGGCGATCATTGAACTCGTGGGCGGTGATGAAGATGAATAAGCACGGGTAATGGTGGCTCTGAATAGCCAACGTATTGCGCTAATTGTGCAATACCAAGGGACTCATTTTCATGGTTGGCAATACCAGCCTGGCCAGCGGACGGTGCAATCCGAATTGGAAACCGCTTTGGGGGCGGTTGCTGGCCATCCTGTGCGGGTGCATGGTGCAGGACGTACTGATGCCGGTGTCCATGCTGCTGCTCAAGTCGCTCACTTTGAAACCCCAAGCCCTATCCCAGCAACAAAATGGGCCCGAATTTTAAATCAGCATCTCCCCCCTGATCTCAATATTCGCGGTTCAGCAGCAGTTCCCCCCCGTTGGCATGCGCAGTTTTCAGCGCTCTGGCGACGCTATCGGTATACGCTCTATACCGATGCCATACCCAATCTCTTTGCCCAACCCTTTTGCTGGCACTATTACCATGCTCCGCTGGACACAGAGCAAATGCAAGCCGCGTTGACCCCTCTTTTGGGGCGGCATCATTTAGCCGCGTTTCGCAGAGCAGGATCCCCGCGAAAAGACTCCTGGGTGACCATTCAAGATGTGCATTGTACTCGGCGTCCCCCATTCATTGAAGTTGAAATTCAGGCGGATGGATTTTTGTACGGGATGGTAAGATTGTTGATCGGCGTCCTTATTGAAGTGGGCAATGGAGTGCGATCTCTGGAGAGTTTCCAGAAGATTTGGGTCAACCAGCGGCGCGATCTGGTGAAATACTCAGCTCCCGCTAAAGGCTTGTGTCTCCTGCGAGTCGGTTACCCTGACTTTCCTTTTCCCAAACCCCTCTGGTTTGATACCCAACCTTTATTAATGTTTAACCCTGTTACTTGATGTCCGGACGATGGAAAAAACCCTTCTCCCTAACCCTGAAACCCTAGAGAAAAAGTGGTACGTAGTTGATGCTACAGACCAACGCCTAGGTCGTCTTGCCACTGAAATTGCGACGCTCTTGCGCGGTAAAAATAAACCAACGTTCACCCCCCATATGGATACGGGTGATCATGTGATCGTTATTAATGCGGAGAAAGTGGTTGTCACGGGTCGTAAGAGAGAACAGAAGCTCTATCGTCGCCATTCTGGCCGTCCGGGGGGCATGAAAGTGGAAACTTTTGATAATCTTCAGGCTCGTATTCCTGAGCGCATCATTGAGAAAGCCGTCAAGGGGATGTTGCCCAAGAATGCTTTGGGTCGGAAATTGTTTACCCATTTGAAAGTCTATGCCGGGTCTGAACATCAACATGAAGCCCAAAAGCCGGAAACCTTGACCATTGATACCAATAATTAATTGAAAGGAGATATTAAGGAATCATGACTACGGATAATCCTGTGGTGTATTGGGGAACTGGGCGTCGAAAGAGTGCGATCGCTCGAGTTCGCCTTGTGCCCGGTAGCGGCGAAATTAAAGTCAATAATCGTCCTGGACTTGACTATTTCAACCGAAATCCTAGCTATATTGCGGGGATCAAAGCACCTTTGGAAACATTGGGTCTAGAGGGAGATTATGATATTTTGGTTCGAGCCCATGGTGGCGGTTTGACCGGCCAAGCTGACGCTGTGAAGTTAGGGGTAGCCCGTGCGCTGTGTGAACTTGACCCTGATAATCGGCAACCATTAAAAACCGAGGGATTCCTAACCCGTGACCCACGGGCCAAAGAACGGAAGAAGTACGGCTTGAAGAAGGCTCGCAAAGCGCCTCAATTCTCCAAGCGTTAACCCTTTGGTTTGCTGGTGCTGATTCAAATCAATTTATTGACGATATCTGTAGCGATTATATTAAAGCAATGCCTAAAGCTGATATTCATCCCGAATGGTATCCCGACGCCAAAGTTATCTGTAATGGCGAAGTGGTGATGACGGTTGGTTCGACTCAACCCGAAATCAACGTGGAAATTTGGTCTGGGAACCATCCGTTTTATACAGGAACCCAAAAAATCATTGACACTGAAGGTCGTGTGGAACGTTTCATGCGTAAGTTTGGCATGTTTGATAGCACGACTTCTGCTGACGAAAAGCAGCAATAGCTGTTGATTGTTAACCCTTTAACCCAGCAGTCTACACTGCTGGGTTTGTCGTATTGTCCTCATTTTTCCGACGTGAACCCGATGGTTAGCCCCCTCAGGAGCTGAATATGGCTGAATCTTACCTCCTCGATAAACTCAAATCCGTTGAGCAAACGTTTAACGAACTCAACCGTCGCCTTGCTGACCCAGACGTGGTCACAAATCCAGATGAGTTACAAAAGGTAGCCAAAGCCAGAGCTTCCTTGGAAGAAACTGTTTTGGCATATGGGGAATGGCAGCAAGCGAATGAAGAGTTGGTGGGGGCGAAAGAGATTCTCAAGGACTCTCAAGATGATCCTGAGTTACAGAGTATGGCCAGCCAGGAAGTTACCACGTTGGAAGACCAAATCAATACTTTAGAACAGCGTCTTAAGATCTTGCTACTGCCCAGTGACCCCAATGATGACAAAAACATTATGTTAGAAGTCCGGGCGGGTACAGGGGGGGATGAAGCCAGTATTTGGGCAGGTGATCTCGTCCGAATTTACTCGCGCTATGCAGATTCCCAGCAATGGCGGGTTAGCTTGGTGAGTGAATCTGCGGGGGAAATGGGGGGCTTTAAAGAGGCGATTCTCGAAATTCAGGGCGATCGCGTCTATAGCAAACTCAAGTTTGAAGCTGGGGTTCATCGGGTGCAGCGGGTTCCTGTGACAGAAGCCGGGGGACGTGTCCATACCTCCACCGCGACGATCGCAGTGATGCCTGAGGTAGATGATGTGGAAGTGGACATTGACCCCAAAGACCTTGATATTTCCACTGCCCGTTCAGGAGGTGCAGGGGGCCAGAATGTGAACAAGGTGGAAACGGCGGTGGATTTGATCCATAAGCCCACAGGAATTCGAGTGTTTTGCACCGAGGAGCGATCGCAACTCCAGAATCGTGAACGTGCCATGCAAATTTTACGGGCGAAGCTCTATGAAATGAAGTTGCAAGAGCAACAGGCCGCCGTCACCTCGTTACGCCGTTCTCAGGTTGGCACGGGAGCCCGCTCAGAAAAAATCCGCACCTACAACTACAAAGATAATCGAGTTACCGATCATCGCTTGGGCCAAAATTTTCCCTTATCCACCGCCCTCACAGGTGATATCAACAACATCGTTGAAGCCTGTGTATCCCAAGATCAGCAAGAGCAGCTCGAGCAACTCGCAGCCGCTCCAGAAACTGTGGATACGCTCTAAGACCAAGACATTTGTGCCCCGCCCCAAGCATTAGACTGGAGTTGACCAAAAACAATAGGCTGTTCACCAGTCGCTAAAACGGTTGCGCCGTCTGCGGGATTGACCCGCCACAGCAGCCAAGGTTCTTCTCCCATTGCGCCGGCACGGAATAGCACTTGGTCAGGATGGGTCGTGCTCCAACCGAGCACGAGCGCATTGGAATAGTCTGGCCCGACCGGAACACAGGTGCAGGTTTGCTGAGTCGCTCGCTCCCAAATTACAGCATAGTCAGAGGCGATCGAGGTGCTCAAAAGACCCTCAAACTGGCGAGCAAGAAGGCGCTCACCATTTTGTGACCAAGAAACGGGAACCAAAATCGAGAAAATACCTGTTTGGTATTCTTTTTCAGGCTGCGCAACCGTTTGAGCGATAGGAGAAGAAGCTGTAACAGTCTGCAATTCCCCCGTTTGTAGATCTTCAAGAAACATCACACTGGTCACTTGACTCCCAGAAAAGTCAGCATTGGTAGACATCTGAATCCGACTGTAGGCAGCATAATTCCCATCAGGCGAGACGACGCTGACGCTGCGATAGTGGCGAGGTTCGCTGTGTGGAGATTGCTTAAATGTTTCGTAGGTTTCCAGAATCCAGTTCCACGGAACTGGGTGCGGGCTGTTTAGCGGATCATGGACAGTATCTTGATGGGAAGTTGGTTCTGCTAAATCAAGGGTCATAAGTAGTGCAGGTGTCGAATCCTGCCAGGAGACTTCGCTAGGAATCGTTGCTTTTGGAAAATCTGAGTATTGCTGAGATGCATTGTGCTTTACGGGTTGGGGCAATAATAATGTGGGCGGGATAGTTGACCATGCGGTTTCGAGAAGCGGTTGCACCATGATGGATAATATAGCTGTATAAAAAAAGACAAATGTTAAATGTAACAGCGATCGTAAGCATCTACTCACAAAAAGTCAAAACCGTGCTTGATTTGGAGCGTCCCTCGACAGCTCATACTGACGGTCCTAAAGCGTATCAAGTCAATCAGAACAATCGTTTTCAGGGATAGCCACATAAAACTGCTAGCATCTACCTGTGTGGGCGTGCAAGCATCAATCCCAGACCCCCAAGCTGCACTTTGTTCGATCACTGCCCAGCCTAATGGAATGCAACTCGCCACAGGGCTTGGGCATCAGCAGTATAGCGAGGTGAAAGGATTAGGGTTGGCATGACAAAAGCTAGCCCACATGGTAGCGAGCATAACCGTGAATGCGAGGGTGAAGTTTCTCTACGACAGGTTGCCCTTGATGTAGGTGCTTCTGCACAATCTGTGGCACATCCTCTAGCTCAAGACGACAATACCAAGTTTCTTCCGGCACAATGCGCACATTGGGGGCCAGATTGCACTGCCCTAAACAACTGCTGGCTTCAATGATGACATCATGAGGTAAGTCACTGGCTTGAAAGGCATTGAATACCGCTTCCCCTCCCCGGCTCAGGCAGGCACAATTTTGACAAACCATGACAGTGCGAACAGCGGTCATGTTGATACCTCACAGTTGAGTTGTTCACAAGCGCCGATGCTCACCCATTCACTCTGACCATCGCGCCAATATTCTTTCTTCCAGATCGGGGCATTGTGCTTCAGCGTGTCGATCGCATATTGACAAGCGGCAAAGGCTTCGGCGCGATGGGAGGTTCCCACTGCAACCAACACACTAATTTCGCCAATCTGGAGGCGTCCCGTACGATGGTGAATCACCACGTGGTTGACATCCAGCCAACGGGTACGAATCTGGGTAGCAATATCCTGAAAAACTCGCAGTGCCATGGGCTCATAGGCTTGATATTCCAAATATTCCACCGCTCGCCCTGCGGTTTGTGAGCGCACCGTGCCACTCATCATGACTACCGCACCATTAGCAGCGTCATCAGCTTGGGCGTAGACATCAGCAACGGATAAAGGCGCAAACGTAATGCGAAACGGAGCACCTTCATTCGTAGCTATTTGGATATCGATATTGGGCTTCAGAGAGTTTTTGCCGGTTAAACCCATATTCACACGTGAGGAAGGGATAAACTTCTTTTACACTTATATATAACTATAACGACTGGCTTAAGCGAACTAGGGGTTTTTTATGCGTGCGATACCCGAGCGCTATCAATTTATCCGAAACCTCGAACAACCTGTCTCTAAAGATGGGCGCTCAACGCTGGCCAAAGACACAATCACTGGTAATCTGGTCGTCATTAAGATGTTTAGATGTACTAGTGAACAGCAATTGGAAAGCTGGTTGAGTCAATATCAAGCTGTCCTGCACCGCCTCCAATCGATTAAAAGCACGCATATCGTTAAATATCTCCATACTCAGAAAAACCAAGATGGATTTTATCTGGTTCGGGACTATATCCCCCATCGCTCCATTGAACAATTACTGAACGTGTCTTATGCTGATATCCAACGTATTGCCAGCAAAGTAATTGATACATTAATTCATCTTCATACCCGCGATCAAAGTTGCACCCATGCCAATCTTAAGCCCTCCAATGTTTTTATTGATGCCCAAGGAATAACCCAACTGACGGACTTTGGGTTCTCCCCCAGCAATACGCCGCCAACACCGATTCAGGATCTCAAAGACCTCGCATTGTCTTTAGTGAGTCTTTTGCACCGGCAACCGTTTAACCAGCTCCAATCAGTTGCCGCTGATGGTCTTCTTCCCTCCACTCTCACAAAGCATCCCGTTATTCCCTCTGCCTTTAGTCAATGGCTGCACTATTTATTGAATTTAGATCCTGATACCTTTCGCTATTCTTTGGAACAAGCTCAGGCTGATTTACAAGGTTTAGCTATCGCCCCCTCCCTACCACAACCAACCCTTCAACGATTTACTCGACTCAAAACCTGGATACGCCAATGGAGATGGTTGCGTTCTGCGCCCTGCCCGAAACAATTACCCCAGGAGCCCCCTAAGAATAACTGGTTGCTTATGCCGGTAGGAGAACCGCATTGGACAGAAGCTGAATTTAAAGAATTACTTGTAGAGTTGGGTGAAGCTGGCTACGGTTGGCTCGACCCTCAAGAAGTCAGAAGTCGTTTAGAGCAACTTAAAAAGCAACGTCGCTTTAACCCAGAAGTTGATTAATCTGTGTCACCCACTGTCGCCGTTCTTGGTGATCCAACTCCAAAATCTCTGAACGAGACCAATTAAAATGTAATGCCAAATATGCTACCTCTTGGTAAAGCTGAGCCAAGGGGTAGCGAATCATTCCCCCGAGAGATTTGTTGTCCCCCCAGTCTCTTGATTAATCTGGTTGTAAAACTGCTGGAGATACACTGAGTCGATAATAAACAGTTCTTCCAACATTTCTGGTGACACTTTAGTCCGATCGCCGAGCTGTGTCACGACCCGTGAAAGCAGAACCAAACTCGCATAGTAGGGATTACTCAAAACTTTGGGATGGCGTTGGGTTGCAAACTCATCTAAACCTGTGGCCAAACGCATTACCCCTTGGCGTTGAAGCTGTCCATCTGGAGTCAGCCAACCTTTAGGTAGAGTGAAAGGATATTCCCGGATCATAGGGGTATCTTAAATAAGAGGAACTTGAATAAACAGGCCGTGCTAAATAGAGGCTCTATTCACATTAGCGAAGGCTGGTATTACAATCATTCTGATGCATTTGAGCTGTAGCAAACTTTCCGAACCATGCTGTCAACATTGCAGTTCCCAGACTACTCATCCTCTTCAAGTTCATTGATCTGACGATAGAAGTTTTGTAGATAGTTTAGATCGGTTGCAAACAATCCCTCAATCACTGCTGGGCTAATTTGATCCAAGGCCCCTAATTGTGTAATCACTCGTGCCAGAATGATGACTGTTGCATAAGCTGGGTTCGACTTCACTCGCGGATCGCGCATCGGGACAATTTCATCCATGGCCCGCGCCAAACGCATCACCCCTTTTTGATGCACATTGCCTTCGGCATCAACATAGCCTTTTGGCAAGGTAAATTCAAACTCTGTTTGTATCATGCTCTCTGCTGATCGATCACAACAATAACCCACACGATATAGCAATGCGGTTGGATCTATACAATGGTTGTTGGCCAATCGTAATTTTCAGCATTGCTTCAAGTTTTTAGTGCTCTAAACAATTCAGAGATTAGCCCCAACCGCCGGAGATCGTATTCACTCCTGACGCGAGTTGTTCGACACCATCGAGTTCAACACGGTAAAACTCGTCAACCGATAATTCAAGCTCTTCAATCATCAAATCACTACCAGAAGAACTCAGATCTCCAATGCTATAACTAACTGGCCAAGCCCCTGTGAAGCGAAATCGAGCTTCAGCCCATGCTCCCTGGTTATAAATTGCGATATCCCCTGAGCGATATTGATTATGCCAATCTCCTTCTTCAATTGCTTTAAACCAATACCACAGGTTCATAGAATTCATAAGTCCCCGTTTGAGTGTAATCGTGTCACTCTTAACGTTACCCGGAACTTTTGTCCGCCGAATAGCACCATAGCTACTGCCTGAACGTCCCCACTTTTCTGGTGTCACTTCAGCAATCTCGATAGTATCAACGCTTCGTTTGAATCCAGAGCAATCTTGAAAAAACGCATCACAAATACTATCATTGTCAAGGATTAATTCCACATAAAAGCGGCTATTTGCAAGCACTTCTGGCAGCATATACAAGCCAGTCAGCAACATTGCATTTCTAAGATTCATGTCGTAGCCAGCGATCGCCATTCGTTATTACTCCTTAAAAACAGATATATTGTTCTGCTTAGTACAGGACAAAAGTTATGAATTATTTGGGTTGGGTTGAGTTTAGACGAAGCTCGTTCAGCACACGCTAGGCAAAACTCAAAATACGGAATCATGAGGATTGCAACAAACCAAGTTTTCCTAGAAATATAAGCGTAGGCTGAAGAACCAAAATCTACCTTCAACCCACGCTGAACGCTAGATTAAACGCACAAAATCTGGAGGTGAACGAAAGAGCGAACACTACATTTTCCGGCTTAAGTTTTCGTAACAGAAATCCAAGGTCTCTTCATAGAGGGCTGCATCTTCAGCCGAAAGCGATGAGCCTTTGTAGCTCACGGGAAAGACACCGGTTAACGTCCATTGCGCCGCTTCATCACCGCCCTGATTGTAGAGTGAGATGGTTGCAGTCTTGCGCTCACCACCACTCCCGGTTCCACCCCCGCTATATTCTGTGGAATGGGAATCGTAGTACCAGTCAAACACCCGCTTATCTTCTGCGGTGCCGACAAATGTGATCGTGATATTGGAGTTACTTACCCCTGTAACCGTAGATTGAACGGCACTCACTCCACCCGATGTCACACCGTAGGACGCATCAGAACCCGCGAGTTCGATTGTCGCACTGATCCCACTAACACTTTTGATAATCAGGTCGGATAAACCATCAATATCAATGTAGAACTTTGAGTTGGCTAAAATTTCGTCTGCTGCCATTGTTGATCTCCTGTATGAAGCCTAATAATTCACTAAAAGGGACAGACATCATCTGTCCACTTGAGAGGGTTGAGGATAAGACAGTCTACTTAACTCGCTTGACATCTTCGCAAACGATTTCAAAGGTTTCTTTGACCAGTTCACTCCCATCAGCAGAAAGGTCAGAAACACTATAGCTCTTAGGCCAAGCATTGGTAATCGTCCATTCCAGCACTACTTCATCACTGGCGTTGTAGGCTACGAGCGTACCGTTTTGGCGAGAGGCCAGTCCTTTGCCCTCACCACCTTCGCTTTTAGGCACCAACTCCATAAACCAGTTGTACCAATCCATATCCCCTTCAACGAGATACACTTCGATGGAGAAGTCGGGGTTATCGGAAAAACCAGTTGAGGTACTCTGCCACAGGGTCTTGCCATCTTGGGTACTCGCGATGGGTTTTTCGTGACCAGCAGTTTTGCCCTCAAAGCTCATCTCACCCACGCTGGCGACCATCTTGGCCGTCAGATTATCAAACTCGATATAAAATCGACTGGTTGGAATGGGGGTAACCATCGTACTTATGCTCCTTAGTCAGTACAGAAATAATGTGTGCAGATCTTCTATTAAGGGTAAGAGGCGGCTGAACCAGATCAATTCAGCCACAACCTCAATTAACGATTAGAACGATCAACCACCCGGTGCCCATTGGCTAACGCGGAAGATCACAAATTCAGCCGGGCGTACCGGACAGACTCCGACTTCGACATAAAGCCGACCCATCATCATGGTCTCATTGGTGTTCAGCTCACCGTCACATTTGACGTAAAACGATGCAGCAGGAGAATCACCTTGAAGCGCACCGGCTCGCCAGAGACCTTCAAGGAAGTTAGTGACGGTACGGGTAACCCGCGACCACAGACCTGAATCGTTGGGTTCGAAGACCACCCATTGGGTACCAATCTCAATGGATTTTTCAATGTAGCTCATCAAGCGACGTACACTGATATATCGCCATTGAATATTGGTGGGGTCAACCAAGGTGCGAGCCCCCCAAATAAGATAACCCCGGTTATAGTTGGCAAAGTTCCGGATGCAGTTAATCCCTTTGGGGTTCAACAGTTCCTGTTCTCGCATATTGGTTTCATAGGCCAGGCCAAGAACACCACGGGGGGTTTCGTTCGCAGGCGCTTTGAAGATACCGCGAGAGCCATCGACCCGACACCAAACGCCCATCATGTGACCGCAAGGGGGCACAAACACGGGACGACCGGAATTAGCGGGGTTGGCTACCTTGATCCAGGGATAATACATCGCACCGAACATGGAGCGGCGATTGAAGGCGGTGAGCCAAGCATCCACATCTTGCGGCTTTTGGTTCTCAGGCGAAACCGGATCATTACCCTTACCCGGTTTAATGGGAGGGGGGTCAATCAACGCCATACGATAAGCCGGCCCAGGGAAGGAGTTCTCACAAAGGCTGACCATCATCTCCATGACGCCATGCACTTGGTCAATGTCGAGAATGCCTGCTTGGAACAGCAGCATCAGATCCGGGAAAGCGACCATTGCCACTTCATCCACCTCAAACATGCCCTGCATACCGGTCTTGTCAGCACGACTGCCAGCAATATCACGGGCGGCATTGTTGATCGGAGAAATGTAGGGAGGAGGGGCAATCTCGTGGGGACCATTAGCTGGGCGGCGGGAGAGCGCCTGACCACTCACGGAGGTATCTGTGATGTCGAGATACTCTGATTCCTCAAGGGCGGTAATCACATAATCGGCAACCTCTTCCTCCACCTCTGGGTTCATAGAGAGATTTTCATATTCTTCAAGCACCGTTTCACCCAAGGCGACTTGCAACTTGAAATATTGACCATCATCAATGGGAGGCTCTGCCTCTTCGTCTTCGGAGGCCTTGGGCGTAGATTCGCTGATCACAACCAGCAGACGCTTATCCCCTTGAACGATCGCGCCGCCCTCTTCATCGGCTTTGAGATTGAAGGCTAAGGAAGGCTTCCCACCGGCCGTCATCAACGGAGTTGCGGTTTCTTCGGCTGGCGGAGCATCTGTCCCCGGCAGCTTGGTGCCAATACTCGTTACCCAACAACGGCCACCGCCATTGAGGAACCAGCCTTGCACTGCAAAGGGCAGATAGGGGTAATAGGTTTCGTCGTCTTTCTGGTACTCAGTAAAGCCATCAGAGCCAGGCTTACCAAAATATTCGAGGTATTGCTCGAAATTGGTGATCATGATGGGCTTGAAGAGTTCCGCGTCACCGCGAACTTCTTCGGTATAGCCGATAAAGCCAGCGACGCTCATGCTCACCCCTTCAATAGGGCGACTACCGCGATCGACTTCTTCGACATATACACCAGGTGCAAAATAATCCAGGGCCATAGGTGGCGATCCTCCTTATGGGATGGTCGAATGGAATGGCGAAAAACGGAACGTTTTTCACCGGGACAGACTGTTTGGTTAAAAATGGTTTACTTGAAACCTGAGTGAGTGCAAGGGTTTAAGGCTTGCAACGTATTCCCTTGAGGATACTTTGACCTGTTATTTTGCCGGCCATTGCGCCAACATTCTTAATGTCACGGCGAGTCGGCAATGACACCAAAGCAGGAATTACGCAACCTCACTCCCGTTTCAACGTACCGAGCAACCAAGGGTCAGGTCATTAGACTTTGGTCTAAAGTTTTATGGAGAGGTAGGATAACAGCCTTTAGTTCAGTGAGTCAGCCGATGACAAACGAGAGCCTACATGGGTGTGTAGATTCTCGTTCGCTATCAGACTCAACTGCTGCCATAGCAGGGCAAGCAATGGCAGCTATCGTCGGCAGCTCTTGATAATAAGCTCTCCACCAGCTCGAGTCAGAGCGATGTTGATTTCTCCTTGGTAGTTGAAACCAATAGCAAAAGCGCCAAAAGAAATAAATACGGTACCAATAACCACGAAAGGAACCATCAAGATATTTTTGGCCAGATTTGCGTTCGGACTTGTAGAATAATTCATGGGTTTTTATGTTTGTGAAAACCATTAAGAACAACAAAGTGATGCGCTGGCTTAAGGAACTTGCGCATCATTTTGCTGTTTCAGGCGCATTGTAACGGTTGTTGTCCACAATTGAAAACCATATCTTTGGCTTTTTTTGAAATCAGTATTTATCTCCATTCCGTTTTTCGTGTATTTTCCAGTATCTGCTTTTTTTTACTGTATCACTCTCTCTGTTTACATCGATATTTCTGGTTTTAAAACATTTTATCTCACTCAATAATTTCATATTTCATCGTTCAGCTTACTACTGTATTAAACACAAAATTATAGTCTTTGGATCACGCCTTAAGCCTTGCAAGACAAGGCTTTATTCTTTTTGTCCTATCCTTTGGAAACTCTAAGCTTCAAAGATCAGCATAGTTTCTGCCAACTATCCTTATTGTTTTTTATCCTCTTGACTGAGGTGACTCAATCCCTTTACAAAATAATCACCACTCACGCGATGTGCAACTTTAAAATTCAGGAGATAAAATCCTCTGCAAGCCTTATGTGACAAGCATCATAGCGAACCCAATATTGAGTAATGTTGAGCCAATTTAGCCCAAAAGCAAGAAGCTCAGTCCAAGTTTCGATTTGTGATGACGGGCTTTTGGCGAGAGAAGTGTCTCAAACCCTTGTAAAACCGTTCGATTTTAGTTGCACATCGCGTCACTCGATACCTTAAACTTTCTCCTTACCTTTTTCCCTACTTCAACTCCGCCACCGCCACATTTTGCTGCAACGTCTCTTGGGTGAGCAAGTCTTCAACGGTCAGGCGTAGACAGCATTGATCATCCACCCGAAACTGGAGTTTGAGGCGATCACTCCCTGGTGCTCCAAGGGGTGAAAGTTGGGCAAGGGTGCGAGCACCTTCACGGTCGTTCAGCGGCTTCACGGCATCTTGCCCATTTTCGACCCTGCGGGTGATGAGGCGATCGCCATCAAAATAAACCTCCGTACTACTGGTTTGTGTCCCCAACTCACCAATAATCAACTCCACCGAAGGTTGATTCTCCACCGATGCCCCCAGCAGCAACTCATAGGGTTCCGCCATCGGGTAGGCCTGACCCGCTTGAATAATCGGATGCCAGCGATGACATTTATCGCGGCGATGCCAATAGCGAATGCCGTAACTGTGGTAGAGAAAGTCTTGTACGGTGTAGCCTTGGGCGAGCTGCAAAGCTCCCGAGGCGATCGCCGTAAAGGGTTTTTCGGCACGGATTTTCTCTGGGGCAAAATAGCGCTCAACCCAAGTGCGCACTGCAGGCAATTGAGTCGTACCTCCCACCAACAACACCGCATCGATATTGCGCTTTTCAATCCCCTGAAGGCGACCCCGCTGGAGTACTTGGCTCATCAAGTCATCCAGTTGATCAAAAAAGCTCTGGGACTTGAGAATCTCTTCAAACTCAGCTTGCTCCAAGCTCAGACTGTAACTTTCCAAGGTCTCATCGTTGAAATAGACCTCAGTGGCTTGGCGCTGACGCGAGAGCTGAATTTTGAGCCGTTCCGCGAGGCGAAGCGTTAGGGCACTCTGGGGCAGATTTTGGGTTTGGGCAAAATGGTCTACCAACCAGCCATCAATATCATTGCCACCAAGAGATTGCCCTACCTTAGCTAAGACTTGAGCGGTTCTAGCTTTTTGATTGGGGCGATCGCCTAAAACCTGTGCCCCCCATTTGATAATGAAACCTGTGGGGGTACGCCCCTTGGCTTTGGTGTTGAGCTGCACCAATGACAGATCAACCGTGCCACCGCCAAAATCAATTACAAGTAGTACATCTGCATCGCCATCCCCATACCCCAGTGCTGCGGCAGTAGGTTCATCTAAAAGCTGAAGTTGCTGCACAGGTAATGTGCTGCTGGCTTGAGTCAACCAGAGCCGATAGGCTTCAAAACTATCCACCGGCACGGTCAATACCAGGGAGTCCAGGGACTCGCTGGGGAGACGGCGAAAAATCTCTCCCAGGAACCAATTCCCCACCTGTTCAAACGTGAGGGTCTGACCATCAAGTTCCGGTAAAAAACCTTGAACTTGAGCGCCAATTCCCCGTTTAAATCCACGAAAGAAACGGGGATCTTGGGTGAGATCTAAGCCGCGATCGCGCACTTGCTGCCCCAGCAAGACTTGACCACTTTGCGCATCCTCAACATAGAGCAAACTGGGAATCAGGGGAGGATTCTGCGCCAGTTGGTGTGCCACATCAGGGAGTTTCAATAACTGGGCTTGTTGCGTTTTGGCATTGAGTTGCGCGATCGCGGTGTTACTCGTACCAAAGTCGATGGCAAGGGGCATAAGGTGAAGTGAACATTCATCAAGCGGTCAAGATCGAATTGTAGCGAACCCGATTGCTATTGAGAATCACGACTACTGGAGTAATTGTTGGCGATATTCATCCTCCAGCATACTCATCACCACGACGGTCTCAAATCCCAATTCAGTACGCCAGCAGTCGCGCAACCGCCCCTCTTCTACAAAACCCACCTTTCGATACAAGTCATAGGCCCGTTTGTTGAACTCTTTCACATCCAGCCACAGACGATGAGCTTTGTATTGCTCAAATACCTGTTGCTGAATTCGCCGCAACGCTTGTTGGCCATATCCTTGACCCTTCTGTGTAACCACTAACCGTTTGAGTTCCAGGCTGCGGTGGGCATTGGCTAAACCTCGTAGAATTGTGTAGCCTACAGGGTCTTGAGACGAAGCCTGCTCAATAATTTGGTGGCTCATATCTGGATCTTGCAGTGCCGCTTCATGCTCAGCCAATGTCCATTGCAGGATAAAGGGCCGATTTTCGGGATCCCGCTCGGCTTGACGAACAAAGTCAAGATCAATGCTTTGCGTGGGACGTAGCTGAATCATAAACCATCATCCATTGAGTCAATCAACACTATCCCATTATTGATGTTCGATGTTACACATTTTCGAGCGGATGCTTGAGCGTCTTTGAAGCAGGCTCAAAAACATTCAAATTCAACGCGAGTCTTTACGGGAAACAGTGCCCAGATTCTTAAAGTATTATTAAAAAAACACACTTTCGCGCTACCCTGCTTTCCATCGCTACGTTAGCGTAAAACTACGGATGGATGTCCGGCCAACAGGATATGGGGGGCACATCACAAATCAGTGAAATCTCATCACTATCATCCCAAGCGATCGCGGGTGAGCAACCCGCATCAACAAATTGTGCGCCTGCAAGCCCAACTCCGCCGAGAGCAACTCCGTAACCAAGAACTCACTCACGAGCTAAAACAATCACGTCAGCAGCTTGAGCAGCAGCGAGCCGAATTTATCGCCCAAATCAATACACAACTTGAGCATCTGCTGGATGCTGCACCAACCCCTGAGGTAAACGCAGATCCCCTCGTTACTACTCAGGCTGCATTGGAAACGCTCAAGGCACGGATGATTCGCACCATTTCCCATGAATATCGCACCCCATTGACCATTATCTCTTTAGCCGCCAAGTCTTTGGCTCAAAACACGTCTCGCCTCAATCCTCAGCAACGTCACCAATGCTTTGCCCAAATTCAGCAAGCCACTCAATATATGATCAAAATGGTCAATGAAGTGCTCTGGATCTCCCAAGCGGAGGCGGGTGAGATTATGCCCCATCTCAGTAAAATTCCCTTGGGGGACTTTTGTAACCGAACCATCAAAGAACTTGAACGTCTTAATCCCCAATGGCACGATCGCATTCAGTCCGATCTGCCTGCCTTAGCCACTTCGATTTATAACGACCCATTTCTACTGCAACATATTCTGCTGCATCTGCTCACCAATGCCTTGAAGTATTCTGAACCGGAGCAAGCCGTTGAACTCTACTTGACGGTAGAGCGCCAGACCTTACAAATTTGGGTACGGGATCACGGTCTCGGTATTCCAGAAGCTGAACGCGCTTGCATTTATGACTGTTTTCACCGGGCAGAGAATGTCGGCACCCGACCCGGTACAGGCTTGGGGCTGGCGATCGTCAAAAAATGTGTTGAGCTATTAGAAGGAAAAATTGGCTTTCAATCCCAATTGGATCAAGGCACCGCATTTTGTGTTCAACTGCCTTTGGTCAAGCAATCGATTTAGAAATTTTTGACAATTCTATATCTGATACTTTTCAAAAACTTAAATGTGGAAATTGGATATGAGTTGGGTTACGGACATCCTTTTAATCTTTAGTATTGGAGAGTTCTTTGACGAAGATGAAGAGCCTGAGAAGCTGTTAGCACTTGCCACAATCAATGATTGGCTCATAACAAATGACTTTACATCCTTGACTAACTTAGATCAGCATGTCATTGGAGGTAAGGGGATGCAAGCCTGTGTTTATGGTGGTGCGTTCAATCACTTTCGGACTCAAGATTTCATCAAGGTTGTCAAATCTCAACTCTGGAAACAACCGCAAAGTGTTCAGCTACTCATCCAAGATGAAGATGATGAATATTTCACTATGCACACAATAAAATAGATTTGCTGGATATCAGTATGTATTGATATGAAAGTGATTTTCAGATAAATATTCAGATTATAATTATTGATGATAACTTATGCTGAATTCAGCGATCGCAATTAGTTTTGGTGCGGTTTTAGGCGCCTTATCTCGTTATTATCTAGGGTTATGGCTCGTAGTCGGTCTGGGAGAAGACTTCCCCTACGCAACCTTTACTGTCAATATTGTGGGTAGCTTTGTTATGGGGGCAATCACCACTATCGTTGCGTCCCAAGTTGTCCAAATCCCCAAGGAATTAGTCTTGCTCATCACTGTTGGTTTTTTGGGGTCCTTCACTACATTTTCTAGCTACATTCTTGATAGTGCCTATTTGCTCGAATCCGGGCGATCGCAACTTGCTCTGCTCTATTGGCTCGGAAGCCCCATTTGTGGCTTTTTGGGGTTACAGATGGGGATGGCGATCGGCCGCTTATTGGGACATGAGTAGTTTGAAAAACACCCAATAAACTGTAATAAATTGCGAGTTACAGATCACTGCCTGATAATTGCTTTAATGCTGCGATCGCATGTAAACGAACCGTCTCAATATCCGATTGAGTGAGTTGCTGAAGTGTGGGAATCGCCAATGAACTCTGTAAATGAGCCCAAGCTTGGGTAAGTTCTTGTTGCACCACAATGGCAAGCTCGTCAGCCACGGCAAAAAAATCTAACAGTATTTGAGTAGCAGACGGTTTTAATTCAATCGTCTCCCACCGCCCCAAGGCTCGGATGGTTTCGACCTGTGCCATTGGGGATATCTGAGGTAATACAGCTTGGAAATAGCTCAGGGTTTGGCTCGATTCAATGCGACCCAAAGCTCGAATGCTATCGCGCTGTAATGGTGGTGGCGTAGTTTCTTTTTGAATAACTTCAAAAAGGGCTGTGGCGGCCGCAGGCGTCGCCAAACGACCGAGGGCAATCGCTGCCTGTTGACAAACCTCTAAATTGAGATCATGCAAGCAGGATTGAAGTAAAGCAAACAGATCCATTGAGTGGGTTAAATTTGCCCGTTGGGATGTTGTCCACAGCCCCAAACCTGTAACTGCTTCCTTGCGCACCATAGCGTGGGGATCTTGGAGTGCCTGGACAAGGATCGGAACTAAACGGGGCTGTTGAAAATTACTGAGTGCTTCAATGATCTGAGCGCGTAATGCAGGATCAGGATGTTCCACAACACTCAGCAACGGCTCAACGATCGCAGGATGATGAATCTGGGTCAGCGCTTGGACTGCCATGACACATTGGGCAGGATCAGCTAGCGCCTGGGCGAGGGGCGCGATCGCAACTTCACCTAAGCTAGCTAGGGCTAACGCTGCCACCTGCACCACTTCTGGATCATCAGCTGACTGCAAACATTGCACCAAGGGCTCAACTGCGATCGGATCTTGAAATGCCCCCAGAATCCGAGCTGCAAACCAACGAATCTCGAAGGTCATGGCCTCATCCAGTAGCAAGTGAGTGAGGGCCTCAAAAGCGGGCATCCCAAGATGGGGCAGCACTTTAACTAACTCCCAGCGGTCTTGGAAATCGCCCCAAAGTAGGGCATCCAAAGCTAAATCTAAAGCCTGCTCTTGTTCTGTCGCTGAAGCCTGCTCCAGTTGCGCCGTGCAATGACGGAGGAGCTGGGTTACTTGTGACCAGTTTTGTTGAGTCGCAGCCTCTTGAGCGTATTGCAGCATGGGTAATGCAGGATACCTACGGAATCATTGTAGTGTGAGGATGAACAGCACGGAATGGGCTGAAACTCAACGAATAGTTGTTCATGCCAGCCCAACGGAACCATGACGAAAACCTACACTACCCAGGCTCCCTATCCTCATCAGCGAGAAATGCTAATACTAGCAAGGTCAATCCCGCAGCATCCTGATGGATGAATGCTTTCAGTCTAGGGGAGGGTCGCGATCGTGCTTATTGCTTAATGCGGATATTGCATTGATTTAATGCTTTAATCGCTAAATCCAGAGAGAAGGGTAACTTAAGATACAAAATTCAAGACCTATCCTTTTTAGTCTCAACCTTGAGCAATATGAGTCAGAATCTAGTGAGCAATTGGTTAAATGAGGACGATTGCTCTGTTCTGAAGCCATGCTTTTTGGGAATGGTCTGCAGCGAATTCGGTAGACAATACCCACTTAATGCCAAATATCCTGTATCCAAGCTGACTCCTGGTCTTGGGCAGGCTATTAAGACAATTTTTATCCCTGTCACCAGTCTTTCCTATTCACCTGATGTTCCGCCACTTTAGGGCTATTGTTTTATGACGCAAGCCAAACCTGCTGAAAAACTCAATAAATTCGAGAAGTTCAAGGCTGCCAAAGATGGCCTAGCCGTTAAGGATGAACTTGAACAATTTGTCGAGATGGGCTGGGAGGCGATCGATAAGACCGATCTTGAGCATCGCTTGAAGTGGCTCGGCATTTTTTATCGCCCCGTGACCCCCGGTAAGTTCATGCTGCGGCTGCGGACGCCCAGTGGAGTTTTAAGCAGTCTGCAACTGCGGACATTGGGTGAGATTATTCAACGCTATGGTGATGACGGCAGTGCAGATATCACCACACGCCAGAATATTCAGCTCCGGGGTCTGCGCTTTGAAGATATGACAGATATTCTCAAGAAGCTGACCGCTGTCGAGTTAACTTCGGTTCAATCGGGGATGGATAATGTGCGCAATATCACTGGATCACCTGTGGCAGGGATTGATGGGGCTGAACTGATTGATACGCGGGAGTTGGTGCAGCAAGTCCAAGACATGATCACCAACAAAGGGCAAGGAAACTATGACTTTACGAATTTGCCCCGTAAGTTCAATATTGCCCTTGAAGGGGGACGGGACAACTCGGTTCACGCTGAAATCAATGATATTGCCTTCGTACCCGCCTATAAGGATGAGGTATTGGGTTTCAATGTGTTGGTGGGAGGCTTTTTCTCAGCTAAACGCTGTGCCTCGGCAATCTCCATGAATGCCTGGGTGCCGCCCAATGAAGATGTGGTTGAGATTTGCCGCAGCATTCTTACAGTGTTCCGTGATAACGGGTCTCGGGCTAATCGTCAGAAGTCCCGCCTTATGTGGCTAATTGATGAATGGGGAATGGAAAAGTTTCGAGCTGAAGTAGAAAAATCTTTTGATAAGCCCCTAACTCCGGCGGCAGAAACAGACGAAATTGACTGGGATAAGCGCGATCATTTGGGAGTTCATGCTCAGAAACAAGAGGGTTTAAGCTATGTTGGCTTTCATGTGCCTGTGGGACGCTTGGATGCTGATGCGATGTTAGAATTCGCCCGGTTGGCGGAGGTGTATGGCCAAAGTGAAATTCGTTTAACAGTGGAGCAGAATGTGATCTTGCCCCATGTTAAGACCGAGACGCTTGAGACCTTACTGCAAGAGCCGATCGCTGCACGTTTCCCCCTCGAACCCACACCGCTAGTCCGCTCCTTGGTCTCCTGTACGGGTGCGCAATTCTGCAATTTTGCCCTGGTGGAAACCAAACAACGGGCGCTCAAAATTGCCCAAGAACTGGATGCCCAACTCGATATTCCCGATCGTGTTCGGATGCATTGGACAGGCTGCCCCAATTCCTGTGGTCAACCCCAAGTGGCAGATATTGGTTTTCTTGGCACTAAAGCCCGTAAAGATGGTAAAACCATTGAAGCTGTAGATGTTTATATGGGAGGCACTATTGGTAAAGACGCCAAATTGGGTGAACGGGTGGAAAAAAGTGTGCCCTGTGAAGATTTAATTCCCTATCTCAAAACGGTGATGATGGAGAAGTTTGGCGCAACACCAAAAGCTTAAATTGTTTATGCCTTAAATTAATGCTAAACCTGATCGCTTTATGATCAGGCTTAGGAGAGTACTTCTTCTCTAAAAACTGGTCAGTGGTTTCACAGAACCCTGATGTTTACGATATGAATCCTATCGGTATAAATTAATAGCTTTCAATTGCCTTGGAAGGTGCATTACCTGAACCTGGCAATTCTGCTTGTTGCACTGGAATTGGGCACAAGCTCAGTCGCACTTTCCTGAATAGTTTAGCCTGGACGTTTTAGCGTCCAGGTTTTTTTGTCGGCGATTGCAGTTCCAAAAAAATAATCCGATGCATGCATTGCATTGTTTTTAATCGCTCAGAGCATATTATTTTATTTTTTGTAACATTAATAACAAAATCCCAATTTCAAAAATGTCACGCTTGGCTTCAACCTAGGGATAGGTATGTGTTTAAAACTTAATTCGCTTTGCTATCAAGAATAGTCTTGAGGGTCAGCGAGATCATTAGCTAAAGCGGATGTGTTAAATGCATCTTTCCTAAACTAATCTGTGGTGTCCAAACGCTATTGTTTCAAGAGGAACTGACTAACTATGCTTGGAGAAATGTGGTCATTTCGAGGGAGATATAAAATCCTTCATATGACCTGGTTTGCTTTTTTTCTGTCGTTTGTGGTGTGGTTTAACTTCCCCCCCTTTGCGACAACGATCGCCCAGGAGTTTGGTCTGACCAAACCCCAGTTGGGCACAATTGGCTTGTGTAACGTGGCGTTGACCGTGCCCGCCCGGATCATCATTGGCATGCTTCTGGACAAATACGGGCCGCGGTTGACTTACTCCGTTCTTTTGATGTACGCAGCCGTGCCCTGTTTGATTTTCGCAACTGCGCAGAGTTTCAATCAACTCGTTTTTGCTCGTCTGCTGATGGGTATTGTGGGTGCAGGTTTTGTGATCGGTATCCGGATGGTAGCAGAATGGTTCCCCCCCAAAGATGTGGGAACCGCAGAAGGCATTTACGGGGGCTGGGGCAACTTCGGTTCCGCTTTCTCCGCTTTCACGATGGTGCTCTTTGGGGTGGGTCTCTCGTTCCTTCCCGGTGCGTTCGGTTTTGGTGAAACGCAAACCTTCAAAATCCTCTTTTTCCCAGCATTCCAGACTGATATCTTGAACTGGCGAGCCGCGATCGCAGGGACAGGTATTGTCGCCGCCCTCTATGGTGCGTTGTATTTGGTGAGCGTTACCGATACGCCTCCGGGCAAAGAATATCGCCGTCCGAAAAGCACACGCGGTATGGAAGTAACCACGAAGCGTGACTTCTGGTTCTTGATGGCTATGAATGCCCCTTTAACGATCATCTTGATGGTGTTGGCTTGGCGCTTAAAGAAGGTGCAATTCCTCACCCAAGGCGGCATGATCCTCGCCTTTGTGGTGCTGATTGGTCTCTATCTCTTCCAAGCCTATAACTGTTGGTCAGTCAACAAAGAGCTGCTCTCTGGCGAGAAACATTATCCTCCCGAAGACCGTTATGAATTTAGCCAGGTGGCTATTTTGGAATTAACCTACATTGTGAACTTCGGTTCTGAGTTGGCAGTGGTAACGATGCTGCCTGCCTTCTTTGAGGGGACATTCAGCCTTGATAAAGCCACAGCTGGCATTATTGCCTCAAGCTATGCGTTTATGAACCTGATGTCTCGTCCCGGTGGCGGCATCATCTCCGATAAGATGGGCAGCCGTAAATGGACGATGGTTGTGCTCACCGCAGGTATGGGCATCGGCTATCTACTGATGAGCACCGTAAATAGTAATTGGCCCATCTTCCTGGCGGTCTTGCTCACGATGGCTTGCTCGTTCTTTGTGCAGTCCTCAGAGGGTTCCACCTTTGCGATTGTGCCCCTGGTTAAACGCCGGATTACTGGGCAAATTGCAGGGAACGTGGGGGCTTACGGCAACGTGGGTGCAGTGGCTTACCTGACCACTCGTCTATTGCTCACAGAATCTTCGGGGGCAGCCAATGGCGGTGAACCCGTGATGTCTGCGGTTAACTCCGGTTTCTTCCAAGTGTTGGGCACAACGGGTTTAATTGTGGCCTTCCTTTGTATCTTCTTCCTGAAAGAACCCAAAGGCTCCTTCGCCGAGTTCCATCAGGGTGAAGAGGAAGATGCCAGCGCCAACTTGGATTTATCCATGCAGAAGCCCGCTAGTTACTAACTACAATTAATGATTACCCATTGGTAATTGTGACAACACACACAAGCAGAGTGGTGATTAAAGCTCCACTCTGCTTTTCATCACTCATTTGTTCGGGGTTGAAAAATGACTGAAACGACCAAAACCCTTTGTCCTTACTGCGGTGTGGGCTGTGGCTTAGAAGTGCAGCCCCCCGCATTACCTGGCCGCCCAACCAACCGAGATGCCCAGGGCGTCCCGATCTGGCGGGTGCGGGGCGATCGCGCCCATCCCTCCAGCAAAGGCATGGTCTGTGTCAAAGGTGCAACGATCGCGGAATCCCTCGACCGCGATCGGCTCAAAACCCCCATGCTCCGTGATTCCCTGGACGAACCCTTCCGCCAGGTCAGTTGGGAAGAAGCTCTCGATCGCGTTGCCAGTAAAATTCAAACCGCCCGCACCACCCACGGCCCCGACTCCATTTGTATGTATGGCTCTGGGCAACTCCAAACCGAGGACTATTACACCGCTCAAAAACTCCTCAAGGGTTGTCTCGGCACCAATAATTTTGATGCCAACTCTCGCCTCTGCATGTCTTCAGCGGTGGCGGGCTATATCCAAAGCCTGGGTTCCGATGGCCCGCCCTGTTGCTACGACGACCTCGAAACCACGGACTGCGCTTTTATCATCGGGGCCAATGTCGCTGAATGTCACCCGATCATCTTCAACCGCTTTATTAAGCACCACAAGCGTAAACGCAAGGTCAAGCTGATTGTGGTTGACCCCCGCAAAACCGCCACAGCCCAACCCGCTGATCTCCATTTGGCAATCAAACCGGGCACAGACATGATGTTGCTCAACGGTATTGCCCACCTGCTGCTCAAGTGGGGTCTGATGAATACGTACTTCATTGATGAATGCACCAAAGGCTTTTCAGCCTATGCCCAGATCTTGCAAAAATATCCCCCTGAGCGGGTGGCCCGCCGCTGCGGTATTCCCCTGGCAGATCTCTACAAAGCCGCCAAATGGTGGGGGCGATCGAAGCGGGTGTTGTCCCTCTGGTCGATGGGGGTAAACCAGTCCGTAGAAGGTACTGCCAAAGTCCGCACGATTATCAATTTGCACCTCATGACCGGGACAATCGGCAAGCCCGGTTGTGGGCCGTTTTCCCTGACGGGTCAACCCAATGCGATGGGTGGCCGGGAAGCAGGAGGACTGGCGCATATTTTGCCAGGGTATCGCCTGGTCAAAAATCCCGAACATCGCGCTGCCGTGGAAGCAGCTTGGCAAGTGTCCCCTGGGAGTATCTCTCCTCAACCCGGTAAGGATGCTTGGTCAATGATGACAGGTCTGGAGGATGGGTCGGTGCAGGTGCTGTGGATCGCGGCCACTAATCCAGCCGTGAGTATGCCGGATATCAAACGGACTCAGGCCGCTTTACGGAACTCCCCCTTCACGGTGTACCAAGATGCCTATTACCCTACTGAAACTGCTGACTATGCCCATGTGCTGTTGCCTGCGGCTCAATGGGGTGAGAAAACAGGCGTAATGACCAACTCAGAGCGAGTTGTCACCCTCTGTCCAGAATTCCGCTATCGACCTGGCGAAGCTCGTGCGGACTGGGAAATTATGGCCGATGTGGGCCGACGGTTGGGGTTTGAGGCTCAGTTTAGCTGGCAAAATTCCGCAGAAGTTTATGCCGAGTTTGCCGCCCTCACCGCTGGGCGACCCTGTGATATGTCAGCGTTGAGCCACGATCGCCTCCAAACGGGCGGCCCAGTACAATGGCCCTGTCCCAAAGATGCAACAACCCTAGCCAAGCACGGTCAGCAGCTCTACACCGATGCCAGCTTTAACACGCCCGACGGTCGAGCCGTGTTTGCGGCCTTTGATGCAAAGGGGTTAGCCGAACCCGCTGATGCTGAATATCCCTTTGTGCTCACGGTGGGGCGACTTTATGGTCATTGGCATACCCAAACCCGCACAGGACGCATTGATAAGATCCGCAAAATGCACCCGGAGCCATTTATTGAAGTACATTTGCGGGATGCCGAGCGGTTAGGTGTTAAGGAGGGGGATTGGCTGGCAGTGCGATCGCGGCGGGGTCAAGCTAAGTTCAAGGCCCAAGTCACGTCCAAAATCACCCCCGGTTTGGTCTTTGTGCCCATGCATTGGGGGGCACTCTGGGCAGAAGATGCGGAAGCCAATGCCCTGACCCATCCCGAGGCCTGCCCGATTTCCATTCAGCCGGAACTGAAGGCCTGTGCGGTACAGTTGGAGAAAGTTGAGCCGCCTGGGAGCATAACTGCTGCGGTTGAGTCAGCTCAAGAACCTGCAATGGCTTTAAGATAAACCCTTCGGGTCAATGGATCGTGCCCAACTAATCAAACTCCTCTTGGGTGAATTTACGCTCTGGCGATTGGTGCGATCGCTGCTGTTTATCTACGGCAGCTTTGCGCTCTATGTGTTCTTTTTTAGCGATTGCATGTTGTTTTTGCCCCAAGCACCGGGCTATAGCGACACTGACCAAATCCTGAGGTTGCCCGTCAACGATCAAGAAGAAATCGCGGCATTACATCTCAAAAATCCAGATGCCACCTACACACTGCTCTATTCGCACGGCAACGCTGAAGATCTCGCTGATATTGACCCGATTTTAAATATTTTGTACAGTGCAGGCTTTAACGTCTTAGCTTATGACTATCGGGGCTATGGTACGAGTGATGGTCGTCCCAGCGAACACAACACCTATGCCGATATCCGGGCGGCGTATCGTTACCTGACCGAAGAGCAAGGGGTTACACCAGCGGAAATTATTCTGTTTGGGCGATCGGTGGGCGGTGGGCCAACGATCGACTTGGCAACTCAAGAGCCGGTGGCGGGCGTGATTTTAGAGAGCACGTTTACCCAAGCGTTTCGTGTCGTTGTCCCCTTCCCGTTATTACCATTTGACAAGTTCTATAACCGCGCCAAGCTGCCGCATATCGATGCACCCGTGCTGATTATCCACGGCACGGCGGATGTCACAATTCCCTTTAAACATGGACAACAGCTTTTTGATGTGGCGGCGGAACCCAAGATGAAGTATTGGGTGGAAGGGGCAACCCATAATGATTTAGTTTGGGTGGCGGGGGAGGATTATCCCCAGGCAATTCGGCGGTTTAGTCAGGCGATTGAGCAAGCGAAACAGGATTGAGCGTATGGCTAAAAATTATGAGCTACGACGGGCGAGACGCCCGCGCTACGGGAATTGAGCATAGAAAACCGTAGGGCAGGCATTTTGCCTGCCACCAATCAATTACAATGCGTCTCGCACTTTCATACGATTGAAAAAAGTCGATCGCTATGACATGACCTAACAACAGTAATTTTATCGACATTCACGTTGATTAATGGGTGGATTGCTCACCGCGTTTCTATCATCAACGCAGTCTCCAACGCCATAACCCATCGATTGAAGTGGATAGGTTAGAGCGATGCTATGTTACACAGGAGATGCGATTGAGCCATTGCCCACCTCACTCAATCGGCTGAATCAACCCTCTTGCCTGGCTTCATATGCGGATTGCGAAATTCTTCAGCGTCAAATTTAAACTCAAGAGCACGCTAGTTCTGCCCTTTGTGCTCCAACTCTTGGCGGCCGTTGGGCTTGTCGGTTACCTCTCGTTTCGCAATGGACAACAAGCCGTCAACGATCTGGCCTTCCAACTCAGTGATAAAGTCACGGAGCAAATTGATCAACATATCGGCAACTATTTAGCAACGCCCCACCTGTTGCAGAGCGTATTAGCCTCTGCTTTCCGGAATGGTAATCTCGATCCCAATGACTTTACCGCCCTGGAAAAACAGTTTCGGTCTGATATCCAAGTGACCGATTCGGTTGATTATATTTACCTCGGTAAAGAAAATGGTGACTTCATTGGGGTGCAACGCTATCTGGATGGCAAGCTGGCCCTGAAGCTTCGAGATCAATCCACAGCCCCTAATCGAGTGGTTTATCACATTAGTGTGCTGGGCCAACGGGTGCAGCAGTTGCAAGTTAAACCCTATGATCCCCGAGAGCGTCCTTGGTACGAAGCCACCTTGGCAGCAAGACAACCCACCTGGAGCCCAATTTTCACCTCAGCTAACTTGGGCGTTTTGCAGATTTCGCCAACAACACCCGTTTATGATCCCAAAGGTCAGCTAATCGGGGTCTTATCGACCAATTTGCTACTGGCACAACTCAATGAATTTCTCAATGATTTACCAATTAGTCAATCCGGTGAAGCGTTTATCATTGAGCGCTCAGGCGAGCTAGTCGCTAGCTCTACCCCTGAAGTCCCCTCGGTTGAGGTGCCTGGTGCAGATGATCCCGAACGCTTGCTGGCCCTTGACAGCCAAGAGGCTGCCATTCGCACCACTGTCCAACAGTTGCAAGCACAAAACTTTAATTTGCAGCAAATTGAGGACACCACCGCTTTTCGATATCGTTGGCATGGCCAGCGATACCTCGTTCAGGTCTCCCCCTTGCGCCAGATCGATCAGTTAGACTGGCTGATTTTCGTGGTGATTCCTGAAACAGACTTTATGGGCCAAATCCATGCCAACACCCAGAATACGCTCTTGCTCTCCTTTGTGGCTTTAGGACTGGCGATCGCCCTCGGGATTCGCACCGCGCAATGGATTACCAAGCCCTTACAAAACCTCTCGCAAGGGGCCAAAGCAATTGCTGAGGGCAATTTGGCGCAACAAACCGAAGGCAGCCCAATCATTGAGGTAGATGAGCTGAGTCAGTCTTTCAATACCATGGCCCAACAATTACAGGATTCTTTTAATGCGCTCCATCAGAGTGAAGAGGCATTGCGCTTGGCCAATGAAGACCTGGAACAGCGGGTGGAGCAGCGCACTGCGGAGTTGCGCCATGAAAAGGAGCGATCGGAGCAGTTGTTATTAAATGTTCTGCCCTCTGAGATCGCTGAACGTCTCAAGTCCTCGCCTCAATCCCTCGCTGAACATTTTGAAGAAGCCACGATTCTCTTCGCTGATATTGTCGGGTTTACCAGTCTGGCTGCTCGTTTAGACCCCCTACAAGTGGTGGATGGCTTGAATCAAATTTTCTCGGCTTTTGATGAGCTAACCGAAAAATATGGCTTAGAAAAAATCAAAACCATTGGTGATGCCTACATGGTTGTGGGTGGGTTGCCCACTCCCAGGACGGATCATGCTGCTGCGATCGCCAATATGGCCCTAGATATGCAGGCTCATATGCAAACCCTGGAAAGCTTGGGGGATCAACCCCTCGAAATCCGTATTGGCATCAATACTGGCCCCGTGATTGCGGGGGTGATCGGAATTAAGAAGTTTATTTATGATCTTTGGGGGGATGCGGTGAATGTTGCCTCGCGGATGGAGTCTCAAGGGAAACCCAGTTGCATTCAGGTCACAGAGGAGACGTATTTGCATCTTAAAGACCAATATTTGCTGGAACCGAGGGGCACAATTTCGGTCAAGGGTCGTGGTGAAATGCCAACCTATTGGTTGGTGGGTCGGCAAACACCGATCGCGTGATTGAGGCTCAATGACATGCGATCAGCTTATGGCAGCGCAAGCGTTGTTTGAGTGATTAAGGGAGTAGTCTCTCTATTTTGTGTTTACATTTAGGACTTACAAGCTTGCTCTTGATTGGCAAGACTGACATCATCCCCCCGGCTGCGCCGACCCCCTTGGTAAGGGGATTTCAAGCTTGGTAAGGGGGTTTCAAGTTGTTCCTCTTCCATAAAGTTATCGCTATCCCAGCCGCTTAAGCGGCGTCACCCCCCTTTTCCAAGGTAGGGACTATTCATTGAAGAAAGGAAATTTCTGGATTCTGCGTAGGGGCGTCGGTTTCCGCGCCCCAACCCATTGGAGGACAAATCAACCAACGGACAACAGCAAGGTGTATTGGACTGGCACGGGGCAGGGAAACCCAGCCCCTACCATTGAATCGCACAATCTGGATTTTTTCTCTCCTCAACGAATAGTCCCTGCCTTACAAAGGGGGGAAGCAGGGTGGTTTCATTTAGCGGAAGAAAAACCGTGAGTGAGGATAGTCCAAACTAGCTCAACTTGATTAGCCAAACGTCGAAGGCCTTGAGGAACAGTACGAAAACCGAGTTTGCGAACCAGATTGAGGAGCCAACAATTCAAAATCGCCCAAAGGATGGGAGCATTACCCCCAGGACGGGAAAAATCTTCCTCGAACAAGACATCCCGAACCCAATGAAGACGATTTTCGATGTGCCAATGGCGCTGGATAGCTCCCAGGAATTCCTTGGCACTCAAGTGCAAATTAGTAATGTAACCGACCGATTCAGAGTAAGATTTGCCATCACGGATGCCCCAGCGCTCAACCCAGATTAAGCAAGTCAATCCTGCCCATTGCGCTTGGCATTCGGGAGGTGCAGCATAGACCGAAACTCGACGATAGGCTTGGCGACCATGGGAATTATCCTCCTCCATGACTTGGTCAAGCGATTGACCCTGATGATGTAACTGTTGCGTCGTTTGGTAGAGGGTTTTCTGATTCGCTTTGAGGGCAATCAGATAATGTTGTCCTTGATTGACAATCCGCTCTACAGTTTTTTTTGACAATGCAAGGCATCGAAGGTGAAGACCACAGGCTGACCGGCCAAAGCTTGTATCAACCGCTCGACCACGACTTGCTCGCTGCCTTGTTTGTTGTTTGCCACTTGCAGATGCAAGACCAAACCTTGCTCATGGGTAAAGGCACTGACTGTATTGATAAAGGACTGATACCAAATCCGTTTTGTATGGAGTAAGAATGATGCTCGCCTTGTGATCGCTCAAAAGCCATATCTGGTGGGCAATGCCCACCCTACGTAAGAGTTTAGCCTTTGCTATGCGGATTTGGTATGATAGGACTCGCTATAGTCTGACATGGTGCTCTTGATAGCTTTCCCATCCCCAGCGACCCATGTGGTCTCTGATAAAGGGAGGAACTGAGTCCCCCACTCATTGAACAGGGACAGTAAGGGTTCGAAATCCACCCGATGCAGTACACGACGAAACGTCGAGTAAGACGGGATTCGGGTCTCAGGTCGTAGCTCCAACTGTTGACACAGCGTTAGCCAGTGATTTTGGCAAAAATCTGCCAAAGGGCGATATCCGCGATACCCACACAACGTCCCCAGCAAAATCAGCACGAGGAGCAGCCACAAGTCATGACGCCGACCTTTGGCTTTTCAGTAGTCCGGAATCGCTTTGAGTTTAGCGATGAGTGCAAAATGCGTTGTCATGTTTGGAGGCAGTACAGTTCAACTGCCTCTATTCTCATTTTTCTCTCTCTAAATGAAACCACCCTGCTCGACCCCGATCGCGCCACCACCCGCTTCAAAGGCCGCCAAGACCTCTTTAACCAAATCGAAACCCTCGCCCTGAGCAGCCCACCACCGATTTTGCTGCTCTATGGCGGTCGGCGCATCGGCAAAACCTCATCCCTGCGCTACCTGCCCCAAAAAATGGGCTCAGATATTATTCCCCTGTTTGTGGATATGCAAGGCCTGCAAGCCGATGACCCCCGTAACTTTGTCACCGCCTTGGCTCAGGCAATCCAAACCAGCGCCCGCACCACCCGTAACTACAACTTGCCCCCCATTGATGCCGAAGCCGTCCGGCGCGACCCCTTTCCAGCGCTGCAACAGTGGTTCACGGAAATTGAGCAGGTCATCGATCGCGCCAAACGGATATTGCTGTGCCTGGATGAATTTGAACGGCTCGATCGCATCTTTGCAGGCGACCAAATCCATGCGCCGCTGAACTTTTTCCGCAATGTGATGCAACATCGCCAACGCTGGATTGTACTCTTTAGCGGCTCCACCCACCCCGATGACCTACAATCCCACTGGAACGACTGCCTAATCAACGCCCGCAGCCTGCTGGTCAGCTACCTCGACGACGCCGCCGCCCGCGAACTGATCCGTCAGCCCATCCCCGACTTCCCCGACATCTACGACCCCGCCGCCGTAGAGCGCATCCTCCACCTCACCCGCTGCTAACCCTTCTGGGTGCAAACCCTCTGCGCCGCGATCGTTGAAGCGCTCAACCAGCGCCCCGCCCCCCTCAGCCACACCGCCACCGTCGAAGATGTTGATCAAGCCTTGGTGGTGGCGATCGAGCGAGGGCGCACGACGCTCAATGAACTCTGGGGTAAGCTCAACCCAGCGGAACAAGACTGCTGCGATCGCATTGTGCAAGGCGAGGCAATCACCCGAGCCGATCGAGACGCGATCCGCCGTCTACTCCGCACCGAAATCATTGAAAAACAAGGGGAAACTTATCGGTTTCAAGTACCGTTAATTCAGCGGTTTATTGAGGATAAGTTGTTGTTTTAAGAGTATGTTGGCTCGTTACCTGGCTCTGCCAGGTAATGCGGGTCTAGAGGCTCTGCCTCTCATCACACCGTTTACCAGTTGTAGGCGGCAGAGCCGCAAATGATGCATGTCACGGCAGAGCCATGACACGAGGAAACTATAAGACTTATTCCATCGAATTTAACGCTGCCTCTAACGCCACCCGAAACCGCTCAACATCCCCCTCACAAGCCGCGATCGCTTCCCGCTCCAACACCAGAATCAACCCTTGAGCCGTCTGTGCAATCACCACCGGAAACGCATCCCCAGACGCAGCCTGTAACGCTGGCGAAAGCTGGTTTCGACATAGGATTTCCACGGGTACAGGGATCGCCGCCTGACATTGTTGCCATTCGGCTTTCGGGCGAATGCCTGCATAGGCGATCTCGCACAGGGCACAGGTGCTCGTCTGGGTCAGCCATTCCTGAATCGCTTGCATCGCCCCCGCCAGGCTCCAATCCGCATTCCACACGAAGTACAGTTTTTCAACTTGATGGTAAGGAGAATGGGTAGACATGGTCTTAACTTTTAGCAATTCATCTTGGATAGTATTGCAGTCTGAGAACAATAGGGTGCTCCCTGCGCTCCTAGCGTTTATTCATTAAACAGAAAAATTATTTGATTCTGTGTAGGGGCGAGTTTTCCTCGCCCGAACCCACTTGTGTACCCAGTCAACACCTCTATACAAAATGGGTTGCAGGGTCGGGAGACCTGACCCCTACAAAAGATCAAAACAAATACTCTCTACCCTGCGACTCCTTATCAAAACACTCTGCTTTAAGTCGCTTGAACTTGCAATAGCTCCCGAATCAACTGGAGCACATGAAGAAACAGATTACTCTCCAACCGATGGAAAAGCTGAAACGGTTGGTTAGGATCACCCAAAAAAGGCCGTAACGTCCAGCCCAGTTGGCTGCCGACCAGACCATAGATGCATAACCAGGACTGCATAATCAGTTTGCGCCGCCGTAATAAGTGACTGCCCGGCTCCGCGATCGCCACCATGCCCCGATAAAAAATTTGCACCCCTGTCCAGCTCACCAGCACCAGGATCACCACATTCAGCAGTTGAAAGAAGGCATAATCATTGACTGATAATCGGAAGAAAAGGGCGATCGGCGCAAAACCTAGCAGCATCACCCCAATCACGCCCATCGCCGCCAACAACAACACCAAATATTGCTCAAACAATCGCTTTGACCCCGCCACCACTTCCAAAAAGAACAACGAGGGTAAACAAATGGCGAGCGTCAATAGATAAAGCGCCGGGAGCTTGATCGCCGAAACGAGCAGTTGCAGACCACCGCCAAATGAGCCCATCACCATGCCATAGAGCGCAAAAAACGCCGCACTGCAAACCAGCAGGGAAATGGCAGTCTGGTTGAGATATTTTTGCTGGTAGATGTCTTGATAAAACTGGGGGCGATCGCGCAAAAATTTCATCAGAACAGCAAAGTGATTCATGGGGTTAAGGCGCTCAGAACTCGACTATTCTTCTCTCGGCCCACCGTCCAGAATTTGAGGAGTGGACTGATGGGCTGTGAACCGCGATCGCTCACAGGATAAGGTGACTAACAGGCAACAATCGATACATTACACCTCAACTAAAAACTGAACCCAGTAATTCTTGAGCGCTCGTTTACGCAAACGCACATCCGAAATATTCAGCTCAACCCAAGACGGCAAATGTTGGAGATAGAGCGCGATCGCACATTTCTGAGCCAGGGTTAATGTTGAGTAAAAATACTCGTGAGAGCCAAGGGATTCTTGAATATCTAGAGACATTAAAGTGCCAATGATGCGCATTTCTGATGGCCCATATTGGTCATCTTCATAATCATCCAGCAGTGCGATCGCCATCGCGGGCAAATAATAGCGCCAACCTGCCGCATCCAGATATGCCATGTGGGCCCGATTCAGTTCCCGAAGCGGGATCGCCCGCCAGTCATCCACCACATTCGCTTCTGGATCAGAAAAATCAAAGGGTTGCTCGCCGCAAGAACTCGCCACCTCTGTCCGGCGCAGATTCATGCCCTCTCCCAACACCACCCCCGCAAACGCCAGTTCAAAAGCCTGAATAATCTCGGTTTTTCTCAACATCTGACGAGTTAAAAAATGGCGTAGCAGCGCAGGAACGCGATCGGGTCTGGAGCGTGCAGCTTTGACTCGGGCTTTTTGCGCTTTCTTGCTAACCATAACTGAACTCAAGCAGCGCAACCATTGCGCCCCGACTCTGTTGTATGAAATCCTGACGTTGTCGGTCAGATCCATGTCTTTCAGCGCATTGTATTACAATACGTATCACAAAATGCATTACAACAAAACTACTCTCCAAATCACTGAAGAGCATCACCTCGCCTATCGTGAATGGGGACAGGGAACGAAGAAGTTTCTACTCCTCCACGGTTTGGCCGACCATAGCGGTGTCTGGACAAACCTCGCTGCAAGTCTTGGAGAGGACTACCATATCATCGCTCCCGATCTGCGTGGTCACGGCGACAGTAGCAAACCCGAAACGGGCTACGACTGCGAAGATATGATTGCCGATGTTCGTGCGCTCTGTCGCCGTTTGAATTGGCAACAATTTAGCCTCCTGGGCCATTCTTGGGGCGGGAAGCTGGCTTGCATCTGGGCCACAGAATTCCCAGAGGAAGTCGAACGGCTGATTTTAGTTGACCCCGCCTTTATCGGTGCAATGCCAAGCTGGCTCAAGATCACGTTTCCGCTGCTCTATCAGACCCTGCCCTTCCTCAAGGCAATGGGGCCATTTGAGAGCCAAGCAACTGCGGAGACCACGGCCCAAAATTTCAAACAATATCGTGGCTGGTCAGATTTCCAAGCCGAGGTGTTTCGAGATAGCATCGAAGCTAAACTGGATGGCCGCTGGGGCAGCAAATTCACGATCGCGGCTCGTAATGGCATCTTTAATGATGTGATGGCAGTCAACGGTTTATATACTGTGCTCGATGTCCCCACATTATTGGTTTTGCCTAAACAAGGTCTCAACCGCACCGATTTGCAGTTGCGCCCGTATCGAACCTATCTCAAGTCCCTTACCGAACAATGGGTTCCCGGTAATCATTGGCCCTTTTTAGTCGAGCCAGATGCCTTTAATCAGGCAGTTGGCGCATTTTTAGCCGCCTAAAAACCGATGATTCTTAGGTTGCCCATCGTAGAGGCGACCAAGAATTCGCTAAAGTAGAAACAACCTTTTTGGCCTGTAGCGATACTCTCTCTCATGTCCTCTTCCTCCTCTATTGCCGTTCGTGAACTGCCACTCTTTCCCTTACCCGAAGTTGTGCTGTTTCCTGGACGCCCTTTACCCCTTCATATCTTTGAGTATCGATACCGCATCATGATGAACACCATCCTCGAGAGCGATCGTCGCTTTGGGGTGCTGATGCTTGACCCCAGCCAGGGTGAAATTGCCACGGTTGGCTGCTGTGCCGAAATCTTACATTTCCATCGTCTGCCTGACGATCGCATGAAAGTTCTCACGTTGGGTCAACAACGATTTCGGGTACTCGAATATACCCGGGAAAAGCCCTACCGTGTGGGTCTTGTGGAATGGATTGAAGACAATTCTAGTGAGTATGATCTACGAGTACTTACAACCGATGTGGAACAACTGCTGCGTGATGTGATTCATCTCTCGGCCAAACTCACGGATCAAAAGCTCGAAATCCCTGAAGACTTGCCCACCACACCCCGCGAGTTATCTTACTGGGTGGCAGGGAACCTCTACGGTGTGGCGGATGAGCAGCAAGCCTTGCTAGAGATGCAGAATACCAAAGAGCGTCTAGAACGTGAGGCAGAAATTTTAATTTCAACGCGGAACCATTTAGCAGCTCGTACGGCGTTGAAAGATGTGTTACCTAGTGGTTAACTTGCGATCGCGCCACCGCTATCACCTCATAGCCGCCAAAAATCTTGAGCACCTCTGTATAGGGTCGTAGCTCGGCGATCGCCTCTTGCACCTGCGCTTCGGCTAAATTGGCTTCGAGATCAATGAAAAAGAGATATTCCCCCAGCGATCGCTTCGTGGGGCGCGATTCAATGCGGCTGAGATTAATGCCCCGTTGGGCAAACACTTGCAAAGGCTTGACCAGCGCCCCTGGCACATTAGCTGGAGCGCTAAACGCCAGAGAAACATGGCTGCTGGGTTTTAGCTCCGGTTGTGGGGTTGCCCACCCCATCACCCAAAACCGCGTGCAGTTACCAGGATAGTCATTAATCCCGCGGGCTAAAATGGGGAGCTGATGCAACCCGGCTGCCCGTTCTGAGGCGATCGCAGCAGCAGTGGGATCTTGAGGGAGATGCTCTAGGGCTTCGGTGGTCGAGTTGCTGGCCACCTGTTGCACCTGAGGCAAATGCTGGGCTAGCCAACGCTGACATTGAGCCAACGCTTGGGGATGAGAATAGACCGTTTCCACCGCTACCAATTCTGTTGCCTGGGAAATCAAAACATGATGGATCGGCAACACCAAGGCTTGCTGAATCCGGAGGTGCTCTAAACCCCACAACGTATCGAGGGTCATGGTGACACTCCCCTGAATGGAGTTTTCCACCGGGACAACGCCCACATTCACTTGCTCAGCCGCCACCGCTTGGAGAGTTTGGGCGATTGTGGGATACGGACATAAACAAGCCACAGCTTCACTGCCCCCCTGCACCGTCTGGGCATAAGCTAATGCGGCTGATTCCGTATAGGTTCCGGGGGGGCCTAAATAGGCAATTGAACCCGTCATACGCACCTCAGATACGTTTGAGCTTCGGATGTTAAGCCAAATCTGACAACCATCAATGATAAAACTGACGTTGGCGCTGGCATTTTTTTTGCCAACATCGCTCTAAGGTTTGAATCCGGTAAAGATACAAAAAACGTTTGATCTCGAATGCCGCTTGACCCGACCGATCAAACAAAGGCTGATTGAGATAATGCCAAGTGATTAAGCTTATCTGTTTCAGTCGAAAAAGCATCATGAAGAAAAAATCCCGATTGACCACAATACCAGCACGCTAATCCTGCACAAGCGGTGACTGGATAACACACCACGCTCACCATTCCGCTCAGTAAGTCCAAGTGCAGTAAGCTCAATCCCAACTTGGGGCAACTGTTCACGAAAAAGACCCCTCTCAGGAGTTTGTGAACCCAGCCCGTTATGTTGTGATTGCTAACGCCCTAATTAATAACGCCCTATTACTAATGTGCCCTAAACCTCCAACCTTAACCAAGGATCTACGTAGAGATTTATGAACTTAGACACAAAAGTTTATGTCGCTTGAGTCAATCACTCATTCTTAGTCGAGAGAGATTAATAAAGAACGCTATAATCGCCTCTGAAATATTAATTTTAAATAATGGGTTTGACGATGACGGCATGGCAACCAGTCAACGGAAATATCACCGCCCCTAAGGGCTACCAAGCGGCTGGCATCACCGCTGGACTCAAGCCGTCGGGCGCACCAGATTTGGCTTTGATTTATTCGGAAACGGACGCGATCGCAGCAGGTGTGTTCACCCAATCGCAGGTACGGGCGGCTTGTGTGGACTATTGCCGCCAGCGTTTGCAGGCGAAAACTTCAGCCCGAGCTGTGTTGTGTAATGCAGGCCAAGCCAATGCCGGAACCGGGAAACAGGGCGAGCAGGATGCCCAAGAAACGGCTATGCTTCTAGCTCAAAATTTGAATATCCCGTCTGAAGAGGTCTTACTCGCTTCAACTGGCGTCATTGGTCAGCGAATGAAAATGGATACGTTTCGCACTGGCATTCCTGATCTAGTGGGTGCTCTTTCGAGTGATGGGGGTGATGCGGCTGCTGGCGCCATTGTCACCACGGATCTCGTGACTAAGTCGATCGCTCTGGAAATGAAAGTGGGCGATCGTCCCGTTCGGATTGGGGGCATTGCCAAGGGCTCGGGGATGATTCACCCCAACATGGCTACAATGCTCGGCTTTGTCACCTGCGATGCCTTGGTCTCCAGTACCCTCTGGCAGGCAATGCTTCAGCGGGCAGCCGATCGCAGCTTCAATCAAATCACTGTGGATGGGGATACTAGCACTAATGATGCGCTGATTGCCCTGGCTAATGGCCAGTCGCGGACGCCCGCAATTACGGAACCAGGGCCAATAGCTGACCAACTTGAAGCTATGCTCACAGCGGTGTGTCAGCATCTAGCGAAGGCGATCGCTCGGGATGGAGAAGGGGCAACTTGTTTGCTGGAGGTACAAGTCACGGGTGCGCCTAGTGAAGCGGCAGCGCGTCAGGTTGCGAAGACGATCGCGGGGTCATCCTTGGTGAAATCGGCGATTTTTGGCCGCGATCCCAATTGGGGACGAATTGCGGGGGCAGCCGGTCGAGCGGGGGTCAAGTTCGATCAAGAGCAGCTTCAAATCAAGCTGGGGGATTTTATGTTGATGGATGCAGGACAACCCCTAGAATTCGATCGCGCTGCGGCCAGCACCTACATGAAAGAAATTGCTGCTAAATCCAGTAGCACTGGCCCCAATGA